>CADCNV010000006.1:0-40980 GCA_902802825.1 uncultured bacterium | reverse complement strand
AATATTAAGAGCATTAAAAATTCCTGTTAATCCTTCGCTAAAAACTGTTCATACTATTGATGATTTGGATATGTATGTTGAAAACAGTTATGATGAAGGTGTTTTAAATGAAACCGAAAAAGATATGTTCCATAATGTTCTGCAATTTTCGGATTTGACGGCTCACGAGGTTATGACCCCGAGAACGGATATGGTTTGTGTTTCTATTGATACTCCGATAGACGAATTAAATAAAATTGCAACAGAAAATCAATATACAAGATATCCTGTTTACAGTGAAGATATTGATCATATAACGGGTTTTGTCCATGTAAAAGACTTGTTTATGTTGTCTTTAAAAAATGAATCTTCTCCGATTGAAAAATTCCAAAGGAAAATCCCTCTTGTTCCGGAAACAATTACTCTTGATAAATTGGTAATGTTATTCAAAAAACAACGTGCGCAAATGGCTATTGTTGTTGATGAATTTGGCGGAACATCCGGATTAATTACTCTTGAAGATGTGTTGGAAGAAATTTTTGGGGATGTTCAGGATGAATTTGATATTGATGAAGAAAAAGATATTAAAGAAATCAGACCGGATGTATTTGAAGCTGCCGGAACTATGCGACTTGATGAGCTTGCAAAATTCTTTGATGTTCCGGAAGAAGATTTGGAAGTAGAAGATGTTGATACAATCGCAGGTTTGGTTGTAAAACAGCTTGAACGAATCGCAAAAGTCGGCGACAGAGTGAATTATGGCAATTTCACCTTTACCGTATCCGAAATTGACGGAGCTAGAATTATTAAAATTATACTTATAAGAAATAAAGAAGTTAAAATAAATTCTGAAAATTAATTAAAGTTTTTCTGATTTTGTCCGTATATATGATTGTATAATTTAAAAGTAGGAGTATAGTATATGAGTGAATATGATGCTGCAAAACCCAAATTAAGATTATCTCAAAATCCCGATATGACAGTAAAAAAAGTGCGAGCTGACAAAACAATGCCGAACGTAAAACCTATAGAATTCCCAAAATCTGAAAAGTCAGAAACTCGTAAGGATTATACTTTAATGTTTGATGATCCAAATGATGATATTATGAGGGAGATTCAAGAACAAGAGGAATTTGATAAAAATACTGATGAATTTTAAAGTATTTTATTTGCGTTTCTTTTTATTGCTTACTTCTTTTTCATCACATTCAAGAGCTTTGTTTAAGTGTTCAATCAGTTCTGTACTGTGGTAGTGCATGGCATGTTCGGATTTGTGGTGAATATCAATCATGTGATAATGCATAGCCATTTCAAGTTGTATAAGTGAGATGTTATAGTTGTAAACGCTTTCTATATAACTGTCTAAGGCCCTTATATAATCTTTTCTTGCATCCTGAAGCGCAACGTAATTAAGAACATCTGAGCGGTATTTATTCTCTACAATTTCAAGATTTTTTAATGATTGTTCTACTTCTGTTTTTGCAGTCGGAACTTGTTTTTTTGCTCTGTCGACATTGTTAAAGGCCCTCAAAAGTTCGTATTGCAAATCCTTTTTAAATAAATTAATCTCATTATTCGCCAAATGTACCTGAGCATCAGCACCTTTAATCGAATGTTTCAATTCCATTAAATTGACGCTGGTTCTGAGATTAACTCCGACATTTAAGCTGTTATTATTGGTAAAATTTGTGTGATTCAGCCCGTATCCTACATCAGCCGTCAAATCAGGTAAATACGTGCGTTTGACATATTTTAATGATTCTTCCATTGCATTTTTTGTATTAATTAAAACCTGTAAATCAGGGCTGTTGTTGTATGCAATACTAAGTGCATCATCTTTTTTAAACGGAAATACATACGGTTCAAATGGTTTGACTTCAACATGTTGTTTTGTACCGTAGGCAAAATCGTCATTGTATGTAAAAGTTGGAGTATTTTCAATGCTATAATTGGGTTGAGAATCAATGTACATTGCGTTGCTTAAATTATATTTTGCATTGTTATAAGAATTTTCCGCCTCAATGTATTTGATTTTTGCTTCACTCAAATTAAGTTCTGCAGTTGCAATATCAGGTTCAGATTTTGTTTTTGCGATTTCTAAAAATTTTTCATTTATGTCAACATTATTTTTTGCCACGTTAAGCAGTGCTTTGGTTTGAAGTAATTTATAATATTTTGCTTTTATATCGAATAATGTATAGCAAAGACTATCCATAAATTCGTATTCGGCAGCAATTTTATTAAATTCTTCCATTTTAATAAAGGCAGTTGTTTTGCCAAAGTTATAAATAAGCTGGCTTACACTTACACCGACTGCAGGAAGATCTCTGTACCTTTTGTCATAATATATTCCGTCGGAATTTCTTTGGTACTGAAAACCTACCCCAGCCCCAAGGGTCGGGAAGTATTGAGATTTTGCAATTCCCAAATTACTTTTTGCAATATCTAAATTATATTTTTCTCTTTTAATTTTCGGACTGTTCTTAAATGCCAATGCAACACAATCAATTATGTTTAAAACTGTGCCGTTTTTCACTTCAACTGCAGGGTTCAGGAGTAAGTCTTCCTCATCGTGCTCGTGTATGGCATTCACGCTGTTTCCGGCTAGTAAACAAGCTATAACCAGTGCCGAACATAATACCTTCTTTATGCTCATATATTAATTATACCATGCCTGTCAAGTTTAAAAATGAAATTATTTAACTTGACACTGATTTTCAGTTATTTTATTATGATCCCATAAGATTTACACATAATAGGGGCGGATAAATGCGAATCGGTGCAATTTCAGGGTACAATTATTGTACAGTAAATAATAATTTAAAACATAAAACTACATTTTGTGCTTCAAAAGCTGATGCAATAACGCCTGATCAGATAGAAGAATTTAATGATTTAAGAGTGTTCAATCATCATATTTACGAATACAAAAAGGGTATAAGAAATCTTATTCTAACGACTGAAAAAGCTAAATACCGTAAATCAATAGAGTATAAATTGCAAAAAAATGATATCCCGTATTTGATAAATGAACATAAAGGCAAAGATTTAATAAATGTATTTTTTGGGGATGAATCATGTATCAATGTAATACGTACATTCAGTCCAAGACTCAATAAATTGAATGCTGAACAAGATTTTATATTGGGCGTGTTGCTGGGGTATGATAAAGTTGCTCAGTGTGATCGGTATTTATCAATAAAATCCGGAAAGTTGAAGCTTGGTCCAACCGAAGAATAAGATTGATATAAATTAAAAAAAATAAGGGCACATTTTATAATGTACCCTTATTTTGTATTATATTGAATTTGAATTATTCAATAATATCGTCATCACCTGCGAAGTCAGGAGAACCGAACATTCCTTCGATTTCTTCCAAAATTGCAGATGGTTTTCTTGCCTGGTTTCTTTGAGCAACGGCTTGTTTTCTTTCTGCCTTTTCTCTTTCTTCATTTGCATTAATCAAATGGTGGAAACCTGTACCTGCCGGTATTAAACGACCGATGATAACGTTTTCTTTCAAACCTCTCAACATGTCTTTTTTACCTTCAACGGCAGCTTCTGTTAAGATTCTTGTTGTTTCCTGGAATGAAGCTGCTGAAATGAATGATTCAGTATTCAATGAAGCTTTGGTAATACCTAACAACATGTGTTCGCAAGTTGCAGGAGCTTTACCTGCTTCTTCTGCTTCTTTATTTTCTTTTTCAAAGATTTGAACTTCAATAAGTTCACCAGGCAACAAGTTAGTTTCACCTGCGTCAACGACTTTAACTTTCTTAGTCATTTGACGAACGATAACTTCAATGTGTTTATCGGAAATTTCAACGCCCTGAGAACGATATACTCTTTGTACTTCGTCAACAAGATATTGTTGAGCTGCTTCAGGTCCTCTTAAACGCATAACATCATGCGGATCAGGTGAACCGGATGTTAATGCCTGACCTTTAACAACTTTTTGATTGTTTCCGACAATTACATTTGCGTCAATTGAATATTTAATTTCAGTTGAAGAACCGTTTTCATCTTCAAGATATAATCTTGGGAATCCGCTTTCATCAACTTCTATTTTTGTTGTTCCGTCGAATTCTGCCAAAATAGCACAATCTTTCGGACGACGACCTTCAAGTAATTCTTCAACTTTTGGCAAACCTTGAACGATATCGCCTGTTTTTTCTCTTTCATAAGTCAAAGATACGATTAAGTCACCTCTTAATACCAATGAGCCGGCATTAACAAGTAACATAGTACCTGGGCTGATTAAGTAAGGACGACCAACTCTGATTGAAACGCTGCCTTTGTTTACTGCGGTAACAATACCTGAAATTGGTGATGTTTCACCGCTTTCAGCGATTACATTATCTGTTTTAATCAGGTCACCTTTCTTAACTGTTGCTTTTCCCTTGACTTTAACATCAGTATATGAGCTTTCAGAGATTAACAATAATCTTCTTGCTTCTTCTTCTTTATCTTTGATTGATGCAACTGCATCGTGTAACGCTAATACCTGAGTTTTTGCAACAGGAGTTTTTGGATCAATTACCTGACCGTCTTTTACCAAAAGTTCGGTTTGAAGTGAATTATTAGCCGAACCTTCAAGTTCACGACGAACAATTAAGTTTTCAAGTACAACGATTCTTAGTTCCCCGTGAGAATCAAGTTCTACAACACCTTTAAGGTGAGATAAATAACCGCCCATCTGAAGAACCAAACTTGTTCTTGTAATAGTTGCACCATCAATGTTTCTGACTCTTGCACCGTCTTTGTATTGTAATTGAGTTACAGGAACAACATCAATCAATTCATCTGAAGAATTAAATTTGATTGATACGTCTTTTTGTTCAATATCCAATACCTGAACAGGTCTGACTAAAATTTGAACAGGTTGATTTTCAATAGCATCTTCATCAAGACCCATTGAAGCATCCATTTCTTCGTCCAAATCTTCAATTGCCAAATCTTCAACTGAAGAATCCATAATGGTTACAACAGAAGTAGTTTTGGCTTTTATACCTTCAGCGATAACTGTTCCTTTTTTGATAACTTCACCTTCATCAACTTTCAATTCCTGAATGCTTGATAAAGTATGAACTTCACCCGGTCTTATTGTAATTTCATGAATTACATCATTGTATTCTTTAAATTCAACAACACCATCAATGTGGCAGTAAACGTCTTTTACAACTTCTGTACCTGCAGTAACGGTAGTTCCGTTTTCAACCATTTTAAGTGTTGCATCTTTGTTGATTTGATGAACTTCTTCAGGAATGAATACAACCTTACCGGGTTTTGTAATAATCTGATTTTCGTCAACTTCAACATCAACGTATCTGATTTCACCTGAAGATGGAACTGAACAATCATCATCAATAAGTTCCCCGATAATCATACCGTTTTCAACTGTTGTATCTACAACTGCCTTAACGATATATTTTTCACCGGTTTTATCAACTGTCCAGATTTGTTCTTTTTTAGTTTGTTCAAAAGATGCATTTTCAGGAGCTAAAGAAGCAATAACGATTGTCAATTCTTTACCTGAAACAATCTTTTTAATTTTCTTACCGTCAAATTTAGCATCTTCAACGACTAAATCGCTGCCGACTCTGACTTCACCGCCGTGTTCGCAGATTGTAAGAGTTTCAGCAAGTTTTTCGCCTTCAGATACTTTTTGACCGTCTTTGACAAGAACTTTTGAACCGCCCGGTAATGTGTATACATCGCCGCCTAATACCCAAACAATACCTTGTTTGTTTGTGGTTCTTAATACGTTGCCTTGTCTGTCTTTCTTTTCATCAGCTTTGAATCCGTCAAATACAACTTCACCGCTGATGTCAGAAATAATATCTTTTTGAGCTTTTTCTGTCAAACGGCTTGAATCGCTGCTTGATTGAGGAGCGTGTTCTGCCATTTTGAAGCCCTTGGTAACTTTATCACCATCTTTAACAAATACTGTTGCGCCTGCAGGAATGTGATATTTAGAAGTTCTTTTTTCGCCTTTAACTTCCAAATCAGCTTCATACATTGCAACCTGAACAACATCCCCGTGACGGGTTCTGAGTTCTCTTGTTTTAATTTTAGAAATTACGGTACCGGCTTCGTGTGCTTTAATTTCTTTCATTGCTTCTTTAACGCCGACAGCACCACCTGTGTGGAATGTTCTCATTGTAAGCTGTGTACCAGGTTCACCGATTGATTGAGCCGCGATAATACCGATTGATTCACCTACATCAACAAGTTTTTGTGATGTTAATGCCCAACCATAGCATTTTTGGCATACACCGTATTCCAAACCGCATGTCAATGCTGAACGTACTCTTAAATTCTGCAGGTCTAAACCTGAAATTTTCTTAATATCATCTCTATTTAATGTTGTTCCGTTAGTGATAATTACGTTGCCATCTTTATCTGTTATGTCTTGTGCAACTGTTCTGCCCAATAATCTGTCGATTAAAGGAACAATAATTGCATCACCGTCCATAATCGGTTTCAAATCGATATATTTATCAGTGTGGCAATCTTCATCTCTTACGATAACATCTTGTGCAACGTCAACCAAACGTCTTGTCAAATAACCTGAATCGGCTGTTTTCAACGCTGTATCTACAAGACCTTTTCTTGCACCGTAAGATGAAATGATGTATTCGGTAACAGAAAGACCTTCTTTGAAGTTTGATTTAATAGGCAAGTCGATAATCTGACCTTGTGTATCAGCCATCAAACCTCTCATACCTACTAACTGAGATACCTGAGATAAGTTACCTCTCGCACCTGAGAATGCCATCATATAAACAGGGTTTAATCTGTCAAAGTTTTCTACAACCTGTTCTGTCAGCTTAGCTGTTGTTTCAGCCCAGGTATCGATAACTTTTGTATATCTTTCGACTTCTGTGATCTCACCTTTTAAGTATCTGTTTTGTGATACTTCAATTTCCTTTTCTGCTGATTTCAACAAATCTTTTTTAGATTCAGGAACTGATAAATCTGCAATTGAAATAGTAGTACCGGACATAGTTGCATATCTGTAACCTAATGTTTTTAAAGCATCAGCAAGATTTGCTTCTTTTGCTCCGCCATATTCCAAATACATTTGACCTAACAATTTCTTCAATGAACCTTTATCCATTTGTTTATTAATGAAATCAGGATCTTTTTTTGTATGTGTATATGTCATTTCCATTTGTTTTCCCTTTTTATTTGAGTTTTCAATTAAACTAACGCTTTTCTTATTTCTTCATTGAAGATAATTCTTCCGACAGTAGTTTCGATTCTTTCGCCTTTTCTGTCACGAACAACAATCTTATCGTGAAGTTTGATTACCTTAACTTCAAATGCTGAAATTGCATCTTCGAAGCTGTAGAAGTAACCTTGTACTTCCTGATTAGGATCTTTCATAGTCGTTAAGTAATACATACCCAAGACCATATCCTGAGAAGGAGATACAATCGGTTTTCCGTTTGCAGGTGCAAGTAAGTTATTAGTAGCTAACATTAACATTCTTGCTTCTGCCTGTGCTTCGATTGATAAAGGAACGTGAACAGCCATTTGGTCACCGTCGAAGTCTGCGTTGAACGCTGTACAAGCTAACGGATGTAACTGAATAGCACGACCTTCAACAAGTTTTGGTTCAAATGCCTGGATACCTAATCTGTGAAGCGTTGGAGCACGGTTCAATAATACCGGGTGCCCGTCGATAACTTCTTCTAAGATATCCCAAATGACAGGATCCGAACGTTCAATCTTCTTCTTAGCTGATTTAATATTTTGAACGTATCCTCTTTCTATTAATTTATTAATAACAAACGGTTTAAACAATTCGATAGCCATTTCTTTCGGCAAACCGCATTGATTCAATCTCAATGACGGACCGACAACGATTACTGAACGACCTGAATAGTCAACACGTTTACCTAACAAGTTCTGACGGAAACGACCTTGTTTACCTTCAATGATGTTAGATAATGATTTCAGTGCTCTGTTGTTAGGACCGACAACTGTTCTGCCTCTTCTGCCGTTATCAATTAAAGCGTCAACGGCTTCCTGAAGCATACGTTTTTCGTTTCTGACGATAATTTCAGGAGCACCCATTTCCAATAAACGTTGTAAACGATTGTTTCTGTTTATTACACGTCTGTATAAGTCGTTCAAATCAGATGTAGCAAATCTGCCGCCGTCTAATTGAACCATAGGTCTTAAATCCGGAGGAGTAACAGGAATTACATCCATTATCATCCATGTCGGATTTGTACCTGACTGAATTAAGTTATCTAATAATCTTAATCTCTTAATTAATTTAGATTTTTTCTGAACTGAAACGCTGCCTTCTAATTCTGTTCTGATTTCTTCAGCCAAAGCATTGATATCTATTTCTCCAAGTAATTGTTGAATAGCTTCAGCACCGATACCGACTTTTAATGTAGATTCTTCGTTTTCAGCCATATAATCTTCGTATTCTTCTTCAGATAATAACTGAAGTTTTTTGAAATCTGAATCTCCGCCGTCTAATACAACATAGCTGTTGAAATAGATAACTTGTTCAAGATTTTTCAAAGTCATATCTAAAAGTAAGCCAAGATATGAAGGAATACCTTTCAAAAACCAGATGTGAGAAACAGGAGCAGCAAGTTTAATGTGTCCCATTCTGTGACGTCTTACTTTTGAATCCGTAACTTCAACACCGCAGCGTTCGCAGATAATACCTTTATGTCTTACTCTTTTATACTTTCCGCAATAACATTCCCAGTCCTTTGTCGGCCCGAAAATTCTTTCGCAGAACAAACCGTCTCTTTCCGGTTTTAATGTACGATAGTTTATTGTTTCCGGTTTTGTAACTTCGCCGTGTGACCATTGAAGTATTCTTTCCGGAGATGCAATACTTATTCGTATATAGTCAAAATAATCTATGCTTGTTGACATTTTTAAATTTTCTCCTTTATGTTGTGCGGGGAAGTTATCCCCGCCAAAATTCTACTACAGGTCACCGAAAGTAGTTGGTGTCTCAAAGAAGTTGATATTCAACAACTCTGAATCAACATCTGACAAAGTTCTTTTTGGAGCAGCTTTTCTCAAGTCGTCCATATCTGTCATCAAATCTACTTCTGTTCCGTCTTTTTTGGATACCGTAATATCCAAACCGATACTTTGTAATTCTCTTACAAGTACCTTGAATGATTCCGGAATACCGGGTCTTGGGATATTATCGCCCTTAACGATTGCTTCATAAGCTCTGTTTCTTCCGTTAACATCATCTGATTTGATTGTTAACATTTCTTGAAGAGTATATGCAGCACCGTATGCCTCTAATGCCCAAACTTCCATTTCCCCGAATCTCTGACCGCCGAATTGAGCTTTACCACCCAATGGCTGTTGAGTTACAAGTGAATAAGGACCTGTACTTCTTGCGTGAATTTTATCATCTACCAAGTGAACTAATTTCAGGAAGTATGTCAAACCAACAGCAACAGGTCTGTCAAACGGTTCTCCCGTTCTTCCGTCGATAAGTGTTACCTTACCGTCTTCGCCAACCCAGGTTGCACCTGATTTTTTGATACCTTCTAACAATTCACCTTTAGTAACTATTTCAGATTCGTTTTCGCCATACATTTCATCAAATGCAGGTGCCTCATAGTGTTTACCTGTCAGGTATGCAGCCAAACCTAACAATAGTTCGTAAGTTTGACCAACGTTCATACGGGAAGGAACACCAAGCGGATTCAAAACGATATCTACAGGAGTACCATCAGGTAAGAATGGCATATCTTCTTTTGGAAGAATTCTTGATACGATACCTTTGTTACCGTGACGTCCTGAAAGTTTATCACCGACTGAAACTTTACGTTTTTGAGCAATATAAACTCGGATTACCGTATTAGCTCCCGGTGGTAATTCATCACCTTTTTCTCTGTCAAATACCTTGACGTCGAGGACTCTTCCGCCGCCGCCGTGAGGTACTCTCAATGAATTATCTTTTACATCTCTTGCTTTTTCGGCAAAGATTGCTCTTAACAATTTTTCTTCAGGCGGATGTTCAGATTCACCTTTCGGAGTAACTTTACCAACAAGAATATCATCAGGATAAACTCTTGCACCGATACGAACAATACCGCGTTCATCCAAATGACGAAGTGCATCTTCTGATACATTCGGAATTTCACGGGTAATTTCTTCAGGTCCGAGTTTTGTTTGACGTGCTTCAATTTCTAATTTTTCAATGTGTAATGAAGTAAAGATGTCATCGTGTACGCATCTTTCTGAAAGCAGGATAGCGTCTTCATAGTTATAACCTTCCCAAGGCATGTAAGCTACGAGAATGTTTTTACCTAATGAAAGCTCTCCGCCGCAAGTTGATGCACCATCAGCGATTACATCGCCTGCTTTAACTTTATCTCCCTCATGAACGATAGGTCTTTGGTTAATACAAGTATCTTGGTTACTTCTTACATATTTCATTAATGTATATATGTGAGATTTGTTGTGTTGATCTCTGATTACGATTTCTTCACCGACAACTCTTTCAACTGTTCCGTCAACATCAGCGACAACAACCATGCCTGAGTCTTTTGCAACACGTGATTCAAGACCTGTACCAACTCTTGGTCTTTGAGTAATCAAAAGAGGTACTGCCTGACGCTGCATGTTAGAACCCATCAATGCACGGTTAGCATCGTCGTGTTCAATGAACGGAATCATTGAAGTTGCGACAGAAATAATCTGAATAGGACATACACCGACATAGTCGACTTTAGATGCCGGTTCCATAACGAATTCTGAACGGTATCTTACAGGAACGATGTCTTCTTTAAATGTTCTGTCTTTATTCAATTTAACATCGGCAGGAGCGCAACGATAGTTTTCATCGGCGTCTGCTGTCATATAAACAACTTCATCAGTTACAACGCCGTCTTTAACAACAAAGAACGGAGATTCGATAAAGCCGTAATCATTAACTCTTGCGTGAGTAGCTAATGAACCGATCAAACCTGCGTTTGGACCTTCCGGAGTTTCAATAGGACAAATACGTCCGTAGTGAGAAGGGTGAATATCACGGACAGGGAATCCGGCTCTTTCTCTTTGCAAACCGCCCGGCCCTAATGCTGAAATACGTCTTTTGTGAGTTAATTCAGCAAGCGGGTTGGTTTGATCCATAAATTGTGATAACTGAGAACTTCCGAAAAATTCTTTTAATGAAGCAACTAACGGTTTAGTGTTCAATAAATTCAACGGAGTTAATGTTTCAGAATCCTGCAATGTCATTCTTTCTTTTACGATTCTTTCGATTCTTGAAAGACCGACTCTGAATTGGTTTTGTAATAATTCACCAACCGAGCGGATTCTTCTGTTACCCAAGTGGTCGATATCATCCAACGTACCTTCGTCATAAGTTAAGTTAACCAAATATTCGATTGTTGAAACGATATCTTCAACTGTTAATGTTCTCTGGTTTGCAGGAACATTCAAATTTAATTTTTTGTTTAATTTATAACGACCTACACGACCGATGTCATATTTTTTAGCATCAAAGAATCTTGATTCCAAAATCTGACGTCCGCCCTGAGGAGATGCAGGATCTCCCGGTCTTAACTTTTTGTATAAATCGATTAAAGCATCATCTGTTGTTTCAGCTGTATCTTTATCCAAAGTTTTCTTTAAGAAATCAAAGTGAGTAAATTTTGATTCCATTTCTGCAACAGTGATACCCATTGCTTTCAATAATGTTGTAGCCAAGATTTTTCTGTTTTTGTCAATTTTAACGTGAATAACATCATTGGCATCAGTTTCAAATTTAACCCACGCTCCGCGGTTAGGAATCATTGTAGCATTATACAAACGTTTCCCGTTAGGAGAAATGGTTTTGTCAAAATAAACACCCGGTGAACGAACGATTTGAGAAACGATTACACGTTCTGCGCCGTTTACAATGAATGTACCTTTGTCAGTCATTGTCGGGATGTCACCGATGTAAACTTCCTGTTCTTTAATTTCACCGCTGTCACGGTTTACAAGTCTTATCATGACTCTTAATTGTTTTGCGTAAGTTGCGTCATGAATTCTTGCTTCTTCAATTGTATACTTTGCATTGTCGAAAGTATAGTTTGGTAAAAAGTGCAATTCTAATCTGCCTGTATAGTCTTTAATTGGTGAGAAAGCAAGTAATTCTTCTTTCAAACCTTCTGTTAAAAACCATTCAAAGGATTTTTTCTGCACTTCAATAAGATCCGGTAAATCGTCCAAACGAGTATGCGGGATACCCATTGGCGTTACCCTTTTTTCGTATTTTGTCTCAGACATTAAATCACCTCATAAAATAAATGGTGTACGTACTACTAAAAAATTTTTCTAACTTATGGCTGTGAACCCTCTGTTCAAAATGAACAAATAATGCAATTTTCATGGGTTTATAAAGTAGGTAAAATCCGCTCATATTCAAACTTTCCGTCAAACAGGCATAGTTCGCCTTACTTTACATTTTGCATGTTATCTAATCGTATTACATAAATATTTATAGTCAAGAAATTTAGCGTAAAAAATACAATAATTCCATAAATTTTTGTAATAAAACTTCACAATAATTTTTATATACCTATACATTTGACTATGACTGCTTTTTAGCGTTATTTAAAATCTTATCGGCATGCCGTATGCTGCATAAACAGTGAGTTTTGACATTAATCCCGAAATGCTTGTGTAAGAATAGATACAGCGATTTAAATAAAAAATAATCAAATATCAAATCAAGATTAATCAACGGAGAAGATTTCTCTGATGTCATCCATTGTAAGAGATTTAGTAATATTTCTGTCAACCGAAATTACGCTGTCAACAAGGTCACGTTTAACCCCTTTGAGTTTCTGAATTTTTTCTTCAACCGTATTTTTGGTAATAAGTCGGTAAACAAATACTTTTTTGGTTTGTCCGATACGGTATGCACGGTCTGTTGCCTGATCTTCAACAGCAGGGTTCCACCACGGGTCGTAGTGAATTACATAATCTGCTCCTGTCAGGTTCAAGCCCGTTCCGCCGGCTTTTAAACTAATTAAGAATATCGGTATTGTTGTATCGTTATTAAATCTGTCAACCGCTTCTTTACGATCTTTAGTTTTACCTGTTAAGTATTCGTATTTAATGCCTTCACGGTCAAGCCATGCCTTAATTATGTCAAGCATATTGACAAATTGGCTGAATAACAATATTCTGTGTCCTTCCGATATGATTTCTTCAAGCATATATTTAAGTTTTTCAAATTTGCCCGAAGAGATAATATTTTTGACGTTATCTTTGTCGTACAATCTCGGGTGGCAGCAGATTTGACGCATACGTAAAAGTGCGGAGAAGATTGACATTCTGCTCTTTTCAAGACCGTTTTGTTCAATTGATTTAAACAATTCTTCTTTGGTCGAATCAAGAACTTGCAAATAGAAATCTCTTTGCTCATCTGTCATTTCGCAGTATGCAACGTTTTCAACCTTATCAGGCAAGTCTTTTGCAACATCTCGTTTCATACGACGTAATATGAACGGATAAATCTGTAATTTCAGACGTTTTTCAACGATTTTGTCATGTCGTTCCATAATAGGATTAACGTAGTGCGAATTGAAATCAGCCATTGAGAATAAAAATCCCGGCATCAGGAAGTCGAATACACTCCATAATTCCTCAAGTTTATTTTCAATCGGAGTACCTGAAAGTGCCAGCTTGTGCATTGACTGAAGTTTTTTAACCGCCTGAGCGGTTTGCGAAGTTGCATTTTTAATATTCTGAGATTCATCAAGAATAATATATCTGAAATTGATATCTTTTAATTTTTCAATATCGCGTCTGACAAGTGCATAACTTGTAATTACGACATCGTATTCGGGAATTTTTTGAAAGAATTGTTTTCTTTCCCCGCCCTGAAGTTTTAAACATGAAAGAGTCGGTGCGAATTTCTGGATTTCATTTTCCCAGTTGAATACAACAGTTGTCGGGGCAATAACAAGTGTCGGCATAGGACCGTCAACTTCTTTTGCTTTCTGTATGGCTGTCAATGCCTGTAATGTTTTCCCTAAACCCATATCATCCGCTAAAATTCCGTTCAGCCCGTATTTATACATAAACCATAACCATCCGAAACCTTTAAGCTGGTATTCACGGAAATCAGCGCTTATTCCTTCAGGTAATTTCAAATCTTCCGATGTTGAGAATGTTGACATCTGATCCCAGAATTCTTTGAATTTATCACTTAATATAAGTTCTATTCCAAGGTTTTTAAGCTCGTTAATTAAGCCGGCACGGAAAGTTTTTACCGTAAATGTATTATCTTCGTTTCTGTATACATCAAATGAATTGAAGGTTCTCATCATTGCATAAATGCTCTGAACCGGATATTCCACAAAACCGTTGCTTCTGATACGGGAATATTTTTCATCTTTTTGAGCAGTGTCATAAATTTCATCAAAATCAATGATTTCTTCTCCGACTTTACCAAATATTTTTACATCAAAACTATCAGGTTGTTCTTCTGAAAAATCAATTTCAGCGCAAAGTTTGAACGGATTTTCCATAATTTTGAAGAATGACATATCGTCTTTTTCTTCAAATTTCCAACCATCACCTGCCTGTTTCAGATAATAATTATAAAAATCAATAGCAGTTTCTTTTTCTAATGCCAAATTATTTGTTTGCATCGGAACAAATTTACAGGCCAAAAGCATTGCGTATGCTTCATTCTCGTGTTTAATATTCCTTTTAACCCAGTAAATAACATCAGAATCCGGCTTTTTGACTGTAATATACGGTGCTTTGTCCTGTGCGGTTTTTGAATACGGGACTCTTACTCCGTCATATTCAAAGTTCAATTCGGCTTTTAAACTCTGGTCATAATCTATTCCCATTGTTACAACGTTTATCGGCGGGCGTTCTTCAAGCATGAGTTTTGATATTTGTTCATCAACAACAACATCCATGACCTCGCGGAGTTTAGGCAAATCCTCATATATAAATTTCCCGCATTCTGCATCTTTCAAATCTGTAAATGATGCTTTTGTTATGCTTTGAGGCAATGCCTGAATTGCAACGTTTGTCGGGAACATTACGTTTTTGTATCTGCCCCATTTCAGGTGTCTTGAAAAATATCTGACTTCTTCGAACGGATAAACATCATCTCTGTCAGGTCTTTGCCACTCCAATGAAAGTAAGAGTGTTCCAGGAGTTTGTGATGCATTTACATAAAGAACAAGTTTCCATTCCTCATTCGTAAATTTCAATCTTTCTTTTGTACGTTCATCAAGTACTTCATCTGCCTTTGCAAGTAATGGGAATATTGAGCCGAATTTTGCAATAGGAACATCGTACCAACCGGCTTTTTTATCCTGTCTTGAAATTTGTAAAAGTTCTTTGAATATTAAAAATTCTACTTTCTGAGAATCATTTAATTCAAATTTTTTATCATTTTTCTGAGTTTCCAAAATCGCTCTGAATAACGGTTCAATTTGTCTTATAATTTTTCCTGTTTCTCTTGAACGAACCAAAACAGAGAAGAAATTGGCTTTTCTTTTTGAATTGAAGTGAAAAATATAACTTCCCTGCGGTTTTTCTGTCAATTCCGTATTTTCATCGGGAAAATCAAATTCCATTCCGAATTTTGTTGAAAGCCAATCTTCATAAGCATGAGCATCAATAGCTTTCAGAGCAACAGCAACGGCATGCTTGCACCATTCTTCTTTTAACGGGCAATTACAGCGGGCTTCAACCTTATTTTTTTTGAAAATCAGGTCAGTATTGTAGTGATCCTGAAAATTACCTTTTACTTTACCCATATAAAAGTTTTTTTCCGGATAATTATCAAATACCATGTCTTTTGTATGGTATTCGTAACCTCTGCGCCAGCTTCCGGCACTTGCATGTTCCTTAATATACTTGTAATTAAATTCCGTTGTACTCATCTATGGAGTATTTCTCTTTCTTTCCCAAGGGCTGTAAACAACTATATAGACGAATAAAATCTATAACCTCTTCACCCTTCAAGCTGATTATACATGTAAACAATATAAAAAGCAAGAGGATATTTTAAAATAAGAATTGTTATTTAGAAATTTAAAAATAATTAAACGGATTTGCGGGGCCGAGTATTATAAATCCGAATATAAGTATAAATATCCCTATAATAAATATAAATGCGGGTTCAATAACACTCATTGCGGCTGATAATGTTGTTTCCAAGTGTTCTTCAGCATTTTTAACAATATCATTGAAAATTTCTTCCAAATTCCCTGAAATTTCACCCGTTTCAATTTTTGAAATTGTTTGCGGCTCAAATAAGCCGGTTGTACGAAGTGTATCAGATAATGATGAACCTTTCGCCAACATTGATGAATTTAAAATTAATCTGTTTTTAATGTAATTGTTTTGAATAATTTTGCTTGATAACGGAAGAGCACTTGCTATGGGTATTCCGGCTTTGTATGAAAGTGATAATACTCTAAGGAATGATGATAAATTGTATTCTTTTACCGCTTTTCCAAGTACGGGAATTTGTAAAACAGATTTGCCTTTAAGCATATTTTTGAATAGTCGGATTCCCATATATACAATAAAAATTATAAAGGCAAATATGAATATCCAACCTTTTGAAATGATTTGTAATGACAAAGGAATTTTTCCTGTCATAAGTTCTGCCTGAGCAGAAACTTTCGGAATGATTATAAATATCATAGCAAGCGTAGCAATACAAAATACTATTAATAACGTTATAGGATATGCACAGGATTTAATGATATTCCTTTTTATACTCCTTTGTTTTTTCAAAGTTTCAAGTATTTCCTTTGAAATTCTTGGTAATTCCCCCGTTTCATAACCTGCAGCAAGAAGATTACAGTATGCACTGCCTATAATATTTTCAAATCTTAAAACTGAATCGGAAAAATTTTCGCCGTTGTCTATTAATTTTAAAATTGTTGAGGCAATATAACTTATTTTTGTACTTCTTGTATTGTTAACAATATTTGTCAAACCCGTTGAAATGGGTATTGATGCATTTATGTATGTATATAATTCCGTAAAAAAATCTATTTTTTCATTTAGTGAAAGTGATGTGCAATTTATTTTGATTCTGTTTTTCATAAATCAAATTATACATAATGATATTGTTATTTTCAATAATATTAATTTTGTGTTTTTAATCTTAAATCTTTGACTTTTTATCAAAAAATAATAATATATAATAAGGCAGTTCACTAAATTTTATTTGTGTGCTAAACTGTATTCGTGTATCATCGATATGTAATGGTATTTAAAATATAAGGAGTAAAATTCTGAAATAAATTCGGAATTATAACTATAAAGAGGTAAATATGAAAAAAATAAGTATAATATTGGCATTAGTTATAAGTTTAGGTGTGGGAGCAGGTGTTTATTCACAAACAACTCAATCTGCTGTTTCAAGTTCAGTAGCTGCCAATTCTGTGGTGCAATATACAACTGTTAATGCGCTTGATGTTGTTGCAAGTCCTTTTAAATTTCTGCACAGAAATATTCGCATCAAAGCGAAATTTGATAAGTTTTCTACGTTAGGTCTTGATTATCCTGCCGCTTTGCGTGCTTCGGATAAATACATTTCAATCCTTATCCAAAGACCGGATGTGTCAGATCACAATATCCCTCTTTCTGAAATGAAAATATTTCTCAAAAAAGAACTCGCTGAAAAAAATATAAATCTTGATGCGGGTGATGAAATCGAATTTACGGGAAGAGTGTTTTCAACTGCATTGGGCGATGCATGGATGGATGTGGATAATCTGAAAATAATTACAAAGAAAAATCCGCCTAAAAAAGAAGAAAATGTTATAGAATAAGTTTGCAAGTCCGCAAGTTTGTTTCAAATTAGTAACCGTAAAGAACTTCAAACTTTTAAACTTAAAACAACAAACTTATTAATAGGAATAAATTATGGAAGAAAAAAAAGATATATTTTTAACTATACATGGTCACTTTTATCAGCCGCCGAGAGAAAATCCGTGGCTTGAAGCAGTAGAATTACAGGAAAGCGCATTGCCCTGTCATGATTGGAATGAAAGAGTCTGCGCCGAATGTTATACCCCAAACTCCGTATCAAGAGTTGTTGACAGCAGAAATAAAATTCTTGATATAGTTAATAATTACGCAAAAATGAGTTTTAACTTTGGGCCGACTCTTTTGTCATGGATGGAAGCTTATGCTCCTTTGACTTATGAAAGAATTTTAAAAGCTGATATTGACAGTGTAAGTGAGCATGGCGGGCATGGAAATGCTATTGCTCAGGTTTATAACCATATAATTATGCCGCTTGCAAATGAACATGATAAAGAAACCCAAATTAAATGGGGCATAAGAGATTTCGAGTATCGCTTCGGCAGAAAACCTGAAGGTATGTGGCTTGCGGAAACTGCAGTTGATGATGATACTTTAAAACTTCTGGCTGATAACGGAATTAAATTTACTGTTTTGTCGCCGTATCAGGCGTTGAAAATCAGAAAATCCGGGGATAAAGAGTGGCAGGATGTAAGCTGGGGAAATGTTGACCCGGCAAGAAGTTACAAATATATAATAAAATCCGATCCTGCTAAATCAATTAATTTGTTTTTTTATGACGGTGCAATTTCACGTTCGGTTGCTTTCGATGAATTATTAAAAGACGGCAATAAATTCATTCGCAGGTTGAAAGAAGGAGTTTCCGAATCAAGAAATTATCCTCAGCTTGTAAATATTGCCACTGATGGTGAAAGTTACGGTCACCATACCAAGTTTGGGGATATGGCACTTTCTTATGTCTTAAAAATAAAGGCAGAATCTGAGGGATTTAAAATTACAAATTACGGTGAATATTTGGAAAATTATCAGAGTGATTATGAAGCTGATATTAAACAGGCATCTTCATGGAGTTGTTTCCATGGCGTTGGCAGATGGAAAGAGGATTGCGGCTGCTCAACAGGCGGTCAGCCGGGATGGAATCAAAAATGGAGAAAACCGTTAAGGGAAGCTCTTGATTTTCTCAGAGATAAGCTTGCAATAATTTTTGAAAATGAAGGTAAAAAATATTTTAACGAATCTGCTTGGGTTGTAAGAAATAAATACATTGATGTTGTTTTAAACAGAAATAATTCCGTGATAAAAAATTTCCAGAAGTTAAATTTCAGAGCAGATTTAACTGAAACAGAAAAAGTAAGAGGGATGGAGCTTCTTGAAATGCAGCGTCAGGCGATGCTTATGTATACAAGCTGCGGTTGGTTTTTTAATGAAATTTCAGGAATTGAAACCGTTCAGATTATGAAATATGCTGCCCGTGCGATGCAATTGGCCGCAAATTTCAGCAATGAAGATATTGAAACTCCGTTTTTAAATATTCTTGATCAGGCAAAAAGTAATATCAAAGAACACGGAAGCGGTAAAACAATATATGAAAAATGGGTAAAGCCGTCAGTTGTAAGTTTAAAAGAGGTGGCTGCTTTGTGGGCCGTATCATCTTTGTATCAGGAATTTGAAGACGAGGAAGACGTATATTGCTATAAAGTAAAACGTAATAATTATCAATCGGTAGAAAAGGGTAATACAAATCTTGTTGTCGGGAATATTGAAGTTACTTCAAAGATTACCCTGCAAAAATCAAATCTTGTGTTTGCTTTAATGCAGTACGCTGATGGTGATTTCCATTGTGCAATAAAGGAATTTTCTTCAAGTGAAGATTATAATGAATTGAAAAATACTCTGATTAAAACATTTGTATTATATCCGCAAACTGAAATTATCAGAGCGATAGATGAAAAATTCGGCAGAGAATATTTTACACTCAAAGATATATTTATCGAAGAACGTAAAAAAATTCTTCAAATATTGCTTAAAGATCAACTCAAAAAATTTGCAAACCGCTATGAAGAGATGTATGACCAAGGCAAAAGTTCAATTTATCACATGCAGAGTCTTGGACTTGAGATTCCTAAAGAATTTAAAATCAGTGCAGGTTATACCCTTAGTCACAGATATAATGAATTATTGCAAAACAGTTCGGGTTTTGTTGAAGATAATGTTATTCAGCAGATTATGGCTATAAACTATGAAGCAAATAAAATGGGCATCGAGATTGATAAATCACCTTCAAACAAGAATTTTGCCAAAAAAGTTATAATCAATTTAAACCGCCTTACAAAGAGTTTTGAAATAAGGCAGGCCGATTCCGTATTTGAATTATTTTCGGTAATAGATAAGCTCGAATTAAAAATCGATATGGCAGAGGCGCAAAATATTTATTACAACAAAATATATCATCGTATCGGAGATATTATTGAAAATTATGCAAATGAGCCAAATGGAAAAGATATTGATTTTGTGAATTTATTGTTGTCTATTGGTGAAAAATTGAATATAAATGTCGATTTTTACAGAATGAAAATTGATAAACTTCTGCATGTGTAGCGTAAAGAGTATCAATATTGTTAAAATGTGCTTTTTGCTATAAAATACCTTTATGAATATTAAAGACAAAAATCTTTATTATATAGGCGGCGTCGTGCGTGATGAAATTCTCCAAGTGCCAAGTTTTGATATTGATTTGACATACAACGGGAATGCAATAGAATTCGTAAAAACAATTGCGGATGCTGAAATATTGCAGATAAACGAGCCGTTCGGAACAGTCAGAATAAAACTGAACGGAGAAGAAATTGATATTGCCTCCACGCGGGCCGAATCGTATCCAAATAAAGGTCATTTGCCGGTAGTTGACAGAATAGGTTGTACTTTAAAAGAAGATGTTTTGCGCAGAGATTTTACAATCAACGCCATGGCAAAATCTACTTTAACCGGTGAAATTACAGATTATACCGGCGGTCTTGAAGATATTAAAAATAAAATTCTTCGTGTTTTGCATGATGAAAGCTTTATAGATGATCCGACAAGAATTGTCAGAGGATTAAAATTTGCAATTCGTTTTGGTTTTGAACTTGATGAACATACAAAATGGCTTCAGGATAATTATCTTTCGAATATAAATTACGATATGAGCTATAAGCGTCTGAAAAAAGAACTGATTGAAACTTTTAATCTCAACAGATGGGATGCATTTGTTCGTTTTGTAAATCAGAATATTTATAAACTTGTTGCTCCGCAAAAATTCGAGCTGCCTAAATATAATTTTTCTTTTTTGATTGATAAATTTGCGAATAAAAATATCTGGATTATATATGTCGGGCTTTTACCCGATATATCAAATCTGGCTTTAACAAGAGAAGAAAAACAAATTGTTGATGAATTTATTAAACTGAAAAATTTAAAATTCGACAGTGATTGTGAAATTTACAAAATTTTTAAAACTGTTCCGCTTGAATCCGTTATTATGTATTCGACAAAAAATCATGAAATTGTTGAAAAGTATCTGAACGGGATTAAAGATATTGAAGTTTTGATTAACGGAAATGATTTGAAATCAATCGGAATAGCTCCTTCTCCAAAATATCGGGAATGTTTTGATTACATTTTGGAACAAAAATTTTCTAACCCGAAATTAACAAAAAATGAAGAAATTGAAATTGCGAAAGAATTTTTTAAAGCGTATTAAAAATTCTGTCGCCTGCATCGCCCATACCAGGAACAATGTAGCCCTTTTCGTTTAAGTGGTCATCAACCGCAGCTGTAATTATTTCAATATCAGGATAATGTTTTTGAATATTTTCAATTCCTGTCGGAGCGGCAATTATGCAAATACATTTTATGTGATTAATGGGGATACCTTTATTTGCATACAACTCAATTGCACCAAGCAGTGAGTTTCCGGTTGCAAGCATAGGATCAGTAATATAAACATAAAATTCCTCGGGATTTGGAGTTTCCATAGGGACTTTATTATAATACCAGACCGGCTTCAGAGTTTCTTCATCTCTGTACATCCCAAGATGTCTTATTGTTGCCTGAGGGAGAATATCAATGGCTTCATCCGTAAAAATTAAACCGGCTCTTAGTATTGGCGAAATAATTAATTCAATATCCGGATCAATGGTTTTTGCCGTGAAAGTTGTTAAAGGCGTTGTTACTTCTTTATCAACAAGCGGAAGATTTTTTGATGCTTCGTACAAAAGGCATCTTGTAATTTTTCTTGTTGCAATTCTTACTCCCTGAGCATCTGTATTCTTATCCCGCAGTGTGCATAAATTTAGCGATACAACAGGATTATTGATTATCCTCACTTTGTTCAGGTTCATATTCTTCAACCCCCTTAACTTCTTTTGATTCTTTCTTTTGCATCTTATCAAGCTTTTGTCTGAATTTATTTTCTCCCTCAATAATTTGATCAAGCTTCTTATTTATACTATCTAAAATTTCATTTAATTCTACAGGGGTAACTTGATTTCGTTCCGGAATATTAAGTTTAGGAACATTCGTAACTTCTTTCCCGACGTAATCAATATTTGTAAATATTTCATCTATATTTTTAAATATTTTCTTAAATAAGCTTATTACTTTACCGAGTCTTGTCGAATCTTTTGCAACAATTATGTTGTTTGAGTCTTTTTCTTTTGGCGGGTATATTGTAAGCGCTTTTGAGCCGCCAAGACCTGACCCTTCGACTGTTGCAATTGCACCCTGCGGAAGAGTTAAATCTTTTTCTGTAATAATGAATTTTACATAAATATCAGAATAAACATTTGATGAAACGAGTTGTATTTTTGTAACATGACCAATCTGTGTTCCCAAAAATTTGACAGGCGACCCGACTATCAGTCCGTCTACATCATTCATAAAAATCTGATAACTTTTGTATTGCAGTTGAGATTTATGAAAATGATATCTTATACCAAAAACGCATAATGTAATGATAATAAGCCAAATCACAAATTCTATGCAAGCATATAATACATATTGATCAGGTTTCTTCATATTTAATATTATACACAAAATAAGTTTTTAGGTTATTATGTAAAAATGTTTGACTTAATAAAATCAATTTTTTATGAATTATGTTCATATTTTGTACCTGAAAAGCAGATTTACGAGATAACAGGCGAATGTAAAAAATGCGGCAAATGCTGCAATTATATGTATAGTGTTGATACATACACGGAAAAAGAATTTAAAATAATGCAGATGATTTTTCCGAAATATAAAAGATTTTATATTAAGGGAAAAGATGAAGACGGGAATTTGATTTTTGCTTGTAAATTGGTTACCCCCGAGGGATTGTGTTCGGATTATAAGCATCGTCTGCGAATGTGCAGAAAATACCCTGCAAGATTTATTACATACAGAGCAAAACTCCATGATGGCTGCGGATATAAGGTTAATTTTAAAGAATTTAAAGATTATCTGGAGTGATTTTTAATAACTCCAAAAGTTCGGCAATCATATAAAATGAGCCGCAAATTATATTGAGATATCCGTCGCTAAAATCAATTTTTTTATCTTTTGTAAATTCTTTGCATTGAACAGGGCAAACGGCTTTTAGTTCTTCAAAGTTTGCGGAATTTTGATGATTAAAATGATAAAAATATAACTCTAATTCCCCTCTGCCTTTGGGAGAGGGGAGTGTCAAAATATTCAACATTTTTTCATATTCTTTATTTCTTAAACACCCGAAAATAAATCTGCGTTTGGTATTCGGATAATACATATCTAAGCTTTGCACAAGACCTGCTATTCCGTTAGGATTATGCGCTCCGTCAATTATCAAATTTTTTTCTTTTATGTACTCAAATCTGCACGGATGTTTGACATTTTGCAAACCTCTTTCAATAATATCCTGACTGATTTGCGGGAAACACCTTTCAATCACAGCAAGTGCAAGTGCAAGATTTTCTTGCTGATATACCCCTTTTAGGGCTAAATTCTCGAATGAAACAGCGGGGTTAATTATTTCTAATTCGGCACCGACTTCCATCGATTTATCGTAAAATGCTTCTCTTCCTTCCAAAACGATGCAGGGGCAATTTGGTTTGATAATGCCGGCTTTTTCAAATGCAATTTTGTCTAAAGTATTACCAAGCCGCTCCGTATGATCATAATCAATGTGAGTAATTACCGAACACAAATTCTTTTTAATGATATTTGTCGCATCAAATCTGCCGCCCAAACCCGTTTCAAGCACAACAATTTCAGCTTTTTCATCCGCAAAATATTTGAACATAACAGCAGTAAGGATTTCAAATTCAGTTAGGTTAATGTTGTTTTTCTCTGCGAGCTCAGAGATTTCAAAAACATACTGCGCAAAAATATTATCAGGAATGTTTGTCAATTCTCTTTTACCTTTGGGTGCGAGAGTTGATATTTTCATTCTTTCCGTATATTTAAAAATATGCGGACTTGAATAAACTCCGGCTTTTATCCCGGCTTCATTTAATATTGATGCAATAATTGCACAAACAGAACCCTTGCCGTTTGTTCCCGCAACATGAATATAATCCAGCTTATCTTGCGGATTGCCGAGTAATTCCATTACTTTTTTCATTCGTTCCAAGCCCAAAGAGATTTTGAAAGTTTTGGGGGATGTCAAAAGTTTTACTGCATCAGCATAATTATTCATTTTTCATGCCCTTAGTATGATTGGTCAGTTCAAATCCTAATTGCTTGATATAATCTCTTAAATCTTCATTTTGTGTAAGTTCAAATTCTGTTGTATGGTGGTCTTTTGTTTCGTTATCGTAATCGCATGGATGAATCAGTGCTTCTGCAATACAATCTTTATTCTGTAAAGATTTTAAGCCGTAAGCTATTGATCTGTCATCCATCATTCCTGTGTATCCTACACCAATCAGATAATCATTTGTTTTTAAATGTTTTTCTTTTATTAGCCCGGAATTTATCATTGTAAAGGTGTTTAAAAGCATTATTTTTATTAAATTTATCGGGTACGCAGTTGTCAGATGTTTTTTTATTGACGGAATTAAATAAGGATGTTCAAACTGTGTTCTGACATAAGGAATTTTATATTCTTTTGCCAATTTCGCCACAATTTTAAAAATATTCGGAATCGCATGTGTGTGAACATGGGAATCTATATGGTCAACGTGAGTTTTAATTATAATAGCTTCAATTTGAGCCCTAAATTCCTGTTCAACCTGTCTTAAAAATTCTTTGTTATAAGATTTTAAAATCATAGCTCCGTAGCCGTTGTTAAAGATGCCGTTTTCATCTGTCAGCATCGGAACTTTTGTCATGGATTTGCCTTCAATGATATTTAAATGGACACCGATTGATAAATCAGGACACTGAGGAATTATTTCTCTGACTGCCTGCTCAAAAGCTTCTCCGTTTGCGCATATGCTTGCGGAAGTTAAAATCCCGTTTTGGTATCCTTTTAATACGGCTTTATTAAATGCCTGTGACATTCCAAAATCGTCTGCGTTTAAAATAAATTTTTTAGTCATGTTTATTGCCTTTATTATGTTAGTATTATAATATAAATATAGTTAATCGGATATGTAAAAAGAGGGAAGTTATGAATAAACCGCAATTGGCAATTATTATTCCGTGTTATAACGAAGAATTGTGTATTAAAAATACTGTTGAACAGCTTTTTGTAGTCATAAATGATTTAATTTTAAAGGGTAAAATCAGAGAAGACAGTTATTTATACTTAATTGATGACGGTTCAAAAGACAATACTTGGAGTATTATAGAAGAATTGCATTCCGGTAATAATCTTGTTAAAGGTACAAAGTTTTTAAGAAATTACGGGAACCAAAAGGCAATCATTGCGGGATTAGAAAGTGTACGGGAAATCGGATGTGATTGTGTAGTATCAATTGATGCCGATCTTCAGCAGGATGAATGGGCAATAGAAAGATTCCTTGATGAATTCCAAAAGGGTTTTGATATTGTTTACGGGATAAGAAATAACAGAAAAACGGATTCATTCTTTAAGAAGTTTACAGCCCTTGCATTTTATAAGACTATGAATTTGCTGGGGGTAAATATTCCCCCTAATCATTCTGATTACAGATTAATCAGTAAACGTGCTTTAGAAATTTTGAATTTATATCCGGAAAAATTGCTATTTTTGAGGGGGTTTTTCCATGAAGTCGGTTTGAAATCTACATCTGTAAACTTTGATGTAAAACCGAGAATGGCAGGAGAATCAAAATTCAATTTTGCGTCATTGATGGCACTTGCGCTCAACGGAATCACGTCATACAGTATTGTGCCGTTAAGAATGGTCGCAGTTTTGGGATTTTTTATGGCTTTAATTGGCTTTTGTGTCGGAGTTGAAACTGTTGTTGAAAAAATCTTCTGGCACAATTCCCCAAGCGGTTGGGCAACAATTGTTGTATTGCTCAGTGTTTTTGGCGGGATTCAGCTGTTTTGCCTTGGCATAATCGGTGAATATGTCGGGCAGCTTTATAAAGAAGTAAAATCAAGACCACGTTATATTAAGGATATTGAACTTAAATAGTTAGGAAATTTATGAATTATATTGATAATTTTTTGGGATATGTAAAAAAACACGCTGATTTGTTTTCAATTGTCGGCTTGCTGATATTTTGTTATTTTGTTTTCTTTTTCAATATCGGCAACTATGCATTGATGGATGTAGATGAAACAAGATATGTTTCAATGGCAAGAGATATGTTTAGTACAAAAGATTTTCTGACTTTGTATTTAAACGGAGAGTATTTTTTTGAAAAGCCGCCTTTATATTTTTGGGGTGAGTGTTTGTCCTTTGCTATTTTCAGGCATGTGAGTGAATTTAGTGCAAGATTTCCTGTTGCATTATACGGAACGCTGTGTACTTTTTTGATGTATTTCGTTGGGAAGAAAGTTGTTTCAAGAAGATATGGATTGATTAGTGCTGTAATTTTAGCCACGACAATTGAATTTGTTATACTTGCAAAATTCGCAATTCTTGATATTGTTGTGACAACATGTATCGGATTTTCTGTAATGTTTGGGTTCATGACTCAATTCGCTGAAGAAAAAAATGTAAAATATTTCTGGTGGTTATTTTATATATTCTCAGGTCTGGCAGTTATGGCAAAAGGAATTCCTGGGTTTGTTGTACCGTTCGGAACAATGTTTTTCGTTGCCATATTTAATAAATCATTCAAAAAAATATTCAAGCCGCAGTATTTTATTGTCGGAAGTTTACTGTTTTTGCTGATTGTTCTGCCTTGGCATATTGTTATGTTTAAAATGCATGATCCGTTGTTTTTCAATGAATATATCGTAAAACATCATATAAACAGATTTATTTCATCAAGTGAAATACACAGACAACAACCGTTCTATTTTTATTTTCTGACAATATTATGGGGGACTTTCCCTTATGTACTGTCTGCAATTGCGGCAGGGATATCAAGATTGAAGAATTTTGAAAAAATTACCTTTGAAAACATGTTAGCTTCACGAAAATTCCTGTGGTTTAATGTAATCGGATTTTGTTTCACGATGTTGTTTTTCTCGTCATCAAGCACAAAACTTATAACCTATATTTTACCTGTTTATTTCTTTACATCGTTTATTATTGCATTTGTTTGGGAAGATTATATTTTCAATGCAAAATATAAAAAAGCAATTAATTTAACTGTTTATATATTAGGTGGAATATTTATTTTGGCATCAATTGCGGGTTGCTTTATGCAGTTTTATTTACCTGAAAAGATTTATAGTGATGTAAAAATTATTCAATGGTTCTGTGTAATTGTTACGGGTGCTTTTGGAGTTTCAAGCATTCTACTTGCCCAAAAAGAAAAATTTATGGGTGTATTTATCTCTTATGCTTTGTTAATCCTAGTTCTGTCAGCATTTGGAACAAAATTATTTTATAATATGGATTACTCTTTCGGGCAAAATGATCTGATGGAATTTGCGAAGTACTGTAAAGATAACAAATCAAAAATTGCTATAATAAATGGCGGAAGAAAATACTCTTTACTCTACTATTACGGGGATAAAGTAAATTATGTATCATCCGATTGGGAACAGGACGCGATTTCCGATGAAGAAAAAGAATTATCAAAAAATAATATTCTGACAATCATAAGAAACAAAGATATGGATTTTGCGACAGAAAGATTTAAGTTTGATGTTGTGAAAGAAGGCAAAAAATACAAACTTGTGAAAATAAAATAAAAGAAAATTAATAGTAAATGTGCAGAATAAATGTAAAATTTACACTAAATTTACATTTCTAAAACCATTGGGACACAAGGGTCTTGCAGAATTATACAAGTAGGCAACCTCTATTTGGACTTGAAATTTTAAATTTTTGTAATACAATGTAAATATAAAAACGTTCAAAAAAGGTGAAAAGTTTATTGATTTAAACACAAAAAGTAGCTTTTGAGAACTTTCAATTTACAACTTTGAGGATTTTATTTTGACTTTAAAAAAATTATTACTCTTTACTGTGGCATTAGGGCTAATGTTATTTTCACAGGCAAATGCAGCGAATGTAGATACAGTAAAAGCGGCAATAGTCAAGTATTCTGTCGAAATGGGAGTTGATCCCGCAATTACACTCAGTATAGCAAAAGCAGAATCAGGTTTCAGACATGAAACCAAAAGCTCTCATGGTGCTGTCGGGGTGTTTCAGTTAATGCCGTCAACTGCAAGAAGAATGGGCTTAAACCCATATTCTCTTGACGATAACATTAAAGCAGGAATAATGTATTACAAATCCATGTATAAAATGTTTGGTTCAATACAGTTGGCAGTTGCCGCATACAATGCGGGACCTTTAAATGTGAAAAAATTCAATGCGGTTCCTCCTTACAGAGAAACTAAAAGATTTGTATCTCAAATTATGGCGGATTACTATTACTTAAAAGCGCATACAGATCCGGCAGTAGTTGCCTACAATAAGGCGCAGAAAGCAAAACAACAGCAAGAAAATGCTAAGAGCTCAAAAAATATTGCTTCTGAATTGCCAAAAGCGACAGCAACACAACAAATTGTCGCAACTGCACCAACTGCAGCAAAAGCTCCTGTTCCTATTGAAAAAGCAAAAAGTGTTGGTCAGTCTGATATTTTAGATGCTGAGTATGAGCATAATATGGGCTCAGCTGATATTTAGTCAGTTTTGTAAAAAATGAAGATAAAAAGCCATATTTTACAGTATGGCTTTTTTAATGAATGATTTGTAAAAAAATATTTTCATGAGATAATTAAGATAGCGTAGAATAGTAAGAAGGATTTGAAAATGAGTATAAATACCCCAAATAAGCAAACATCACATTTGAAACGTGAAATATTGGTAAGACTTATTCGTGCATATCTTGGAGATAATTATGCCGAGGATGTAAGAATGATACCTTACAATATGCGTCCGCAGGGGAGTGAAGTCCCATACAGATGTTGTATTCATAAGGAGCGCGCAATATTAAGAGACAGAGTCATTGCGGGTTTGGGGTTAGATATAGAAGAAGCAAAAGATTATGAGCTGCTCTCAGATCTTGCTCTGAAAGCAATAAAAAGGCAAAAGCCGGAAGTTCATCCGTTAACTCTTTTGCAAACGGCGTGTAATGAATGTGTCCCTGCAAGAATTCACGTTACAGACTTGTGTCAGGGTTGTGTTGCAAGACCTTGTGAAAGTGCGTGCAAATTTGGAGCAATTAAAGTTGAAAATGGTAAATCAAGAATAGACCAATCAAAGTGTAAAAGCTGCGGATTATGTGCTCAGGTTTGTCCGTTTCAGGCAATAACCAAAATCATTGTTCCTTGTGAAAACGCTTGTCCTGTTGGAGCAATAGCAAAAGATGAAGACGGTTTGACAAAAATTGATAATGAGAAATGTATTTCATGCGGGAAATGCGTAAGTGCATGTCCTTTTGGTGCCGTTCATAAAAAAAGTCAGATAATAGATATTTTAAGAAATATAAAAGAGGGTAAAAAAGTTGTTGCGATGCTTGCTCCCGCAATTATGGGTCAGTTGCCCTGTACTCCGGCTCAATTAAAACAGGGAATATTAGAACTTGGGTTTGCGGATGTGTTAGAGGTTGCGCTGGGTGCTGATATTACAACAAAAAATGAATCTGCCGAATTTAAAGAAAGAGTAAAAGAAGGCGGTGCGCCGTTTATGACTACATCTTGCTGTGCTGCTTACAATGAATTGGTTGATAAACATATTCCTGAGATTGATCAGTATCGTTCTACTACCAAAACACCTGCATATTACACTGCAGAACTTGTAAAAAAAGAACATCCGGATTATATAACCGTATTTTTCAGTCCGTGTGTTGCAAAGCGTACCGAAGCAAGCAAAAACCCGAATATAGATTATGTTTTGAGTTTTGAAGAACTGGGTGCCTGGTTTGTTGCATTAAATATTCAGGTCGGGCAGTGTGAAGAATCAGGATTTGAGAAAGAATCATCAGCTCAGGCAAGAAATTTTGCGCTGACAGGCGGTGTTGCTCAGGCAGTTAATGCATTACTTGATGAAAAAGATAAGGCAAATCCTTATGTAATCAATGGACTTGATAGGGGTGCCATCAGGGATTTGAAAAAATTTGCCAAAAACGGTAAATGTGAACTTGGGGACCTGATTGAAGTTATGGCTTGTCCCGGCGGTTGCTTAGGCGGATCAAATACAATAAATGCATATCGTCAGGCATCAAAGCAGCTTGGGGCATACGTTGAACAAAGTCCCGACATTAATGATGTTGTAAAATAAAATGCATAAATTTCGGATTTATATCATATAAATATCTTTACATATTGTAATTTATTTACATTAAACAAGTAAGATTGTATTATGATATATTGTGAGATATGTGAATAATTTCTTTTGGAGGCAGAATTGGCACAAAAGTTTTATATAAAAGGCGGAGTATCGTTAAAAGGTGAAGTACAGATTGGCGGAGCAAAAAATTCTGTACTAAAGCTTATTGCGGCTGCGCTGCTTGTGAAAGGTTCGACAAAAATTTATAATGTTCCTGAATTAACCGATGTTGATATAATGCTTAAAGTTGTTGAGCAGCTTGGGGCAAAGATTGATTATAACAGAAAAGAAAAATCTGTAGTGATTGATGCAACTGAATTAACCAGTGTAACAGCTACTTATGAGCTTGTAAGTAAAATGCGGGCATCTTTTGTTGTTTTGGGCGCATTGGTGTCACGTTGTAAAGAGGCAAAAGTTGCAATGCCCGGCGGATGCGCAATTGGTGAAAGACGAGTTGATTTTCACATCAAAGGTCTTGAGGCACTTGGTGCAAAAATCAAAATAGAAAATGGTTATGTGATTGCAAAAGCCAATAAATTAACCGGTGCAGAGGTTTATCTTGATATTCCTTCGGTCGGAGCAACAGAAAATATAATGTTGGCTTCTGTTTTGGCAGAGGGTTCTACAAGAATTCAAAATGCTGCGCAAGAACCTGAAATTATTGATTTGGCAAATTTCTTGAATACGATGGGTGCAGATGTGAACGGTGCAGGAACTTCCGAAATTATTATTAATGGTGTAAAACCGGATCATTTACATTCAATCGAATACACAACAATTCCCGACCGTATTGAAGCCGGTACCTATATGACTGCAATTATTGCGACAAAAGGTAAAGGGATTATAAGAAATATTTATCCTGCTCATTTGACTTTCTTTACAAATAAATTATTGAAAATGGGTGCAAATATTAAACTTTTGGATCCTACATCAATGGAAGTCAGCTGTAAAAACAGATTGAATTCTATTAATTTTATAACTCAACCTTATCCCGGATTTCCGACTGATTTGCAGTCAATGGCTATGGCTTTATTGACCACTGCAAACGGTGTTGGTATTATCACCGAAAGTTTGTATGAAAATCGTTTTATGCAGGTGCCTGATTTAAACAGAATGGGTGCCGATATTCATCAGGACAGAAATCACGCAATTATAAAAGGGGTAAAAAAACTTTCCGGAACAAATCTTACGGCAAGTGATTTAAGAGCGGGTGCTGCGCTTGTTGTTGCTGCGTTGATGGCAGACGGTGAGTCTATCGTTGAAAAAATACATCATATAGATAGAGGATACGAAAATTTTGAGAATAAGATAAGATTGTTGGGAGGGAAGATTGAAAGAAAAAATGATGATTCCCTTAACCTGACGGAGGCAGAACATAATGAGTCCTACTTATAAACGTTGGTATGATCACGACCCGTTATTGTTAGAAGTAATTGAATTATTAAGAAATTATCAAACTGAGCTAAAGGCGCAGGCAGAGATTTTTTTGCAAAAAATTGAAGAAAAAGTTTCAAAAGAAACTATTGATAAATTTTATGCAATGGTGAAACCGGTAAATGCAAATAACAGATGGTATGACAAAGACCCTGTTATATCAAAAACTGTTGAAATTTTGAGAATTGTTCCTCCTGAAGCACAAAGATTGTGCGCAGAAAATTTTATCAAAACTTTAAAAGAAATGGGTATTGAATACAAAAGCCCTAATGCAGCAAATTAAAAGTATAATTATTGTAAATAAAGAACAGCCATGAATGTATGGCTGTTTTTTATTGGTTTAAATATTACCAATACTTAACCGATTTAACAAAATTATTTAGATGTGATAATATGAGGATAAAATAGAGGAGATTTATAATGAAAAAAATATTCGCTGTAATTTTGAGTTTATTGTTTACAATGCAGATTGCTATGGCTGCGCCGTTTAGCGGAAATGCAAAAACAAAGCGTATTCCTGCCGGGACAATTTTATCATTAAAAATATTAAATTCAGTTGATACAGCATATCTTACGACCGGGAAGGAATTTAAAGCAATGCTTTTAACGGATCAAAAAGCTGATGAAACAAATGATGTAATTCTACCTATGGGGTCAATTGTCAGAGGTTCCGTAAAAGGGGTTATTCCTGCAAAAAGATTATCAAAAGGTGCTGTATTATATTTGGATTTTGACCATGTAGTTACTCCTAATGGCAGGCAGATTCCTTTGAGTCTTGGGATTACGGGCAGATCTGATTTGACATATGATGGCGGAATTACAACAACAAGAGGTTATAAAGATGCCTGGGTTCAAACATGCAAAAAATCAGGGAATATAACAAAAAAAGCAATAAATTGGGGTGAAAATGTTACAGATAACGGTTTTAAATATGTAATCGTACCTTTTGCAGCGCTTGGAGGTGCATTTGGAACTGCCGGTTATTTTGTGTACGGCTCTGTTGCTGATGCTATCAAAAAAGGTGCTGATGTAAAAATTTATCAGGGTGATATAATCAATGTTCAGCTTATGGAACCTGTTGATGTTCCTGTTATATAAATAAGCGGATATTATTATAAAAAAAATATGTCAAAAATTGATAAAATAGAAGAATTGCAAAATTTATTGCGTGAAGACAGTCAAAATTTTCAGGCGCGAAGGCAGCTTGCTGTTTTGTTGACGGATTGCGGTTTTAATGAAGAAGCACTTAAAAATCTTATTTATATTTCAAAAGTCTATACAAATGATAGCGGTATATTTTATAACATGGGAATTGTGTATGAGAAATTAAAAAATTTTAAAAAGGCAAAAGAATGTTATCAAAAGGCAATTGAAATAGAACCGGAAGCGGTCGATGCAATTTATAATTTAGGATTGGTATGTACTGATTTGCAGGAATTTCAAACTGCGATAAAGTGTTTTGAAAAAGTAATATTAACTGATAATGAGGACTCAAATTCTTATTTTAATTTGGGGCTTGTGTATTTTAAAATGAAAGAATATATTCAGGCAATTGAGTATTTTCAAAAAACAATCGATTTGAATCCTGATGATATTTATGCACATTTTTATCTTGGAAATATTTATAAGGATATTGGGGATAGTGATGGTGCAAGAAGTGAATTTACAAATGTTTTAAATATTTCTCCGGATTACAGTTGGGCATATTATAATCTTGCGGTATTGGATTATGAAAACGGTGATTCTGACAGCGCATTAAATAATTTATTTAAAACAATAGAGCTTAATCCTGCAGATATTGAGGCATACAAGATTTATTCAAAAATATTAATAAAAAATGGGAATTATGAGCAGGCATATGATATACTGAATTATGCACTGGATAATTGCGGTGAAAATGGGGACATTTATTATATTCTCGGGCGTTTAAAATCTTTAGAGGGAAATAATATTGAATATCATCAATATTTGCAAAAAGCCCTAAAAAATTATAAAACTCTTTCAATTTCTGTTCCTGCTTTAAAAACTGAATTAAGCAAAATAAATTCATAAATAACAATATAGAATTTTATTTTTTTCTTTTTATTTTGCTTTTATGTTGTGCTCGTTCTTTACTCATATATTCAATTGCAAGATTTTTTAAAAGTTTAATTTTATCTTGATAAAGCCCAATTTCGCTCATGTCATCAAATTCATAATCTTTCATCATAAATCCGTTTTCTTTGAGTTTGGTTGCTGTTTTTACCTGGAATTTGTATGCATTGATTTCTGACATAAGCGAATAGCGCATGTCTTGCAGGTAATCCATTTTATCTGATATACTCAAACCTTTTAAAAATTTTCTTGTTTTATTTTCTATTATTTTGAGAACATCTTTTTTATCTCTTTTTGTTTCAATAAATTCCCCGCAATAATAATGATTGTCGTAAAAATCTTCGTATTTTTTTGTATTCATATTTTTTATATTAATTTTTTGATCTCTTGCTATCAATTTTGGATTGAACATATTGTCTGCTATATGAACAATTTCGTGTAAAACCTCAGGGAGGTGAATGGCTCTTATTGTGTGATTAATCCCGGGGATATCAATTGAGTGTGCCTGTGCCTGATGATTGTTATTATACAATATCTGGCATAGGGCATTACATTCTGATTCTGCTGCTTTTTCTTCACTTAACTCTTTTACTATAACTTTAAAATTTTTGTCGGGAATAGTTTTGTTTATGCGATTTTCCAGCTCGGAATATTTCATTATTGAATAATTATCCTTAAAATCTTCCATTAAATTTTCGTATATTTTTAATGAAAAATCCTGAGCTTTTTTTTGTCTTTCTATTGCTGAACCTCTTGATATATCAAGAGGAATCTTTACGCATTGGGCTAATTTATTTATTATCATACTTATATAAAAATCATAAAAATTTTTTTTGCTATAATAAAAATATGAAAAAACTATTGGTTATTTTAAGTCTTATATTTTTATCGTGTTCTTCTGCATCGGCTCTTGTAAATCCGTCAAAGGGTTTTACTAATGATGATGTTATATTATATCAGGTAAAAGATAAATGGGGTTTAAAAGATGAAAATGGAGCGGTTTTAACTGATGCAATATACAAAAAAATGGTTCGGGTAGGTTATCACAGCTGGCTTGTGCAGGCAAAAAATAATAAATACGGGTTAACTGATGAGAAAGGGAATATCATTGTTGCTCCTAAGTATCGCCATACTGACAGAATTTTGGGTAAATATGCAAAGCTCGGAAACTCTAATGATTTTGGGTTGTATGATGAATACGGTAAAATAGTTATCCCGCACAAGTACCAAAAAATTGATCTGCTGTTTGGGAAAATGTTTCTGACATATAAAAATTATAAATACGGGGTTTTGAATTTTGAGGGTAAAGTTCTTTTAGATAACGAATTTGATGATATATATATGCCTTCAAAAAGTGTTATGCGAATTTTATATAAGATTCAGGAGAATTAATTTTACCCGAGAATGCAAAAGAGCATATATATGATGATAACGGAATTAATTTATATAAATTTATAAAAGAAACGGGAGTAATTTCGGGTTATTCGGTGCTTACTCTTTCGGATTATGTTTTAAAATTGGTCTCGTCTATATCTCCTGCGCATGAAGAAACGATCGATGATCTTATGTTATCTTATGGTGCGGATACAATTGATATTTATAAAAAATTCAGCTGGGTGCCAAAATATCCGGTAACTTATGCACAGAAGTATTATCAGATTATGCGCAATCCAAATGCAGGTCCGCTTACAGACTTTCGTAATGAATTAAAACGTAAGTTGAATTAATTTATAAACATTTGTTACGATTTTATTTTTTATTGAAAATATGGTATTCTTCTGGTTTTTATATACATGAATATTCAGAACTCAAGGAGAGATAGTGATGGCTGAAGAAATAACTTCAATCGAGGAACTGAGAAGAGCACAGGCGGCAGCTCAGGAACAAGGCACAAGTATTACTAATTATTCCCAGTGGGAATCTATATTAGAAGATTTTGATATTGCAGGAATTCAGTCTACCGGTACTTACGCAGGAGATGTAAAATTGCATAATCAAATAATTGCTCAGGTTCAAGAAATGATTGCAGAGGCCGCAGAAGAGCAAAAAACTCAGCAGGTTCAACCGCAAAATAATGATTTAACAAAAACTGACCAAAAAACAACACAAGATAAAGAACAGGTTGTAAAAGCCAATGTTGTAAACGCAACCAGTTCAACTATAATGGCAGATTATATGAAATATTATCACCTGCTAAGCTAAATAGTATTTTTTAGTCTGTGTAAAACTTTTATACGGTCAACAGGCCAAAACAGAAAGACTGCACGCCCTATGAAGCGGTCTTTTTTTAATACTCCCCAATATCTGCTGTCTTGTGAATTTCCTCTGTTATCACCCATCATAAAAAATTCGTCTTTCCCGAGTTTAAACGGCCCGCATTTCATTACACGATCATCGGACAATAAACCTTTTTGGATATTTTTAGGGGCGCATAGCGGGTATTCATAAATACTTTTTATGTAATCTTCATTATATTTTTTGTCATTGATATATACATAAGCTGCTCCGTTATTCTCAAATTTAATTTCGATTTTATCACCCGGAAGCCCGACAACACGCTTGATATATGCAACATCTTTGCACAGAATACCTGTTAATCTCGAAATCAGCGGAATTGGTTTTCGTGACAGTTTTGTCGCAGGCGGGTAAAATACCATTATATCTCCGCGTTTAGGTATTGTAAAAAATCTTGAAAAACGTTCAACAACTATTCTGTCACCCTCAATCAATGTAGGGTGCATTGACCCTGAAGGTATCCAGCGTATTTCTCCAATAAAAAATCTTATTATAATAACCATTACAACGACAAATACAACGGTTGAAATTGTTTCTCCCCACCATGTTTTGTTAAAATCGTCATATTTTTCTTTTATATTTTTAAAATTAATCATTACCTAAAAGCTCCAAAAATTTTTCCAAACCTTGTTTATAAATATTCTCAGGCAAATTTTTCAATATGCAGTCTGAATTATTTATATAATTATTCAACAAACTTCGTGTTTTTTCAACTCCGTCCATATAATTTTCAGCATTTCCCGCATAAATTACCGGGGCATTATAAATTCCGTCTTTTATATCATTATTTGCCGGTTTTGATGAATCACAATTGATTATATTAAGCAAATCATCGCGAATCTGAAAAGCAATTCCGGTATTAAGACCAAATTCTGAAGCAAATATATAATCTTTTATTTTATTGATTAAAAATGGTGTTAATATTGCGGTTTCAAACAGACAGCCGGTTTTATTTTTTGATTTTTCTATATAATTTTCTATTGTTCCTATTTTAAATCTGTCAAAATTTTGATTAATTTCTCCAATACACATTTTATTTAATGTTTCGGAAAAGTTTTGCAGAAGCTCTATTGATTTGAGCTCTGTAACTATTTTCATTGCAACAGACAGTAAATAATCTCCGCAAATTACTCCGAGTTTATTCCCAAATTCATTTGCAGTAGTTTTTAATCCGCGTCTTGTTGCACTGTTGTCAATAATGTCATCATGTATTAAAGATGCGTTATGAATAAGTTCCACTGCTCCAAGTGCTTTAAGCTGATTTTCATTTATTTCTTCAAAAATTGATTTATAAAATAAAACAGAAATTAGCGGTCTTATTCTTTTTGATGGGGCTGTAAGAAAATTTATTATATGAGTACTTAGTTCTTTTCGTACGTCTATACGCAGAACCATATATTTTTCAATAAATTCCAATTCTTCTTGTGCGATTTTCTTTATATTTTTATATTCAATCTCAAATGACATTATTGTTCTTGTTCTTGTTTTTGTTCTTCTGTTTTATTTTTATTATCTTTCCGGAGTTTAAAATAATTAACCTTATCCCAGCTTAGATCAATATATTTAACTTCTTCGCCTACACTGTTCAGTTTTGGCAGAATTGTGTGTATTCTTTTAATTCTTTCAAATACCGAACTGTCCAAAATACCGAGTCTGATGTTTGTCGAATTAATTTTTACGTATACATCGTTAGAATTACGCATATCAACATATTGAACTTTTTCATTTGAATAAGTTTCAATATCTTTTGCTATTTTATCAATATATTCTACACGTTCAACAGTCCAGTCTTTACGAAACTCAGGATTTTTAACGAGTATTCTCAGTGTTGAATCGGATTCCGCAAGGTGCATGAAGTTTTTATTTGTCACCATAACATGATCTGTTGTGACAAATGCAACAGGGAGCTTGTTGAGGTCAGTTTTTATGACTGCCATTGGTGTTCTTTCTCTTATAATTATCTTTATTCTTGCGGGAAATCCGTATCTGCGGACATATACAGATTTTATCGCCGGAATTTTGTATAATTCATGTTTTATTGGGGCTACCGACATTGCAAATATCGGGATATGAAAAACTCTGATTTGTCGTAAAGAATTATATATAATATTAGTCGGAATCAATTTATTATTAATAATTTCAACTGTGTTCATATCGGGTTTTGAGAATGTATTTTCGCTAAGATACCATTCGGGGAGTGTAATAAAAAAGTAAATACCGCTTACTAAAATACAAAACAATACAAATCTCAGAAATGTTTTAACCCTTGATAATTTTTTTATTTTTTTACGAAGGCGTCTTTCTTTTTGTTTAATATGCACGGAATGTTTTCCTATTTCTGCAGCATTTTTAATCTGTTGAGAATAGGTTGAAGCATTTATATTTTTTTTATCATTTTCGTGCGGCATTATTTATTTAATCCTGCTCCGTTTAATATTATTTGAACCAAATCATCATAGCTTATGCCCATAACTTTGCATTGTGCGGGCAAATCACTTGTATCTGTCATCCCTGGGGATGTATTGATTTCAATTACATAAGGAATACCATCGTTGCTTATCATCAAATCAACTCTCGAAACTCCGCGACAACCGGCTATTTCATGAGATTTTACGGAAATTTCTTTTACCTTTTTAGTAAGGTTTTCGTCAAGTCTTGCAGGAATAATAAATTCTGACATACCTGCTGTGTATTTTGCTTCAAAATCGTACCACTCATTTTTGGGTCTGATTTCAAGAATTTCGGTTGCAAAATTTTTCCCGTCTTTTTCAAGCACTCCGACTGTAACAAAAAATCCGTCAATAAATTCTTCTACTAAAACATCATCATTATATTTTATTGCCTCTTCGTAAGCCGACCTCAGCTCTTCTCTGGTATTAACTTTCGTCATTCCAAAACTTGAGCCCTCTGATACCGGCTTTGTAATGACAGGGAATTTCAAGTTCGCGGTTTTTTCTTCAAGGTTATCTCCTTTGCGTACAAAAGCTGATTTTGCAAGCGGAATATCTTTGCAGGTTGAAAGGACTTTTTTTGTATACTCTTTATTCATGCAAATTGCAGAACTCATAACACCGCAGCCGGTATAAGGAATTCCTAAAATTTCTAAAATCCCCTGAATACAGCCATCTTCTCCATACTTCCCATGGAGAGCGTTATATGCGTATTTGTATTCCCCATCTTTTAATTTTTGTGTAATATCTTTGTCTACTTCAACAAGTTCCGCATTTTTATAACCCAGTCTTTGCAATGCTCCAAAACAATTTTTACCTGAACGTCTTGATACTTCTGCCTCTGAAGACATACCGCCGCAAAGTACTGCGATTTTTGCATTTTTGTCTATTTTTGTGTCAACTTCTGCCATAATTTTGTTTCCTCTTTACTTTTATTCCCCAAATATTTAATTTCGGGTTCAAGTTCAATATTATACATTTCTTTTACTCTTTTTTGCATTTCGCACATCAATTGAAGAACATCTAATGAATTGCCGTTTCCTGTATTTACTATAAAATTAGAATGATTACGCCAAACTCTTACATCTCCAATCATAATTTCTTTTGCTCCGACACTTTCCAGTAATTTCCCAGCAGGATTGCATGGGGGATTTTTAAATATGCTTCCGCAATTTGGCAAAGCAAGAGTGGGCTGATGCTTTCTGCGAAAATCAAGATTTTCATCCATTTGTTTTTTGATTTCTTCAGAATTTTTTTGTTCTAATTCAAATTCTGCTTTTAAAACTATTAAATCATCTTTTTCGCATCTTGAGGACCTGTAATCAAAGCCCATTCTGTCTTTTTCGATTGTCATAAGTCCTACTTTTCTCGAAAAACAAAGTACAGAAACTATATGGTCACTTATGCATTGACCATGAGCAGATGCATTCATATAAACTTCTCCGCCAACGCTTCCCGGGAAGCCGATCATAAATTCAAGTCCGGATAATCCTGACTTGCAAACTTCCTGTGATAATTTAGGTCCCTTAACACCACATTCGGCTGTAACTTTATTCCCGTCAATTGTAATATTATTCATTTTATTTGTAAGAATAACTTTGCCATCATATCCTGCACTCGATATCAGTGTATTCGACAAATTCCCTAATACGGGAATGTTAGGATATTTCTGCAGTAAACGTACAAATTCATCAACATTATCAGGGAAGTAGGCCTCATTTATCTTCCCCCCGATTTTAAATGTCGTCGAATTTTTTATATCATAATCTTTTTCAATATATTCTGTCATTTATGCCAATTATATTATAGTATTTATTGTCGGGCAATTTATTACAAACTGTTATTTTGATTATATTTTAAATATTTGCAATTTTAGTATAAAACTCATTTGCCTGTTCGAATTTGTAAGCAAAGTTGAATAATTTTGCTTCTTCAAATTGCGGTGCAAGAATTTGTAATCCAATCGGCATCCCTGAGTTGTCAAAGCCGGCAGGAACGCTTATCCCCGGAATACCCGCCAAATTACATCCGATTGTTGCAATATCTGTTAAATACATTGCTAACGGATCAGAAGCTTTCGCACCG
>CADCNV010000005.1 GCA_902802825.1 uncultured bacterium | reverse complement strand
ATTCCTGACTCTGAATTTTTGTCCTGATTTTTTTATCCACTACATTAATTATTTTGAAAAGTATCAGTAAAAATACTAAATTCCAACCTATTGCTATCAATTCTGACTGAAGTTTCGGGTCAATTGCCATTTTATTATCCTCTTTGATTTAAAACATGGTATAATTTTATTATAAAAGAAAAATTTTTAAACATGTTGGATTTTTTGGATAAGAATAAAATAGCAATTACAGGATTAACATTAGCATTATGCCTTTGTGCAGGTGTTGCTTTCGGGCATTTTTACCAACCGCATAAAAAAACATTAAAAATATATTCTCAGGCATTAGAGAATTATAATTCAAAAGATTATTCAAATGCGTATTACCTGTTTTCGAGAGTGGGCTTCTTTTCAAAATTAAAACCCGCAGCATTATACCGTCAGGCAATGTGCGCACACGCACTTAGCGACGAGGCCTCAGAAATTGAGGCATATAGATATTTGTTTAAACATTTCCCGGCAAACCGTCTAAGTAATGAAGCAAAATATAAAACAGCCCAGCTGATTTCTGATTCTAACCCCCAAAAGGCAAAACAGTACTTTAATGAAGTAATTTTAACAGCAGCAGAAGATGATTATAAAGTTGCATCAAAATACTACATTTCAAAAATTGAATCCGAAAATCCAAAAACAAAACTTAAAAAGTCAGAAATTGAAAAGGGGTTTAGAGAATATTTAACCAAATATCCTGACGGCCGTTTGGCTCTTCAGGCAGCAAAAAATTGGACAATATATAAGCCGGAGATGAATTCTGCAGACCTGACTCTGGTTGGCAGAGCATACTACAATGCAGGAATGTACAGTGATGCGGAGAAATTTTTAAACAGAGCAGATACTAAGGATAATTGGGCAATAGAAAGTCAAAATTCATATAAACTTGGTAATCCCGTAAAAGCAAACAGCATAGTTATTATCGGAGTTTCAAAATATGCTGATAAAGTTCCCAAAAATGATTATAATTCAGCGGTTTATGAATATATCAACAACAGCCGAAATTCTTATAACGCGAGCTCAGAGCTTTTAAAAATAGCAAACGGAGCAAATAAAGATTATATATGGAATTTAAAATGTAAAAATGCTCCGAAATCGGATAAGTACAACTGTTATGAAGAATTATATGCATCATACCCTAACGGAGATTACGCACAAAATGCAATGATAAATGCAATGATTGGAAGACTTCTGAATAAAAATTACGCCGGAGCAAAGATAATTGCAGATGATTTTATTCTAAAATATCCTGACAGCGAGAATCTTGATATGGTTATGTTCTGGCGTGCAAAAATTGAACAGAAATATGCACATAATCCGGATTATCAAATTTTTTACAAAAATGTTATTAACAATTTTCCTGATTCATATTTCGCATACAGGGCCTTTTGGATTATACAGGGCTTTAATTCTTCCGTAATGAACGCAAATTTGGGATACAAAGCAATAGAATACCCGTATAAATACCCGATAAAAGGCAGTGTATTATATAATTTGATTTTGGTAAATGATTTTGACATGATAAATAAATACACTAAAGACGAATTTATAAAAAGCTGGGTACAGTACAAAAAAGGAAATTTTATAACTTCGATTTATACTGCGCAAAAAGCAATGAATAAATTAAAAAACAAACCGCCAAAAGATGATCCCAGATGGCGTCTTGTATATCCGCTTCATTATTTTAAACAGGTAGAAAATAATGCAGGTCATTTTAAAAATGACATCGCACTTATTATGGCCATAATCAGAGAAGAAAGTCATTTCCATCCTGATGCCCAGTCAGGAGTAGGAGCAGTCGGGCTGATGCAGCTTATGCCCGAAACAGCACATGAAGTAGGCGAAAAAAACGGATATGATTTTAATACATCTGATTTATTTAATCCGGAACTTAATATCAAAATCGGCAATATATATTATTCTCAATTGCGCAATGCACTCAATAAAGAAGATATTTCCGCAGTTGCTGCATACAATGGCGGGATTGGCTCCGTTCAAAAGTGGAATGATGTTCTAAAATATAATGATATTGATGAATTTGCTGAACAAATTCCTTATGATGAAACAAAAAATTATGTTTATAAAGTTATGAAAAGTTATTGGAACTACACGAGAGTTTATCAAAAATAGTATTATGACAACAGATAAAAATCCCCAAAAAATTACAAAAATGTTTGACGAAATATCAGGTTATTACGACAAAATGAATAACTTTATATCACTTGGAACACATAATTTTATAAAAAAAACAGCACTAAAAAATCTCAAAATAAAATCCGGTTCATATGTTTTAGATTTGTGCTGCGGAACAGGAGATTTTACAAAAATTATCAGTAAAATTTCACCAAAAACCAAAGTTGTAGGACTTGATAATTCAGTTGAAATGCTTAAACTTGCCAAAATTAAAAATCCAAATAAAGTTTTTATGCAGGGTGATTGTACTTCTTTGCCATTTAAAAATGATTTTGATTTTATAACCATCGGTTTTGGTTTGCGCAACATTGAAAACAGACAAAAAGCCATATCCGAAATTTATAAAGCTTTAAAAAACGGCGGTAAATTTTTACATCTTGATTTTGGCAAACACAACACCGCAAGTAATATTTTTGATTTTATCGTGACTTTTTTCGTAAAATTGCTTGGTTCAAATCCTGAAAGCTATAAATATTTATTGAATTCCAAAAAAGAATACCCCGAGCCGGATGAACTTATTGAAGAATTTGAAAACCACGGTTTTAAATTGTATAAAAGACAAGACTTTCTATTTGGAGTTATCTCTTACCAAATTTTTCAAAAATAATTATACAATGCGAAATTCTTTGCAGCCGCATAAAACACTTGTAACTGCCTCTATTGATTTTTGCACTATTCTGTATTCACAATCCTTTGGCAGCATTTCGACATTTACGACCGCAATATTTCTCTCAAGACAAGTTTTAAGATTAATATGTTTAACATCCTCAGAACGTGTCGCAATTACCCTCAAATTTTTGAATTGCTTTATTACATCTTCGCTTAATATAGACGGAATATAAATATTGAGTGCACTCGTATGTTCCAAATCTTCCTCGGATAATTCACGCACAGTTTTTTTATTAAGACCATGTGTAAAAAATTTTATCTCATAATTATCTAACTGATTTTTTTCAAAAAATAATTTTTCCCCATCTCTGTAATCAAAAAACAACATTTTGCAAACCATACATCACTCCTTTTCTTTAATATTTTTCTGCACAAAAATAATTTCTATTGCCCGAAAGCATAAGATAACAAGATAAAAATTCCACTTAAGCACAATGAAAACAGACATAAATAAATCTATTATAATAATGTGGATTGTATTCATATCGTCGAGTTACACCGCGACATTCAGCGGACATGCAACAACAGGACGAAATACAATCCGGCGGACGATAATTTTTCGGATAACGCATGACCTGATTAATTTATCTCCGCAAAAAGGCATGATTTAGGGATAGAATCATGCCTTTTTACTTTTGGCATGCCTTATTTTTTAGTAATTTATTGAATATTTTACAAATCTTAATAATCAAAAAACATGGTAAAACCATGTATTGACATGGTTTTAGCATATCTCGTAGCGCGCAAAAGCATGTCATGACATGGTTTCGGGGGAGAACGAATTGCCTTTACGCCCGCATATAGCGGGGTTTAAGGGCATGTAACAAAACTTAATATCAACATGATTAACCCTTGAAAAATTTATCTTATTTCCTATAATGTTGATATAGAGTTGAAAGTCATTGATTTGACGGGCTTTAGGGGAGATACGTCGATATATACTTTATGGATATCGGCAGATTTAGTACGAATAAATGGAGAATATATAATTGTTAAGAAGCAGAGATATGGGAAGAGCAGTTGCAGTAAGACGTTGGACAACTACGGCAGTAGAATGTTATAAACGCGGATGCAATTGCGAAGGTTGTTTTTATAAAGATTTTTTCAGTGGTTCATCTCAAAAATGTCAAATGAAGGCATCTGTTTTGGAACTTGTCAGAGTTATCGGTACTCCGGATGTTGAATTGCCACAGTTTTTATCTGAAGAATAGGGCTTTAAAAATAAGTTCAGATGTGTTATAATTACAAAGCGACATGTGAAAAATCGGAGGTAATTATGCACATTCATGTTAACGGTAAAAATATTGAAATTACCGATGCAATTAAAGCTTATGTAAAAGAAAAAATCGGCAAAGTGGCTGCTCGTTATGATCAAATTCAGGGGATAGACGTTGTTTTAACCGTCATAAAAAATCCGTCTGCTGAAGGTAAACATATTGCAGAACTCACATGCAAAACAAATTCAGGCACAATTCACAGTGAAGAAGCTGCTGAATCTATGTATGCAAGTATCGATTTGTTAGCTGATAAATTTGCAAGACAAATTACTAAATTTAAAGATAAAAATATAGCTTCAAGCAAAGAATCAATCCGCAACATAGCAGAAGTTGAAGAAGCAGAAGAAGCTTAGAATAATAAAATATTTTAGAAAGCCGTGATGCTATTTGGTATCACGGCTTTAAATTTATAAATTAATCAAACAAATTACTAATACTAATATTAAAAACGAAACATAACCTATCTAAATATATTAATTTTATTCTTTTCACATTTAATTTATCTGCATTTATCAAAAATGAATATGGGATTTTTGTCATCTCTGACATTTCTTTAATTGTTATATTCCTTTTTTGTCTGATTTTCCTTAAATTTTTTGACAATAACTCTAAATTATTCATAAAAATCCTTTTTAATACTATATAGTATCATTAGATACTATATAGTATTAAATTATAAATATTTATGTGAATTTTGTCAAATAAAATATAATAGCTTTATGAATTTAAGGGCTCAAATAAAATATTGGTTATCATTAAATATGTCTAATTATGACAAATTAGCAGAACAAATGACTGATATATTAAATAAAAAATATACCAGAGGCAGTATAAATGCCAAATTATCCAGAAATACTCTTACCGTTAAAGAATTTGAAGTAATTGCAAATATATATGGTTATAAATTAGATTGCATTAAAATAAAGTAATTATACGGGATTTACAATTAAATATTGTTAAAATAATTATCCCTTACGGGAAAGCACCCACCCAAATTACTAAATTTCACATTCGTTCAATTTAAAATTTTTCCCTCCCTCATGAGGGAGGGGGTAGGAATTGTGGTGTTTTAACTAATTTTTGTTTCAGATATAATATAGTTTCCTAAAATTAAATATATATGAAACGGGTATTTTTCCAAATACCCGTTTCTTGTTTTTATTTAAAACTCTCAAACTCTACCCGATTACAGGCGGATTGAAAACTCTTGTTGCCAATTCTTTATCAAGAGCCAAAATACCCTGTTTATCATCACCTATTAATTCTAGTTTTGCAAGAACACCGCCTACACTTGCTTCTTCTTCAACCTGTTCTTTAATATACCAATTTAAAAAGATTAATGCGGCTCTGTCTTTTACTTCATCCGCAACATCAGCCAAAGCATTTATTCTTGATGTTACATATTGTTCGTGTTCAAGCACATGTCTGAAGATTTCAACAGGAGTAGAACCTTTAATTTCCGGCTTATCAATTGCAAAAAGTTCGATACTTCCGCCGCGTTCAAGAACATAATCATACATCCCTTGCGCATGCGCTCTTTCTTCCTGCATCTGAATATCAAACCAATTTACAAAACCGTCAAGATTCATTTCGGAAAATCTTGCTTTCATTGCCATGTATAAATATTCCGAGAAATATTCCTTGTTGATCTGATCATTGAATGCTGCTTCCATTTTTTTGTCAATTGCCATAATTTGCCTCCTTTTTATATTATAAAGTATTCAAATATATACTTATATCGTCTTTGCAATTTCTTTTGCCAATTCTTCAAGTTCCTCTCTTTGAGATTGTTTTGCTGAGGATTTAATTGTAACCTTACTTCCAATAATTTCGGTATTTTTCCATTTTGAAACAATTTCAGTAATTAGATTCCCTGCTGTAATTGCCCAAGAGCCATTTTCAATAACCGCAATTTTGCGATTTTGAATATTGTGAGCCGTCATATCATGCAAAAGATTTTCCATATTAACAAAAATACCCATATTGTATGTAGTTGTTGCAAATACTATATGAGAGTATTTAAATGCATCAGAAACTATATATGAAGGATGAGTAACAGACGCATCATACATTTTTATATCTTTTACACCAAGTTTTGCAAGTTCACCTGCCAAAATTTCGGCTGCGTTTTGAGTGTTCCCATAAACTGATGTGTATGGAATAAGAACGGATTTAATTTCCGGTTCATATGTTGACCATTTTTGATATTTATCAATAAATACTTCTAAGTCTTTTCTCCAGACATACCCATGCAACGGACAAATCATTTCGATATCAAGTCCTTGTGCTTTTTTCAGAAGTGCTTGGGTCTGCGGGCCGTATTTGCCAACAATATTTGTATAATATCTTCGTGCTTCATCCATATATCTGTGCTCGAAATCAACTTCATCCGCAAAAATATTTCCGTCAATTGCACCAAAACTGCCAAAAGCATCTGCTGAGAATAAAATTTTGTCCGTTTGATCATAAGTTACCATAACTTCCGGCCAGTGTACCATCGGAGCCATAAAAAATGACAACGTATGATTCCCTGTTTCAAGAGTATCTCCTTCTTTGACAATTACATACTGTTCCTGCGGAAATTCAAAATCAAAGAATTGTGAAATCATAGACTGAGTTTTAGCGTTACAAACTATTTTCACATCCGGATATTTAGCAACAAGATTCTCTATTTCGGCACAATGATCCGGCTCCATGTGATTTATTACCAAATAATCAAGTTTTCTGCCATTGAGAACATGCGCAATATTTTCAAAAAACTGATGTGCAACGGCTTTATCTACGGTATCTAATAAAACTGTTTTATCATCCATAATTATATATGAATTATAAGACACACCCAAAGGGACATCATAAACACCTTCAAAGAGTGAAATTCTTCTGTCATTTGCCCCAACCCAATATAAATCATTTGTTATTTGTTTAGTATTATACATTTTTCTCTCCTTACGATACATAAATAATAACACAAGTGAATTATGCGAGTAAAGTTAAGGGCAAAACAGAATTGTTATTTTTTTGTTAAAAAATCAGTGTTTTTATAAAAACAGATAAATAATATGAATGTAGTTAAAAGTTACATGCATTAAAAATTGAAAGGAGTGTAGATTATGAGATTTTTAGTAAAACAAACACCGGACAATTTTATTAAATCGGTCAATGATGAAATCAGTTCAATACTGAACAGACATTTTGACGATATTTATCCTGACTATGAGGATAAAATGACGATGCCCGTAGAAATTCATGACAAAAAAGGCGAATATGATATTCGTGCCGAATTACCGGGGGTAAAGAAAGAAGATTTAGACATTGATTTGAATGAAAACTATTTGACTATCAGAGCCAAAAAGGTTGAAGAGAACAAACAAGAAGACGGCTCTTACAAAAAATCCGAATTTAAATACGGAGAATTTTCAAGAAGCATTTATCTTCCTCAGGACGTTGATGCAGAAAAAATTGATGCTTCACTGGAACACGGGGTATTAAAAATTAAAGCTCCGAAACTTGAAAAAGAAAAAGATTCAATTAAGAAAATTACGGTAAAATAAGTAGTTAAGTGGCTAAGTAGATAAGTTCATTTCCGGTTTTATTAATATTCGTTATAACATAGCAATAATGAAATAATTAATCCCTTTATAGAACTTAACTACTTTGCTACTTATCCACTTTTTATACAATAGATTTTTGCATTCTTTCGCTGCGGTTTTCATTGAGGATATTTTTAAGCTTCATAAGACCCTGCGCGTGGAGCTGACATACTCTTGATTCGGACATATTTAATGTTTCGCCGATTTCTTTCATGGTCATGTTTTCCTGATAATAGAGGACCATTAAAACTCTTTCTCGTTCAGGTAATCTCATAAGAGCCCTCTGCAATTCATTTTTAACATTTTTTTCCTCCGCCGCTTCATGTGGGTTTAATTTATTTTCATCCTCAATTGTGTCTATAATTTCCATGCTGTCATCAGATGTTCCGCGTTTATCATAAATAGATGTTATTGTTACATCTTCTGACATAATTTGGGTCACTTTTGACGGCTCCATATCAAGATATTGAGCTATTTCATTTGTTGTCGGGACTCTTCCGTATTCCTGTTTCAATACTTCAATTGCCTGTTTGATTTCTTTAATTTTTTTACGAACACTTCTTGGCAAGAAATCCTGTGAACGCACCTTATCTAAAATTGCACCTCTGATTCTTATAAGAGCATAAGTTTCAAATCTTGAATTTTTTTGCGGAGAAAATCTTTCAACCGCATTTATCAAACCTTCAACCCCGTAACCTGTTATATCTTCGATAGAAATTGTCGCAGGCAGAGAAACTTTTACACGGCCGACAACGTATCTTACCAGATAAATATACTGAACGATAATCAAATCTCTTGATTTTTTATCGGATTTATCAGTAAGATATGCATTCCAAAGATTTGTCAATTCTTCTTCAGACAAGCGTTTTATATGACTATATGAGGAAAAATCAAAATCCTGTTCCATTAACCCTCGACCCTTTTTGGTTTTCTTCCTTCTTACATTTTAATTTTATTATATTGAGATTTTTTAACATCATTTAAAAGTATGAAAAGGGTATTCAAATACTAAAGTTTTTCTAATGCATGTAGAGGAAAACTTGTTTTTAGTATAATAGATTTATGGATAACAAAAAGAAAATACTTGCAGTAAATTTTGGCGGAATTGGCGATGAGATATTCTTTTTACCTACATTAATTTCATTAAAAAAAGAATTCCCAAACAGTCATGTTACCCTTGCACTTGAACCAAGAAGCAAAGGAATAAAAGACCTGACAGATGTTATAGATGATTTGATTCTTGTAGATGTAAAAGGGGAAAATAAATACAAAGAAATGCTGAAATTTTTATTTGAAGCACGAAACGGCCATTTTGACATGGTTGTATCTTCAGGCGGGAATAAACTGATAAGCATTTTATTATTTTTAATGGGTATTAAAGAGCGCTACGGATACTATACAGGCAAACTCAGTAAGTTATTATTAACCCATGCCGCACAATTGAATAAAAAACAATATGCATGCTCAATGTATCATGATTTGATAAGAACAGTGACTTCACACAATACCGAACTCCCGCAGATAAAAGTTGAAAAACGTGAAGTTATTTCTAATTCAGTACTTATCCACCCCGGAGTAAGTAAAATGAGCGTCATGAAAAACTGTATTAAAACAGTACCTCCGAAAACATGGGCAAAAGTTATTGATTTACTTGTTGCTCAGGGTAAAAAAGTCATGCTGACAGGAGGCCCGGATGATGAAGATTGTATAAAAGAAATTATAGAAAATGTGAGAACTCAAAATTTTGAAAATCTTTACGGTACAACCAAAAATTTAAATGAACTTGCACAATTAATTTCTTCTGCCGAAAAGTTTTTATGCTCTGATTCTGCACCTTTACACATTGCAGTTGCTTTGGGTACAAAAACTTATGTAATTTTTGGTCCGACAGATGACACTTGCTTAGTACCCCAAACCTCTCAGGTTATAACAATCAAAGCAGATGATAATTGTGAGCTGAAACCATGCCTTTGGGCAAGACGCATGACTACATGCTCAAATCTTGACTGTCTTAAAATTTTGCCCTCTAAAATTGCAGATACCATACTGAATTCTTAATTATATTAAAATACATCAAAAATATATTAATTACTGTTCAATTTTTATTTTTTCGGTTTTATATAAATATAAAACCCGGGAATTGCTCAAATATGAATAACCTTATTGAACAATACAAATATAATAATCCGCATGGCAATGCATTCAAAGTATTCTCACTGAAACACAAAGTATACAATACAAATGCTTATAACACCAATGCCGAAAATAATAAAAAAATTCATTATGTTCATCAGGAATTAAATTTATCATACAATGCCGGGAATTTAATTATAGGATCGGGTTTGATGTTGTTGATGTTTTCAAGAACTGCTCAAAAAAACATCAGTAAGGGGCTTAACAAAATGAAAAATTATTTTGAAGCACGCAAAGAAATATCAACAATAGAAGAATCTGCCCAAAAATCAAAATTATATGGTTATGCTATAAGAAAACTGAATTCGTTTATCAAAAAAACAGAGAGTATAAATAATATAACCTCTTTAAAAGATATATTATTTATGAAACTTATGTACAAATCCAAACCAACAAAAAAAATTCATCAAGCGATTTCAAAACTTTTCGAAAATCTTTCACGTAATACTGTAATAAAATCTTATAAAAAAACCAAAAAGAGTTTTGAGCGAATGTATAAAAATTTTGATATGCTCGATGAATATTTACTCAAAGATTCCCCTGATGAAATTATAAAATTTAAGGTAAAAGAATATAAAGACGGACAACTGATTGAAGTTAAAAAAGATTTTACCAAAAGACAATTAATTGAAAAGGCAAAAGAATACAGAAAAGATACAAAATTAGTTGTCGATTCATTTATTTCCGATAAATCACAACAAGACAGATATAATCGTATTAAGAGTATTAATTCATCATTATATTCAAAATTTTGGGATGAATCTTTTAAAGATTTTTGGACAAAAAACAACAAGTTCAAAAGGAAAGAAATGTGGCAAACATTTATTGCAGCAGAACAAATAAAAGGTGATAAAACAAATTTGGCAGAAAATGTAGCAATTGCAAGAAATGTAATAACATACGCAAATAAAGACAAAATTGCAATGATAGAAGATAATGTCAAGAAATTAAAAGAAATAATTCCGGCTAAGGATGAATCCGGAACTGATATTGTAGAAAGACTTGACTGGATTATAAAGAATTCTGAAGGTTTAAAATATAACAAATCAACGTTTTTAAAAGAACTTGAAAAATTGTCAAATCATACCATAAAGCCGGTTTTAGATAATAGTGTCACTAAAGTTCAACAGGAATCAAAAAATACCTGCATAAATCTTATTAAAGATTTGATAAATGATGAATCAACCGGGGCATTACAAGATATGCTGCTAATTTACTACAAAATTGCTCCTTTTGAACTTTCAAAATTTGGGGCTTTATTATCACTTAAAAATGCCGTAAAATCTTTTGACAAGTCTGTTAATTTGGAAATTGGAGAATTTTTTGATAAAGTCAGAGATCTGGAAATTGGTTCGGCTCCTACCGATATTTTGACTGTATTAATTTCGCTTGGATTAATTATTCGCGGATTGAATTATGCACCGACTGATGATGAAAAAACATCTGTAATGCTAAAATCAGGTATTCCGATTGTCGGAGCATTAATAACTTCAATTGTTTCAGCGACAAAATTAGTATCAGGCGGTAAATCACTTGCGTTAGGATTTATTTCAGGAATATTACTTAATCAGGCGGGAATTTTGACTGATAAACTGAGATTGAAAATCAAAAGAAAATTTAATTCCTAATATGTTTAGTTGATTGGATATTAAAATAATATAAAGTTTTATCTAAAGCCCAAGTTTTATAATATAATTGTTTTAATGGATAGTAGGTTGGCATTGTTGTGCCGATAAATGAGAGGGAATAAAGAATGATTGATAAAACCGCAATAATTGATCCGTCCGCTCAAATCGCTGAAGATGCGATAATCGGACCTTATGTAGTAATCGGGAAAAATGTAAAAATCGGAAGCGGTACAAGAGTAATTTCTAATGCTCATATTGAATATGCCGAAATCGGTAAAAATTGTACAATTTCACCGTTTGCAACAATCGGTTCAGAGCCGCAGGATTTGGGATACAAAGGAGAAGAAACAAAGGTTATTATCGGTGACGAAACAATAATAAAAGAAAATGTAACCATTCACAGAGCAGCAGCTTGCGGTGATTTTACAACAAGAGTCGGAAACAAATGTTTAATTATGGTAGGCGCACACGTTGCTCATAACTGCGTTCTTGAAGATCAGGTAATTTTGGCAAACCTTGTGACGCTCGGCGGACACGTACATGTTGAATTCGGTGCATTTGTCGGCGGAATGAGTGTATTCCATCAAAATATCAGAATCGGTACAATGTCAATTGTCAGCGGATTCAGTGCATCAAGACAGGATATTTTACCTTATTCCAAAGGCGAAGGCCGTCCGCCTGTACCGAGAACAATAAATGTAATTGCCCTGAAACGCAGAGGGGTTAATCTTGAAACAAGAACACATCTTAATGAAGCGTTTAAATTATTGATTAGCGAAGATTATAATACCTCTCAGGCAATTGAAAAAATTAAAGCAGAAATTCCGACAAACGAATATATAGAAAAAATGATAAGCTTTATTGAATCTTCAAAACGCGGAGTTCTTTTAAAAACTCACAAATCAGGTCATCAATCCCTAAGCAGCGAAGAAGAATAATTGGCCTTAATAAATAATATTAAAAAATGTTAAGCAGGGCAGATTTATGTCCTGCTTACGTTTTTAATTATTATATAAAAAATATATATGAAATATATGCAATTTTTGTCAGGTATTGGTTTTTACATGATTATAAGCAATGTGTGCTACATTAAGAGAATATGAGGTGAACTATGAAGATTGATGGAAAAGACTATCAAGTACAGAAATCCGCACAAGAAATTTTGTTGAGTGAATTGAACACCAACAAAAAAGAAAAAATGCAAAAATTCTTTAGCATTTTTGACAAAGGTGGTGAAAATGCAGATGGAAAACTTTCAAAGACAGAAATTAGTGAGGCATTAAAAGTTCTACAGAATTGGGAACAAGGTAAAAAAGCCGACGGAGAATTGACAGAAAAAGAAATAAAAAAAGCGATGAAAAAATATCCTGAATTAAAGGGATTAAGTAAAAAAGAAGCGAAAGAGTTTATAAAAACTTTCTTGTCACTGAATGAACAAAAAGTGATTGCAGAAGAAGCAAAAGCTGCTCAGGAGGCAGAAGAGGCACGTAAAGCAGAAGAAGCAAGAAAAGCTCAGGAAGCTGAAGATGCAAAAAAAGCTGAAGATGCAAAAAAAACTGAAGAAGAAGTAAAACCGAAAACTTTTGATTATGTTGTTCCGGAAGGACAATCTTTCAAAGCATTAATGAAAAAAATTCTTGTTGCGCAGGGCAAAAAAGAAGATGAATTAACTGATGAAGATTATAAACAGGCAGAAGAGCAATTTAGAGCAGAAAACCCCGATACTAAGATTCGCGGAAATAAAACAAAATACTTACTTGCCGGAGAAAAAGTTAAAGTAAGTGTAGATTTTGGTGAAGAACTTTTAGATTCTGCAGCTGAACAGGCAAAATGGAGCAAAAAAGTTGAAGCCAACAAACAAGCATCTGATAAGGCAAAAGCAGAGCAAAAATCTGGGACAGAGAAAAACATAACCCCAAATGAAGAATCAAAATCTACATCGAAAAATAAAACAAAAGCATCTCCAAAAAATGCAGAAGAAAAAACTATTCCGGAATCCATTCACAGACCGGCTGATGACAATGGAATTATAGATGGAACAAAAATGCCTTGGAATTCCGGAATTAAAAATGTGCCTGTGGATAAAGCAACAATGGAAAAAGTCAAAAAAGCCAGATTAAAACAGGAAGCGATAGACAATGGAACCAAAATGGGGCAAGCTGCCTCTCACGGGCGTCAAATAGATAAAAAGGTAATGCACGAGCATATAAGACACATAAATACATTATCAAACGGAAATGTAATGCCATTTTTGAAAGCATATGAAAAGGCAAATGGTGCTACTGCCATTGACATTATCCAGCAACTTGCAAAATATAATACCCCTGCAAGTAAAATTGCAACATTAAAACTTTTATATGGAGTAAGTAAAGAAAATAAAAATGATCCTGTAATATTAAGCGTAATACAATCAATTGAATCCGGCCCACTTAATTGGACAGAATACGCTAAAACAGCAGACGTAATACTTTACAATACATTAAAAGGATAATCGTAAAAAAGCGGAGTGAAAATTCACTCCGCTTTTTTACAAGAAATTTTTTACAATCTTGATCATATCAAAGCTTGACATCTATATAATTGCCCGATATTATTTCGTTGTTATTATTTATTTGAGAACAAAATATTGAACAATTTATTTTCATTTGATAAAAAATTGGGAACAATCATAGGAACGGATGAAGCAGGACGAGGGCCGGCAGCGGGAGGAGTTTTTGCCTCATGCGTATATTTTCCTGAAATTGATTCAAATCTTAAAAAATCACTTGAAAGATTAAACGATTCCAAAAAACTGACAAAATCAGCAAGAGAAGATTTATATGAAATTATCATAAATAACTCCGTAAATTCTACTGTATGTATTGAGGTCGAAGAAATAGAAAAAATAAATATTTTAAATTCATCTCTGAAAGCAATGAAAATTGCCTGTGAAAATGTTATAAAACAGGCAAATTTAACAGATTTTTTAACAATAATTGACGGAAACAGATTAATTAAAAACTACACTTACCCACAAAAATTTATTATTAAAGGGGACGGAAAATCTGCATCAATAGCAGCAGCAAGTATTCTTGCAAAAGTTACGCGTGACAGATATATGGATAAATTGTCACAGGAATTTCCAATGTATGGTTGGGAACACAATGCAGGATATTTAACCAAAGAACATCTCGATGCTATTGATAAATACGGATTGTGTAAATATCACAGGCCATCATTTTTGAAAAAACACTTTGAAAAACAACTTACATTGTTTTAATTTCAAAAAGTTGCGATATATTACGAATTTTCCTAATTTTGAAATCTCTGCTAAAATTTTGATGGAGGAATGTGACTTTTTCACAAATCACATTAAAAGAATTGTGTAGCAGGGTGAAGAAGTTTGTCTTAAAAGGGTAGTATGGCAATTAGCACAAATAACATACAGGATTCCATATCTACGAATGAGTTGTTTAGAGAATACAACTGGTATCAGAATGCGTTTTCTTCTGTTTTGCAGGAAGCAAGCGACAATTTCTTTACGGAAAATTTTAGAATCGAATTTATCGGCTTAAGCAAAAACATCAATTGCCTTTTAAACAACGAAGCTTGCTTTGTTACCAAAATAAAAATAGATGATGAGCACGATATGTTTTTCAGATTAACCGAAAAAACTATTGATATTATTCTTGAAAAAGTATTAGGAAAATCAAAAAACAAATTCAACATAAACAAAATATCCGAATTGGAAGCAAAGATTATAACCGCCTTTAACGGGTTTATTTTTGACGCACTGAAACCAAAAATGAATGAGCCGGACCACACTCTTTTAAAAAGAACAAATTTTGATATGGTTAATATGACATTTATTTTAAAAGACATTGACCAAAATGCAAAATCAGCGGGAAAAATTATTGTCACATTACCGCTTGCACTTTTGAGTCCGGAGAGAATTGAATCTTCAGGGAACACATTTAATGATACCGATTTCCCTGAAAGTGAAATTTTTGTAAAAGTAATTATGGGGCAAATGCGATTCCCGTTGTATGAAATTAAAGGTCTTGAAAAAGACGATGTCGTAGTCTTTGAAAACAGTGATATTAACAAAATGACTTTGTCTATTCAGGATGAACTTATAGATATAAATCTCAATCCAAATATGGATTTGATGATACCGCAAGATGACAATACGGAAGGAGATAATATGGCTGCTCGTAATATATGGGACAGTATAGAAGTTGAAATGAATGCCGAATTTGATGCCGTAAAAATAAGTTTGGCAGATCTTAAAAATATTGAGGACGGATTGGTTGTCGATTTAACTTCGTTATATGACAATAATGTCACACTAAAAGTTGAAGGTAAGCCGATTGCAAGCGGTAAACTTGTTATAGTAAATGACAGATACGGGGTAAAAATTGATAATGTAATCGCAAAAGGTCAACCTTCACTATCCGGCGAAACCGAAACAGAAGAATATGAAGAGGGAGAAGAAAACTCTCAAGAAGAATCTTTTGAAGAAAATCAGGATTATAGTTCTGAAGAGGATACAACACAAAACTCTGAAGAAGGTGAAGAAGAAGATTTTGATTACAGCGATTTTGAATTGGAAGACGATAATTTGTAATTTGTAAAGAGGACTAATGATGGCACATTATATAGTAAGTTTTATAGTTTATACTTGCGCAATGTCAGGTTTGATTGCATTGGCATTGTTTGTATATAAAAAAGTGACAAATATATCATCAACAGGAAGAAAAACAAAAATGCTTTCTATTGAAGAAGTTTTAAACATAAATCCAAGAAAAGCACTGATGATTGTGAAAGCAGGAGATGAAAGATTTCTTCTTGCATCAGATGTTGATAAAACAACACTTATTTCAAAATTAGACAGCGATTCCAATATACATGATGAAATTATCAAAAATAAATCAGAAAATACTGTAAAAAGCAGTGTTGTAGATTTGGAAAAAATTAAAACTTCTATTGAAAATGAAAATGTAAATGCACTGTTTCCTCCTAAAATCAACACAAAAGATAAAACAAAAAATATTGTCCCGCAAAAGACAGACAATAAACTAAAAAAAAGCAAGAAAACAAATGAAATTCATTTAGAAGTAATCAGTAACAAAAATCCGAATGCACCGGAAAGAAACAGAAATCTTACAACGACCAATCGCAGAAAAAATGTTACCATCGAAGTCGGTGAAATCAAAAACCACGGGCTGTCAACAATAAAAGAAATGGTTCACAAAGTAAACGAATTATAAGCTAAGGGTATATAAATGGATCAGGCAAGCACATTAAATCCTATATTACAAATATTAATAGTTATGACGGTATTTTCGCTTTTACCGTTCATGTTTTGTGCTATGACAAGCTTTTTGAGATTTGTTATAGTATTTTCTATGCTAAAAACAGCAATGGGAACCCAACAGGTTCCACCTGCAATGGTAATTATCGGATTATCAATGATTTTGACATTCTTCACAATGGGACCGACATTTCAAAAAATGTACGATATGGGTTCTGTTCCTTATCAGCAAAAACACGACATTGTCCTTGCAATGGATGAGGGTTCAAAGCCATTAAAAGAATTTATGCTCAAACAGACCCGAGAAGGAGATTTGGAATTTTTTGTAAATATGACTCACAAAGTACGACCGAAATCACCTGACGATATTTCTATTTGGGAAGTTGCGCCTGCATACATAATCAGTGAACTGAAAACTTCATTTGAAATAAGTTTCATTATATTTGTTCCGTTTATAATATTAGACCTTGTTGTTGCAAATATATTACTTGCTTTGGGTATGTTCATGCTGTCCCCGACAATCATTTCCATGCCGTTTAAGCTGTTGATTTTTATTGCAGTTGACGGCTGGGCACTGATAGTTCAGGGATTGGTGTCAAGTTACAATTAGAAGTTTTAAATATAAGGAAAAATAAATGATAGAAGTATTACTTGAATATATGGCAAAAGGTTTTTTGATAATGCTGGCAATATCTATGCCCTGCGTACTTGTTGCTGCCGGAATAGGTCTTGTTGTCGGTATTTTGCAGGCCGTTACTCAGGTTCAGGAGCAAACAATCGCTGCGGCACCTAAAATTTTGGGAGTATTTCTTGTTATTATAATCGGCGGAGTCGGATTTATAAAACTTCTTACCAATTTATTTCAGGAAGGGGTTGTTCTGGCATTTAATACCGTACCCCACAATGAACAATTTGTACTCGATTCTAATTATCATCAATATACAACTCCTTTTGCAAAGGAAATGAGTGACAGATTTAAAGACAAAGATTCGGTTGATTATATAATGAAGCACCCGGGGAAATTGCCATATATTGATCAGTACAAAAAAGAAAAATATATTCCGGCACAAAAAACTCCTATGCCGAAAACAAATTTTGTTGAAACAAAAAGAATTATGGGGCAATAATCTGAATGGATAATTTATTACAAGAACTTGTAAAACTATTTCCTCAAATAAATGCCTATATAATGACGGGATTTCTTGTATTTTGCCGGTTATTGGGATTCTTTCGGTTTGCCCCTGTTTTTTCAAGAAAAGAAATCCCCGGAATGGTCAAAATCGCTTTTGCAATTTTAATTACATTTGTCCTCTCACCGTTGTTATCACCCGAACAAGTTATGGAAAGTACGGATTCTTTTGTACTTTCAATACTGCTAAACTTTGTTGTGGGCGCAATAATCGGTTATATGGCTCGTCTTATTGTCATTGCAGTCGATTGCGGGGCTGAAATGATTAATATGCAAATGGGGCTGACTTCTGCCACAACATTAGATCCTTCGAGCTCAAGTCAGGTTTCTATTCTATCAAATATCATCGCACTAATGGGTATTTTGATATTTATAAATATTGGCGGAATTTATTGGTTGTTCAAAGCAATAATGCGCAGCTTTGATATTTTTCCTCTATATGCGGTACAAATACCGCTTGCAAAAATCGCTAATATGGATTTACTTATAAAATTATCATCAAATACATTATATATGGGGCTACAAATTGCCTCCCCGGTATTGCTTGCTACACTTGCTCAGGATATTATTCTTGGTGTCATTTCAAGAACCGCACCGCAGGTTAACGTATTTCAATTGAGTTTCTTATTCAAACCCGTATTGGGTGCTGCCATTATGATCTGGATTTTGCCTATGCTTATGAATGTAATTGAACAATATTTTATAAGCTTTTCAAATATCATATAAATACTTCGTTACATAATATATTTGTAATTTTATGTTGTGCTAAAATGTATGTATACAGTTTTAAGAGGGAATGAAATGAAATCAATAATACTTGCGGGCGGTTCGGGAAGCAGATTGTGGCCTTTATCAAGAGATATGTACCCGAAGCAGCTACTCAGCATTGATCAGGATAAAAGCTTGCTGCAGCAAACATTCGAAAGATTATCAGAATTTTGCACAGGAGAAGATATAGTTACAGTGACTAATGTTAAACATTATTCCGATATAAAACTTCAGCTGAACAAAATTGACAAAAATAATGTTGTAATAGCTGAACCCTTAGGCAAAAATACCGCACCGGCAATTGCGTGTACTCTTGAATATTTCAGACAGAAAAATGACACGGACGATATTGTTCTCATAGTTCCTTCAGACCATTTAATCAAAGATATTAATAAATTTAATGAAACAGTCAAAAGCGGGCTTGAATTTGCAAAAAAAGATTATATTGTAACTTTCGGAATTAAGCCGCTTTATCCTGAAACCGGCTACGGGTATATAAAAGCAAATAATAATATTGTTGAAAAATTTGTGGAAAAACCAAATTACGAAACAGCCGTAAAATATTTAAACGAAGGAAATTATTATTGGAACGGCGGGATTTTTATGGGTAAAATTTCAGTTCTTATGGCTGAATTTGAGAAATATGCCCCTGAAATTTATTCTGCATTAAATCAGATTGATTTTTCACAAGAAACCAAAATTCAATATGGTATATATGAGCAAATGCCATCTATATCAATAGATTACGCAATAATGGAAAAATCTGACAGAATTGCACTTGTAGAGCTTCAATCCGGCTGGAATGATTTGGGTTCATGGCAATCTCTGTATAATGTTAAAACAAAAGATGAAAATGGGAATGTATTAACAGGTAAAGTAATAACTGATAATGTAAAAAATTCTTTCATATATTCACAAAAAGAACTTGTTGCTGTTGCAGATCTTGAAGATATTGTTATAGTCGAAACAGAAGATGCTATTATGGCCTGCCCGATGAATAAAACTCAGGATGTAAAAAAATTATACGAGAAATTAAAAACTGAACAAAGTGACACCACTCAGCTTCATAAAACCGTGTTCAGGCCATGGGGTTATTATACCTGTATGAACAGTGGTAAAGGATATTTGACAAAAACAATTTGTGTTTTACCGCAACAAAAATTATCTATTCAATCCCATAACCACCGCTCGGAACATTGGGTGGTTTTAGAAGGCAGAGCACTTGTAATTAAGGATGATAAAGAACATTATCTTAATGCCGGTGACAGTATAGATATTCCGTTGCAGGCAAAACATTCACTGCAAAATCCTTACGATGAAGAACTAAAAATTATAGAAGTTCAAAAGGGTGATTACATCTCAGAAGATGATATAATCCGCTATGAGGATTGTTACGGACGGGTTTAATCAGATTATCAGACAAAAATTATTTCCCTGTTGAACCAAAACCGCCTTCACCGCGTTGAGTTTGCGTTAATTCGGTAACGACTTCTATTTTTGCCTGCTCTACTTTTGCAATAATCATCTGAGCAATTCTCTCATCCGGCTGAATTGTATATTCTTCATTTGAAATGTTCACAACAGGAACACATACCTCACCTCTGTAATCTTCATCAATTGTGCCGACACAATTTATAAGAGTTATTCCGTGTTTTATTGATAACCCGGAACGCGGCCTGATTTGTGCTTCATAACCGTGCTCAAGCTCAATTTTTATACCTGTCGGTATGAGTTTACGTTCTAACGGTTTAAGCAAAACCGGCTCACTGATTGCCGCACATAAATCCATGCCTGCGGCACCCTCAGTCTTATATTCAGGCAGAATATTATTATTACTTAATTTTTTAATTTTTAGAACAGTCATAAATTACCCCTTTTTATATACAATAATAAATAATAAATCCAAATTTGCAAAAAAATTAAAACATTGCTAAAATTGTATCATAACATACAGAAAAATCGGAGAAATTAAATGCAGCATTTCAGCAAATACAGAATGATAACAGTCGGTATAATATTAATGTTTATATTTGTTATAGCAGCAATTTATACTAATACAAAAGATGTTGCAGCAAAAAAAATGCAGGAACGTAATGGAATTGCTACCCCAAACCTGATAAATACTGATAAGGAAACAGATATTGCACCTGCCATTGGAAATTCTGAAGGAAATAATCAGGAAACAAATAATGATAACGGGAATTCAAATGAAATAATAAAACTTACTGAAAGAATTACCCAGCTCGAACAAAAAGTATACACAAATAATGATGAAGAACAATCAGTCAAATGCTCTGTAAAAGGTATTATTGATGACGGGCATATGGTTCCGTTATCCGCAGAAGATGCTGTTAATGAATCAAGAACCAACAATAAAGAAGTTATAATTACCTGTATTTTTAAATAATAAAATTTGCATTGATTTTTTAAAAATCTTTTGTGCTAAAATAAATTTGCAAAGGATTTACACTAAATGATTATACCAAACAATTTTGCAATAGCTTTCAGTTTGACTATGCTTGCGGGTTTGACTACCGCAATCGGTGGTATCATTGCATTTGTTACAAAAAAAGACAACTTGAAAACTCTTTCTTTGGGACTTGGTTTCAGTGCCGGTGTAATGATTTTTATATCTTTTATGGATATTTTGCCGGGGGCAAAAGATTTATTAAAAATAAATTTTCCTAAAAGCTTTGAATGGTTGGTGTTTGCCGGTTTTATCGGCGGGTTAGTTATATCAATAGCAATTGACTATTTTTTGCCTGATCACGTTGATACAAAAGAACTTTTAGATCCTGATGCCCCTGAAGAAAATGACGGTTACAAGCATTATAAATTAAAACGTGCAGGATTAATGACTGCTATTGCAATTTGCGTGCACAATTTTCCCGAAGGTATGGCAACATTTTTAACGACGACCCAAAATATTACATTAGGGATTTCTGTTGCTTTGGCTATTGCAATTCACAATATTCCTGAAGGTATAGCGGTTGCACTTCCTATTTATCACGTTACAGGCAAAAAACGTTATGCAATGCTTTATGCTGCATTATCAGGAATTACAGAACCAATTGGCGCGTTAGTCGGAATGTTTGTATTCGGATTATTTTTACCGCATATTATGGTCGGAATTTTGATGGCAGGGGTTGCTGGAATAATGACATACATTTCTTTTGATACCCTATTACCGCTTGCAAAAGAATACGGCAATTGGCACTTATCCATTGTTGGAATTATGTCAGGAATTTTGTTTATTTGGCTAAGTCTTATTTTATTGGGATAATTATTTTCTTAATTTGTTTACAAATCTTTCAAGACGTTCCATCGCGATTTTGAGTTTTTCAAGTGAATATGCATAAGAAATTCTCAAATATCCTTCTCCGCTGTCGCCAAAAGCCGTACCGGGAACAGCAGCAACTTTTTCTTCCTGTAAAAATTTTGTTGCAAATTCTTCACTTGTCATTCCAAATTCTTTTATACAGGGGAATACATAAAACGCGCCGTATGGTTCAAAACACTCTAACCCCATTTTTTTGAATGAATCAATTAAAAATCTTCTGCGCTGATTATATGATTCACGCATCATTTTTACATCTTCATCACCGTTTTTAAGCGCCTCAACTGCCGCATACTGACTGATTGTAGGCGCACACATAATGGCATACTGATGAATTTTTGTCATTTGTTTAATCAGCCAATCAGGTCCGCAGCAATAACCAAGCCGCCACCCTGTCATTGCATAACTCTTTGAAAACCCATTGATAAGCAATGTGCGCTCTCTCATCCCTTCAAAACTTATAATTGATACATGCTTCCCCTTATAAGTTAATTCCGAATAAATTTCATCAGAAATTACAAAAATGTCGTGTTCAACTATTATTTTTGCAATTTTTTCAAGATCGGATTTTTCCATAATCGCCCCTGTCGGGTTGTTCGGATAAGGCAAAATCAAAACTTTTGTCTTTGGTGTAATTGCATTTTCGAGTTCATCAGGCGTAAGACGAAATTCATTTTCTGCTTTAAGATTAATTATTACATTTTTTCCACCCGCAAGATATGAACAAGGAGCGTAAGAAACATAAGACGGCTGAGGAATAATGACTTCATCACCGTTATTTATCAATGCGCGCAAACCAATATCTATTGCCTCAGAGCCGCCGACAGTAACAAGAATTTCGTTTGCAGGATTATATTTTACCCCCTGAGTTCTTTGGATATAATTTGAAATTTCTTCCCTTAGCGGCAATAAGCCGGAATTTGAGGTATAAAAAGTTCTGCCTTTTTCAAAAGCATAAATTCCTTCATCCCTTATATGCCAAGGAGTTTCGAAATCCGGTTCCCCGACACCAAGTGAAATTGCATCCTTCATCTCGCTTACAATATCAAAGAACTTTCTTATGCCTGAGGGCTGAATTTGTGTAACTTTATCGGATAAAAAATTCCTCACGGGGTGACTACCTCTCTTGAATCTTCTTTTACTTCATCCAGAATTGTTCCGTGTTCTTTGTATCTTTTTAGCACAAAATGAGTCCCTGTACTCAATACATTATCTAATGTTGATAATTTATCAGATACAAAAGCAGCAATTTCTTTCAGAGATTTTTCTTCTAATGTTACCATCAAATCGAAACCACCTGAAATCAGATAAACTGATTTTACTTCCGGATAGTTATATATCCGTTGGGCAATTTTATCAAAGCCCTGTCCGCGCTGCAATGTAACACGAACTTCAATAATTGCTGATACTTTTTCTATTGAAGTTTTTTCCCAGTCAATCAATGTATGATAACCGCAAATAACTCTTTCTTCTTCGAGTTTTTTAATTTCATTTGCAACATCTATTTCTTCTTTTCCCAATAATACAGCAAGTTCACTAATTCCTATACGACTGTTTTTTTCAATCAATGCAAGCAATTGTTCTCTCATTTAATACTCCTTATTTGTTGTCATTGTAACATATTATTTAATTTTTGTGAAATACTTATCCACTTGACTAAAACTAAGTCAGGGTATAACATTAAGGCAAAAGGACCTTAATTATGGATAACAAAATTTTACGAAAACGAACAATAGCTGTAATTATTGTAACCGTTTTGATGATGGTTGCAGAAATTTATTACGGCATAACAAGTCATTCAATGGCTCTGACTGCCGACGGATTCCACATGGGAACACATGTTCTTGCATTTGGTATAACTTTGCTTGTATGTTTTATCGCAATAAAATATAAAGACAAAACCGAAAAACTTAATGCCCTTGGCGGTTACACAAGTGCAATATTATTGGGCTTTACTTCTTTAGGTATTATTTGGGAATCTGTTGAAAGATTTTTTAATCCGTTATCAATCGGGTTTTCCGATGCAATTTTGGTTGCAGTTTTGGGCTTAATAGTAAATTTATTGTGCATATTCATAATGGGTGGTGAAAATCCTTTACATAATCATAACCATTCCCATTGCAATTGCGGACATTGTGAACATCATCACGATGAACACGAAGAAAATTTAAACTACAAAGCCGCATATTTGCACATCGTTGCAGATGCTATGACATCTGTTCTTGCTATTGGGGCACTGCTTTTAGGTAAATATTTGGGATTAACTTTCCTTGACCCGCTGATTGGAATATTTGGAGGGTTTGTAATTGCCAAATGGTCATGTGATTTACTTAAATCTTCATCAAAAATTTTACTTGATTTTTAACAAAAAAAGCGAGATTCAAAATCCCGCTTTTGAAATATTTATTAGTTTTCATATATCCAACCGTTTGTCAAATCGACTTTCACCGGCTCAAGAAGTTTCATATACACATCACCGTCTGTCATAACTTCTAATTTTTCACCTTTAAATGCCCATCTTACAAACTTCATCCACCAATTTCTGTCTTTTTTAATCTGAGCAAGACCGATAAATGGTGCAGTTTGATCATTTTCTGTTGTAACAAGGGTATTTTTAAGAACTAAAACACCGTTTCTGACAAAATATTTACCCGGCTGAACATCAAGAACCTGACCTTTAAGATTTGCACCTTCTCTCAAAAGAATGTAGTGTTCTTTTGTTACATAGTTTTGCGGAAGCCGCGCAGTATACAAAACTCCGCCTGAAGACGTCTGAGAACTCAAATAACTGTTTAATTTAACAGGAACAAACGTACCTGCAGGAATTGTACCGATACTGCCCTGCACTGTTGCATCTTCAATAACAAAACCTTCACCTGTTTTCTTACGCATTGCCTCTGCAAGTTTTGCATTCGGATTAAGTTTTGCCTGCTCCATCATATTAAACAATACTGCAGCAACTTCTGCTCTTGTTGCAGGTCTTTCTGCTGCTAATTCCGCGTCTTTTTCAGAAGGCATAACAACAACCATTCCCAAAATTTCTGCTTTTCCGGCAGGAATTATAAACCATTCGGGAATTGTATGAGTATCAATATATTTTTTCTCCAAAACTTCCTTTGCTTTTGCAGGAGTAATTGTTTCGGTAGTCAAAGCATTAACAGCAACAGTTAATGATTCTGCTCTTGACACTGAATCATCAGGTCTGAACAATTCGCCGTTTTTATCGCATGAAACAAGTTCAAAATACAAAGCTTTCTGAATATCAGAATATGCCCAGTGATTTTCATCAATATCAGTAAAATGAACCGGCTGAACAACTTTTGTATGTTCTTGCCCCAAAGCCCTTATAGCCATTGCAGCGAATTCCGCTCTTGTCACATTTTCATCCGGTTTGAAAGTCCCGTCAGGATATCCGACAATTACTCCTTTTTCCGTAAGAAGATTAATCTGCGGATATGCCCAATAACTCTCATCTACATCAGGATAAGCCATTACAGGTACAGCAGCAAAACAAAACACCGCGACGGATAAAACCATTTTCAAAAATTTATTCATATTCCCTCCTTAATATTTATCCCTTGCATACATTTTACATGTTACAGGCAGTTTTACAAATTTATTAAAAAAAATTTAATTTTACTTAACACGAAATTTGCACATATATTTGTATATGCTATGATATATCTATATATTGGTGGAGATTTACAATGATAAAAGTCGAAAATTTACCTAATTTTTGTAATGGAAAACTTTATAAAAAATGGACAAAAGTAAGTCCGATGTATGGTGACGGGAGTATACTTGCTAGTAAAACAAATTCTCATGGCGGTACCACCCAATTATTATTAACTGAAAAAGGTGCCAAAAAAGAACTGATATGTGATGACGGTAAAATTGTCGATATAACTGACAATAAAGGGAATAAAAGAGTATACAGCTATAAAAGAATAGATGAAGACACAATTAAAGGCCAAATGATTGCAAGTGCGGATGAGAACGGGAAATTCCCTCTTATAAAAGGGGCCAAATGGATTTTAAAAAATATGATTCCGGAAAAATTATATCTGCAAATTAATACAAAACATCCGCAATCAAACATATACATCCCTAAAGAAGGTCCGGACGGGACTCCTGTTTATACAGGGAAAATAGATCAAATACAAGTAAAAGAAATTCTTGCAAAAAATTTTGATAAAAACATCGTATTTTCTTTACCAAAAACAATACTTTTTAAAACCACACAAGGTGAAACAAAAGCGATTATTAAAAAAAACGCTGAAGAGAACAGAGATATAATCAGACATTTCGGTATTGAATCTGAAGTTTTAGGAAAAAATATAAGAACAATTGTGTAAAAAAAGCGGTTGAATCATTTTCAACCGCTTTTAATATAAGCTTTTATTATTCTGCAACTTCAGCTTCTTCTATAATTTTTTTCAACGGACAACCTTTTTTACAATCTTTTTTTAATTTTTTGCACTTTTTAAATTTTTTGCAGCATTCTTTTTTAGGACAGGTTGTTTCTTCTGAAACAGATGTTGAAGACTTAATTTCATCAATCAAAGATTTTTCTTTATCGCATTTTGATTTATCACATTTAGATTTGTCACATTCCTTTTTACATTTACATTCTTCACCGTTTTGACAACCGCAAGAACATTTTTTACAACATTCTTTTTTATGGCATTGTGCTTTTTCTTTGGCGCATTTACATTCTTCGCCATTTTTACATCCACAGTCACAATCTTTGGAACATTCAACTTCTGTACCAATCTTTGACTTATCACATCCGCAGTTACAAGCCATTGATGCATTTGACATAAATAACAATGTACAAATTACCAATAAACCCATTACAATCTTTTTCATATTCTTTCTCCTTTTTTGAATAAATAATATATAACTAAAATTTATTTGTAAAGAGGGAAAATATAATTCATTTATAGGACTTTACATTTTTTAAAATACATGTTACAATTTTAATATAGAGTTAAATTTTATTTTTAAATTGATTTATACTGTGAGGAAATTTATTTTAAGTTTTATTTTATTGTAATTTTTATTTTATTTAATTAAGAGGCTTTTATTATGTATGTAAACAAGTGCATTAAGTGCGGTCGTGAATTCGAAACAAAGAATCCTAAAAGGGTTATTTGCCCCGATTGTTTGTACCCCGACAAAAATATGATGATTGATTCTCAGGGAAATGAAGCTCCTAAAGAACAAAATTTTAATCCGCAAACAACAGAAAATGAATCTGCTCCACAATTTTACAGCAGTTACTCTGCGGGCGGAGAAGATGAAGACAGACGTCCGCCTCGCCAATATAATAATCAGAACGGATATAATCAGGGTAATTACAGACCTCGTCAAAGTAATTACAATAATCGTCAGGGCGGTTACAGAGATAACCGTCAGGGCGGATATAATCAGGGCGGTTACAGAGATAATCGTCAAGGAGGTCAAAGACCATATAACAACAATCGCCCGCAAGGCGGATTTAACAACAGATACAATAATAACAGACCTCAACAAGGCGGATTTAACAACAGACGTCCGCAAAATAACAGATTTAATAATAACAGACGTCCGCAAAATAACAGGAATAAGGCACCTAAGCCATTGTTAGTGAGCAAGGAGCAATTAGAACAAATTGAACTTTTGTATAAACTTATGCTTCCGTTGCCAAATCCGGATGCTCATGAAGTTATCGGTGAAAAAATCGGTTTAGAACCAAGAAAAGTATTTTTCGGGATTAATTTGATACGCCAGAAAATGATGCTTCCGAAATTACCTTATCCTAAACGTAAACTTGCGATTACACCGGATCAGTTGAATGCTATCAAAATGCTTTATGAACCGCTATTACCTATTCCACCTATCGGGTGCCACAAAATAATTGCTGCTCAGTTAAAGATGGATGAATGGCGTGTTCACGTCGGTATTGGTCTTGTTCGTGCTCAAATGGGTATGGAACGTTGGAATCAGGACAGGCCGGATGTTCCTGAAGAATTTAAGAATCAAAAAGCCGAAGAATCTTCTTCTGCCGAGGACGAACCAAAGAAAAAAAGAGGAAGACCTAAAAAGTCAGATTCTGAAGAATAATTATGAGTAAATATGTTTCTGTCGGTAAGATTCTGAACTTTCACGGAATTAAAGGTGAAGCAAAAGTCGGTTATTCTAAAAATCGGCAAGAATTTTTTATGTCTTTAAGTTGTGTCTATTTAAAAGACGGAAATGATTATAAAAAACTCGATATTACTTCATGCAGACCCAATAAAAATTTTTTACTTGTTAAGTTTGACGGAATTGATTCAATAAATGATCTGCTGCCATATAAAGGAATGCTTTTATTCACCGATGAAGATACTATCAGAGAAAACCTTGATGAAGATGAATTTTTGATTGATGAACTCGTCGGAATGGGCATTTATGACAAAGAAACCAATGAAAATTTGGGCTTTGTAATCGGAGTTTCAAATAATGGAGCGACGGATCTTTTGTCTGTAAAAACAAATACCAAACACATTTGTTTGATTCCATTTGTCAAAGCAATTGTGCCTGATGTCGATATAAAAAATAAAAAAATTATCATAAATAACATTGAGGGGCTTTTGGAATGAGATTTGACGTTTTAACATTGTTCCCTGAAGTTATTGAACATTATTGTGATATCAGCATAATGAAACGTGCCAAAGATAATGGAGTCTTTGAAGTTCAGGCAGTTAATCCGCGTGATTTTACACTCGATAAGCACAAAAAAGTTGATGATACCCCTTATGGCGGCGGAGCAGGTATGGTTTTGGCGCCCCAGCCATATGTTGATGCGTATGAAAGTATTGAAAAAATCAATAATACAATTACCATAATGCTTTCCCCGCAAGGTGAACCGTTAAACGAAAAACTCGTTTGCGATTTTGCGAATTATGACCAAATAATTATGCTGTGCGGGCATTATGAAGGATTTGATGAAAGAATAAGAGAAATTATTAAACCAAAAGAGATTTCCATCGGAGATTTTGTTTTAACAGGCGGAGAACTACCTGCTCTGTGTCTTATAGATGCAGTTAGCCGCAAAATAGAAGGGACATTAGGTAAAATTGAATCAGCACATGATGACAGTTTTTCTGACGGACTTTTGGAATATCCGCAATATACCAAACCGAGAGAATATCGTGGATTGTGTGTTCCGGAAGTGCTTTTAAACGGTAATCACAAAGAAATTGCACAATTCAGGTTGGAACAGCAGATTGAGCGCACAAAACTCCGCAGACCGGATTTGTATGAAAAATACAAAAAAAATAATATTGATTAAATTTCGACATCCTGCATCATTTCAACAAGCTGACCGATAGTACCTTCCATTGTTACGCTTTCTTCGGTACGCTGTTGCAAAAATGCATTAATTTTTGGCATCATCTCAATTGCCGTATCAAGCCGAGGGTTTGAACCCGGCTGATACATACCGACATCAATTAAATCCTTATTTTCTCTGTATAAAGACATTATTGTACGTAATTTTGCGGCTGCCTGTTTGTGCTCGGGGGCAGCAATTGCACTCATCAGACGGGAAATACTTCCCAAAACATCTATTGCAGGATAATGATTAGACTCCGCAACTTTTCTTGATAAGAAAATGTGACCGTCAACAATACCACGCACAATATCAACTATCGGGTCATTAATGTCATCACCTTCCATAAGTACGGTGTATAATGCGGTGATAGAGCCCTTTTCGCTGTTACCGGCACGTTCTAATGCCTTTTGAAGCCATGAAAATATTGATGGCGGATACCCTTTCATCGTAGGCGGCTCACCCAAAGACAAACCGACTTCACGACCTGCCATAGCACAACGTGTTATTGTATCTGTCATTAAAAATACTTTTTTGCCCTGATCCCTGAAATATTCACAAACAGCCGTAGCAGCCAATAGACATTTCTGACGTATCAACGGCGGTTTATCACCTGTTGAACATACAATAACGGAACGTGACATACCAAGTTCCCCAAGAGCATCTTCGACAAATTCTTTAACTTCCCTGCCACGTTCGCCTATCAGCGCTACAACGTTTACATCAGCATCAGAATTTCTTGCAATCATACCTAAAAGCGTACTTTTACCGACACCTGAGCCGGCGAATAACCCTAAACGCTGCCCGCAGCCCATTGTCATACATCCGTCAATTGCTCTTACACCTGTTGAAAACTGTTCTGTTATAATCGGTCTTTCAAACGGGCCGGGAGGCGGTCCTTCAATATTGCGCCACTGCGCATTTTCAATATCTAACGGACGCCCGTCCAGCGGATTGCCCATAGGATCAATCAACCTGCCAAGTAAAAAATCTCCGACAGGTATAGTAATCGGTCTGCCTGTTGAGGTTACAAGACTGCCCTGTCCTATGCCTTCACCATCAAGCAGTAAAGATAATTGTGCAACTTCACCTTTAAACGCCTGAACTTCGGCCGGCTTTTGCCTGCCGTCATAAGTTTCGATAAAACATAAATCGCCGATTTTTAACCCGGGAAGTTTTACTTCAACAGTCAAACCCAAAAGTTTTGAAACCGAACCACGATAAGTAAACAACTGAGTTTCATCAAGCTTGTTTTTGACTCGTTGTTTCAAATCATCTATTGCACTTGTATCAATTGTATTGTCCATTACCTATTCATTATACTTATTTTCAGGGTAATATCAATTTATTAATTTTTAAAAATAGTCTGTTCTCTGTCAGGGCCGACTGAAACTATTGAAATCGGAGTATCAAGAATTTCTTCAAGCCGTTCAAGATATTTACGCGCATTCAACGGTAAATCTTCATATTTACGAATTCCCGTTATATCTTCACCCCAACCCTGATGCGTTTCATAAACCGGTTCTAAATACTTGTGAATATAAACATCTGTCGGATAAGATGTGTAAATTTTTCCGTCACGCGTATCTTTATATGCGGTACAAACTTTAATTTCATCAAACTTGTCAAAAACATCGATTTTTGTGAGTGCAACAGAAGTTAATCCGCCAACAAGACAAGCATACTTCATTGTAACAGCATCGAACCAGCCGCATCTTCTCGGGCGTCCTGTTGTTACCCCAAATTCATGTCCGACTTCTCTTATTGTATCGCCGATTTCATCGGTTAATTCGGTTACAAAAGGTCCTTCACCCACTCTTGTTACGTACGCTTTTGCAACCCCGATAATTTCATCTATCATTTTCGGCCCATAACCTGAACCGGTTGATGCCCCGCCGCCAACAGGATTTGAACTTGTTACAAACGGATATGTCCCGAAATCTACATCAAGCATTACGCCCTGCGCACCTTCGAATAAAATTTTCTTGCCTTCTTTTTTGAATTTTTGGAGCATTTCCTGCCATTCAAAACAAACGTACGGCTCAAAAATTTTGGCATATTTTTCACACAAAGCCAAAACTTCTTCTTTTGTATAAGTTTTCAAACCGTATAATTCTTTCAATTGTTTATTTTTTAACGGTAAAATTACGTCTAATTTTTCTTCCAGCGCTTCTTTTGAATATAAATCTTCAATTTTCAGGGCAATTCTTGCCATTTTATCCGTATAAGTCGGGCCTATCCCCTTTTTGGTTGTACCGATTTTACCTTTTTTGGCATTATCTTCGCTGTATCCGTCAACTTCCGTATGCCAAGGCATTGTTATTGTCGCAAGAGGACTGACTTTAAGACCTGAAAGATCAATATTTTCTTTTTTTAAGCCCTCAATTTCCTGCTCAAAATATTCAGGCAAAACAACTGTTCCGTTACCAATTAAGCAAGTTTTGCCTTTGTATAAAATTCCTGACGGTATAAGGTGGAATTTAAATGTTTTACCGTGCGCAACTACTGTATGACCGGCATTGCAACCACCTTGGTATCTTATAATTAAATCAGCATCCTGCGCAAGCAAATCCGTAATTTTTGCTTTACCCTCATCGCCCCACTGCGCACCAATAACAACTTTATTTGCCATAATAATATCCCTCTTATAAATACTTCATGCAATACTTATATTAACATGAACAAAGAAGATATAATTCTTAAAATATATTTTTGATATAATAACAATGAAAAAAGAAAACAACAGAACGGTATTATCATGCCGGCAATAAAACGAGGAATGATATGAATATAAAAGCAGTAATTTTGGCCGCAGGCAAAGGTACAAGAATGAAATCTCAGACAACACCAAAAGTTTTGCATGAAATTATGGGTAAAACTTTGCTTGGATATGTTATTGATAATGTAAAAAATATAACTGACGAACAATTTGTAATTGTGGGACATCACGCTGAGGAAGTCGAAAAATTTGTAAAAGATAATTACGAAAATGCCAAAACTGTTTTGCAATCTCCACAGCTTGGCACAGGACATGCCGTTTCTATGGTTTGCCCGAATTTAGAAAATTATGACGGTTTAGTCCTGATTTTATGCGGTGATACCCCGCTTATAAAAGAAGAAACTTTAAATAAATTTGTAGAATTTCATAATTCAAATAACTCTGATTTGACTGTAATGAGTACTATTTTTGAAGACCCGACAAATTACGGAAGAATTATAAGAGAAGCTGATAATTCTCTAAAATGCATTGTAGAAGAAAAAGATGCAACACCTGAACAAAAAGCTGTAAAAGAAGTTAATGCCGGAATTTATTGTTTAAATTGGGGAAAAATAAAAGGTGCATTTTCACAACTCAAAACCAACAATGCACAGGGAGAATATTATCTGACAGATATTATTTCCTGGGGCAAAACCCAAAACCTAAATGTTAATGCATACATTTTAGAAGATAGGGATGAAATTTACGGAATAAATTCCCGTTCTAATCTTGCAACCGCATCTAAAATTATGAATAAACGTCATATTGAAAAACTTATGGCAGAGGGAGTTACCGTTGTTGATCCAGATTCAACATGGATTAGTGAAGACACAAAAATCGGACAGGATACTATTATTTATCCGTTTACATATATTGAGGGTAAAAATATAATCGGCAAATCCTGCAAAATCGGGCCTTGTGCGCATTTAAGAGGCGGGGCTGAAGTATGCGACAATGTAAAGGTCGGCAATTTTGTTGAAGTTAAAAAATCAAAGATTTCATCAAATACAAATGTTGGTCACCTTTCATACATTGGGGACAGTGAATTAGGCGAACGGGTAAATATTGGAGCCGGTACAATTACAGCAAATTATGATCCTATTTCAAAGACAAAATCAAAAACAATTTTGAAAGATGATGTCAAAATCGGTTCAAATACGGTTTTAGTAGCACCCGTAACAGTTGAACAGGGCGCAAATATCGGTGCTGGTTCTGTCATAACAAAAACAATACCGCAATGGGCATTAGCAATTACCCGCGCACCGCTGAAAATATTAGAAAATTGGGTTTCAAAGAAATTAAAATAATAAAAAGCGGATATTAAATATCCGCTTTTTATTTATGCAAATTTATTTACTGTTCACTTTCGTGGTGATCAGAATCCTTTAAAAGTTTTGAGAAATCAGACGGCTTAATATCTTGGATAAAGTTTTTAAATTCTTCGGCTTCTTGTGCGTCTTTTGCACTGTCAGTAGAAACAGAACCGGCAGAAAGTACTTTTGCACTCACAAAAATCGGTGCCTCAACTCTTATTGCAATTGCGATTGCATCGGAAGGACGTGCGTCTATTTCAACTACTTCTCCATCTTTATTTTCCAAATAAATTATTGCGTAGTATGTTTCTTTTTCGACGTCATTAATTTCAACTTTAGCAATTTTATAACCTGTTTTTTCGACCATAGAAATAATCAAATCGTGAGTCATTGGGCGTGCAACAGCAAGATTTTCGATTTTACGGATAATAGAACTTGCTTCGGCAGAACCAATCCAGATAGGCAAAGCACGGCGATTTTCTTTATCATGCAGAACAACTATTGGTGAACCTGTTCTTGTATCAAGGGCAATGCCCATAACTTTCATTTGAATCATAATATTTGCCCCCTATAATATTTAAGGAATTTTAATGAATAACTATTGCCAGATTCTTCGGCTATATACCATTCTGAACTCATCGAAGAATCCTAATTACGTTCGCCTCAGAATGACAACAGAAAAATATATGATTTATTATAGCGTACAAAAAGTTTTTTTTAAAGGGTTTTCAAAAAAATAAGTTTGTGTTAATATGATTAACGTAATCTTGGTAAAGGTTATGCCGCAATTGGAAAAGTGGCCGAGTGGCTTAAGGCGGCACCCTGCTAAGGTGTTGTGTGGGGTTACCTGCACCGTGGGTTCAAATCCCACCTTTTCCGAATTTTAAAGGGTTTCAGCGATTTGCCGAAACCCTTTTTTAGTTTTATTTATATCATGTTCAACAATATGTTCAATCAAAATATCACATTAGCAAACAATTCCTGCATTTTTTGCTGTGCTTCTTTAGCTTCTTCATTGAAAATTTCGGAATACATATTCCATGTGGTTGATGGTCTTGCGTGTCCAACTTCACCTGAAATGTATTCCATAGACATACCTGATACCCTTGCTAAATCTACGAATTCACCCATCAAATCATGAACTCTCATATATTTTCTATTATTAAAATATATTTCAAGCAAGTCATGAAATCTGTCATTTACCCAATTAGGACTTATTGGAATTTCTTTTCCTTTATTTCTTTCAATGGTTTTTTTATTAGGTCTCAAGGTTTTGAACAACAAGGACAAAATATTGCATTAAGTGGGAATACTGGAATAGGAACTGGTCCACACTTGCATTTTGGAGTAAAAAAGAACGGAAAAAGTGATAACCCTGAAAAATATTTACCAGGTTTCTAAATATTTTCTAATAATGGTAAAATAAACAAAATGTTTTACCATTATTTTTGATTATTGAAGATTTTGATTTTATTTGGTATTAATTTATTATGATAAATCTTAAACTTATTAAAAAAAGTATTTTTTTATTTTATTTTTATTTATATGCATCAGTATAAGTACAAATATATTATGTGCATTTTCTAAATCTAATGATAGTCAAGATTTATATCCTGTTTTGAATAAAAATAATCAGCTGGCATTTATTAATGAAACTGGAAAAATTATAGTCAATTTTAAACCAAAAGAATTTGATTATTGGGGCAATTTTTCTGAGGGTAAAGTATTTTTGGCAAAAAAGATTAAAGAACTGAAAGAAGAAGGCATTTATAAAAATATATTGGTAAGTTTATATATTATGAATTTTAAAGGGAATATTATAACAAAGATTCCTTGCAATGCAGTAATTGGTATTAATCAAGACCTTGGAGAAGATGATATGCCAGAATTTTACGAAGATAAAGCAATTATAAATCTCAAAGATAATACTTCAATAATAGTAAATGATAAAGGGGAAGTTATCTCTAAAAGCAAACAAGGTTATATTATAGAAGATAGGTCAAATATAAATATAGATTATATCAATAATAAAGAAAGAATAAGAAATATGGAGTATCTTTCGCCAAGTTCTAAATATAAAATGGATAAAGATGGTCCATTCCCATATTTAGTAAACAATGGTACAGGTGACTGTCATTGTTCTTTAGGATGCATAAATTATTCGGATAAAAAAGGTAAAACAGTAATAGAATTGAATACATGTAATCCTGGAGGTAGCGGAGATTATACAATTGACCCATATTTTTATAATGGAGTTGCAATGGTTTTTGGAGATATTCCAGATCCGACAAGAAGGTTTATAAATAAAAACGGTGAATATATAAACAATGAAACATACCTTACTGCTACACCATTTTGGAAAAAACTCGCAGGAGTAGTGAAATTAAATGAGGATTTCGGATACATTAATGCTAATGGAGAAGAAATTAAAATAATCAAAAAGTAGCAATTTATCCTTACTATTCATTTATGTAATAAGGAATAATATATTCTATTTCCACATCATAATTTGAACTATATTGAGTGCCAAACTTTTTCAAAACATCTTTATTGAAATAATTTAACCAATGCTTTAAATCTTTAATATAATTTGCGTTGTTATTATAATAGATATCTAAGTAATTTATGTGATGCGAAATAGGTTTGCCATTCTCATATTTTACAATATCTTCACTTGATACAAAACCTTTATATGTCGCCTTAAATTTCTTAGGAAAAGGTTTATAAATTAGCAAAAATATTAGATGAGTAATATTCCCTCTATCGAAAGGACATTTGTTACAAACGTCTAAGTCGGTAGAGGGATCTCTATCTACTAAAACATCAACACTATAAGTATTTGTTTTCTTATCATGCTTATATGAACCTAAATCATAATAATGATATGCCCCAAAACCAACAAACTTCTTATTTTTTACTTCAATAATATTGGGATTTAAACTATAACATTCTTTTTCACTAAAGCATAGAAATTGTAAATCATAATCAATATCATTTTTTATATAATATTTTTTTGCTGCAAAAGTAGGAATACAAACAAAAACAATCAAAATTAGTGCAAAAACTATTTTTTTCATAATGTAATTCTACTTATAAATATATATAAGTCAATTGAATTTCATATGCAAAAATTAAATCAGGAGATGAAGAAGCTCTTGTAATAAAATCTATTGTTGAAAATTATAACCTAACCAGCCCTGCAATTTTTAACAGGGTTGTTTTGTGTTGTATGACAAAAATAAAATTCCTCCGCTATATTTTAATTAAAAATTTTGGGGGAGAAAATAAATATCTCCACACAAAGTGCAATTTTGGAAATTTTATATAAACCTATATAAAAATAGGCTCAAATACAGACTACCCTTGTAAAACCTGATAATTTACCTAATATACCATAATCTGTTTAAATGCAGATATAGACGAACTTTTGTCCTGTTTTGAGCAACGGAAATTCTCATTTTAGAGAAGTGAAACTTCGCCTGTATTATGGTCAAAGTGGCATTTGGCAATATATAGTTTATTTGTTTCTACTGCATCTTTTATTATTTCGGAATTATTCAGCAAATATTCTTCTACCCATAAGGTATGTTTACGGGCAAATTCGTTGTTACAGTCAAACTTGCCAACACCGTCGATTACAGGATAAACAGATTTTAGGATAGATTGAAAATGCTCTGGCATATTTGGGTATTGCTCGTTTGCATATTTCATTACACCGCAGTCATCGTGTCCTAAAAGTATTAGAAGCGGTACATGTAACTTTTTAACAGCATATTCAATACTTTCTTTTACATTCGGACCGACAGCTATTCCTGCAACACGAACAACAAACAATTCTCCAATGCCACAGTCAAAAATTATTTCAGGCACAACTCTTGAATCCGAGCAACTAAGGACACAAGCATAAGGATCTTGATACAATGCAAGACTTTGGAGTGTCTTTAAGCACATGTTCTTAGCCGTTGGGTTTCCTGATATAAAAT
>CADCNV010000004.1 GCA_902802825.1 uncultured bacterium | reverse complement strand
GTTGTAGGTGAAGAAACAAAAGAAGCTGTTGCTGACAGAATCAGAATTATCAAAAAACAAATTGAAAGCTCAGATTCAGAATACGATAAAGAAAAATTACAAGAACGTGCAGCCAAATTGTCAGGCGGTGTTGCATTGATAGAAGTTGGAGCAGCAAGTGAAGTTGAGCTTAAAGAAAGAAAACTGAGAATCGAAGATGCTCTGAACGCAACAAGAGCTGCTAACGAAGAAGGTATTGTTCCGGGTGGTGGAGTTGCATTGTTGAGAATTCAGCAAGAACTTGCTAAAAATCTTGAATCCATTGAGTTTGAATCAGATGATGAAAAAGTCGGTTACAAGATTTTGACTGCAGCCCTTGATGTACCGCTAAGAGCAATTGCGCGCAATGCCGGTGCTAAGGCAGATGTTGTTGTAGATTGTGTTCTTGAAAAAGAAGGCGCCTACGGCTATGATGCATTAAACAGCAAATATGTTGATATGTTCCAGGCAGGTATTGTTGACCCTGCAAAGGTTACACGTTCAGCATTAACTAACGCAGCATCAGTTGCTTCTATGTTATTGACTACCGAAGCTGCAGTTGTTGAATTGCCGGAAGAAAAATCTGCTGCTCCTGCAATGCCCGCAGGAATGGGCGGTATGCCGGGCATGATGTAACGTAATAAATTCAAGTTATAGTAATTATGAAATTTATTATTATATAAAGAGTACAAAATATTTATTTTGTACTCTTTATAATAATTCGTACAAATCGTTCCAAAATTTATCTGTAAAATTATATATTTTTTGTTTTTTTTCAAGTAACACGTATAATATTCTTTCAAGTTTTCCTGCTACATCATCCATATCACTCAAACTGCATTCATAAGCAATACTTAGCCAATCTTGTTCTTCATTTAAAAACTCTAATATTGAACTTATATTTTTTACAATTATTTTTTGTTTATTATTCAATTCCTTCATCTATTTACCTTTATAGAATATATTTCTAATTATATATAATATATTCTATATTTGTCAAGAAAATTAGAAAAATAATTCTATTTGTAGAAAATATACTATAATAATTGCCTATGAACACAAGAAATGAAATTAAAATGTTAGCAGCAAAAAAAGGGGTAACATTAACTTATCTTTCAAATTACCTTTCTGAACATTCTGACAAAAAATATTCACTAGATTTATTATCAAAAAAATTAAAATCAGATTCAATCAGGTATTCTGAAATGAAAATAATTGCAGAAGCTTTAGATATGGAGCTAGTATTAAAAGATAAAAATTCTTGAGTATTTGTTTTTCAGTTCAATATATAATTAATTTATGTCGCAAAATAATTTACTAAACCGTCACGAAGTTTTTCGTTTTTACAAAGTTTTTTAAGTTTTGAAATTGCTCTTGTTTCAATCTGTCGAATACGTTCTCTCGATACATTATACTGAGTCCCGATTTCATCAAGCGTCTTTTTTGTTCCGTCATTATCAAGTCCGTATCGCAAAATCAAAACATCTCTTTCTTTTTGGCTTAATTGGTTCAAAATTGTTCTGATATCTTCTAATAAATTGTCCTGAGAAACTTTACTGTCAGGAGTAATTGTTGAATTGTCGACTATAAAATCCGCAATTTTTGAAGATTCTTCATCTCCTGTTGCAGGTGTATCCATACTTATTGTAGATTGAGCCGATTTTATAATTGAGGTTAATTTTTGAACAGATAATCCCATTCTGTACGCAATTTCCTGTTTTGTTGGTGTTCTGCCAAGCTCAGATGTCAAATCAAGAGTTGCTTTGCGGATTTTACTTATGGAATCAATCATATGAATAGGTAGTCTGATAATTCTTGCTTTATCAGCGATTGCCCTTGTAATTGACTGCTGAATCCACCAGGTTGCATAAGTTGAAAATTTATATCCTTTACGATAATCAAAACGTCCTGCAGCTTTAATTAAACCGACATTTCCTTCCTGTATCAAATCAAGAAAAGACAGCCCTCTGCCAATATATTTTTTTGCAATACTTACAACGAGCCGCAAATTTGCGTTAACAAGCAAGTCTTTTGCAAAACGATCATTGCTTTCCTGGATTTTCTTCGCAAGTTCCAGCTCTTCTTCTGTTGATAAAAGCGGAATTTTTCCGATTTGTCTTAGATAAATTTTTACACTGTCATCAGCATTAACTGACCCTAAACTTTCCTGAATTTTTGGTGCTTCAACAGATTTTAATACATCTTCTCCGTCTTGTTCTTCGTCTTCATTCTCAAGCTGAAGTTTGTGAAAATCTACGCTCTCATCAGAAATTTCATCGGAAATTATACCAAAACTATCAAATTCTTTGCTCATTTTATCCTCTTATCACATATAATAGCACGAAATGAATTGCGGGGCTAATTGTTAAACATTCATTATTTCTTGAGTTTTTGTCTTAAAGTTTCAAAAATCACTGCACTCAGGGCATTCGACACATTAAGAGAATTGAAGTTATTTTGCATCGGAATTTTTACCGTAAAATCTGATGCTTTTAATAATGATTTTGACACTCCTGCGTGCTCTGCCCCCATTATTATCGCAAAATTCATATCGTTATATTTAACATCATAATAATTATCTTTTGCTGATGCATCAGTTGCAATTACCCACCAGTCGTTTTCTTTTAGCTTTTGTACTGCGTTAATCATGCTATTTACTTTTATAATAGGAATAAAATTGATTGCTCCCGCACTGATTTTTTCAACTGTTGAATTAACCAGAACATTTCTGCGGGAAGGAATTATAATTCCGTCAACTCCTGCACAAACACAGGTTCTGATGATTGCTCCAAGATTGTGAGAATCTTCAACTCCGTCTAAAATTACAAGTGATGAAAATTTATTTTTATTTTTACTCTGTTCAATAAATTCTTCTAATTCCATATACTTAATCGGAGAAATTTGGGCAATAATACCCTGATGATTAAATTCATCATACGGCTGAAATTTTTCCTTCCCGACAAACTGAAAAATTATACCCCTGCTTTGGGCAAGTTCTTTAATCTTTGCAATTTTTACATCGGTATGAATATTTTTCGAAATAAGAATCTTGTTGATTTCACGATTTCCGGCATTAAGTGCTTCCATAACAGAATTTTTGCCGTAAATTATATCAAAATTTTTATCCATTATTTTGAAACCTCTAACATCCTGTTAAGACAATTTACTGCCCGTTTTGCAATATCTTCTTCAACGATTATCTCGTTTTCTTCAGTTTCCAGAACATACAAAACATCTTCTAATGATGTCATTTTCATATTCGGGCAAATTAAATTGTTTTTTATCGGAATTATTTTTTTATTCGGATAATCTCTTGTAAGTCTGTCTGTTACGCCTTGTTCTGTTGCAATAATAAATTCTTTATTTTTACTTTTGGCAACAAAGTTCATTATTCCTGAAGTGGAACCTACATAATCAGCGATTGAAGATACTGACATATGACATTCCGGATGCGCAAGAACAAGTGCATCCGGATATTTGTTCCGTGCATTTTCGATATCTTGCGGTCTAATCTGCAAGTGTGTAGGGCAAAAACCCGGGTAAGTAATAACTTCAACATTTCCCAATTGTTTTTCTACCCATTTGCCCAAATATGTATCAGGAACAAACAACACTTTGCTTTTCCCGAGAGATTTTACGATTTTTTCAGCGTTTGAGCTTGTACAACAAATATCACATTCGGCTTTAACTTCTGCTGTTGAATTTACGTAACAAACTGTCGGTAAAGACGGATGTTTTGCCAAAAAGTCTTTTAATTGTTTGTGACTCAGCATATCAGCCATTCTGCATCCTGCTTCAATTTGCGGGAGTAGAACTTTTTTCCCGGGAGAAAGCAATTTCGCCGTTTGTGCCATAAAATATACTCCGGCAAATACAATAATATCGGCATCAGTTCTTGAAGCCACCTGACTAAGATACAGTGAATCTCCAACGTAATCTGCTACCTGATCTATTTCAACCGGTTGGTAACAATGCGCTAAAACAATTGCGTTTTTTTCTTTCTTTAAGTTTTTTATTTTATCCGTGATGTTTACCATCTGCTTTAAATAATATCCTTTCAAGGGTGTAAATTTATGTTAAGATTTTTTTATTTATAAAATATATTGTATAATAAAAATAGGATTATAGTAAAGAAAAATATAGGTTATATATGGCAAATTTTTTAGATAATATTTTGGGGGGAGCAACAGAAGTATATATTGCCGTTTCTCCGACAAATCGTATAGAAATGGGAGTTTTGGATTCTCATACTAATCTTTTGAAATCTTATGCTTATGCTTCAATAGAATATAACGAAGCAACCAGAGAAATCTCTGACTATGATATGTTTAGTGCAAAATTGGAAAAATTGTTTGAAGAATGTAATCTTACTCCTTCCAAATGCAATGTTCATTTAAGTTTGCCTACAATTTGGTTTGGATATAAAGATAATATTCCGCTTACAAGTGATGATGAAAATATCAAAAACATTGTATTTAATGAATTGGACCAAACATACATATTTAAAAGAACAGATCCTGTTCCGTACTGGTTTGATACTCCTATATCTTTGAATTCAGATACCAAAAGTGTTTTCTATACTGCAATACAATCTGAAGTTATGGATACAATCAGAAATATGTTTAAAGAAATGGGAGCAAATCTCATTGAAATAACATGTTCTCTGGTTTCGGATTTAAAAGGATTAATAAGCTGTGGTTATGCAGAAGCTGAAATGAATTCAGATACATCAAACTGGAGTCTGATGATTGTTAATAACAGTGGTTTCCAGCTTTTTGGTTTTCAGGGGAAACAGCTTTCTGATTTTTATGAAGAACCTTTGCCGATTAAATCATTTGAAGATAATGAAATATATTCCGCAATTGATAATGCCGCTCAAATTGCCTTAATGAGTTCTACGTCTGATTCGCTGGTTATTATATCGGAAACTGATTTGGTTTCTGCAAAAGAATTAGCCAAAAGATTACAATCGACGAGCAAAGTTATTGTCATTGAAGATAACAAATATCGTAAAAAACCTTTGTCTGATATTACAAGAGCATTAATTCCGGAATTACAGTCTGAAGTATCATTACATCTTTCGGGTATGTTTCCTGATCCTTCAGTATTCCCGTTGAGTATAAATTTTCTTCAGTGTTTGGAAGGATATGCCAGAAACGATATTATAGAAATTCCTATAAGTGCGAATAAAACTATCATTTTAACCCGTCCTAAAGCAATGTTGTACAGTATAATTTTGTTTATTGCTTTGGTGATACCAATAGGTCTGGGATGGGGTATTACTTCTATGAATATGAACAAATATGTCAGCAGTATAGAAGAACTTGACAGCGAAATTTTGAGCACGTCCACTCAATTAAAAAATTATAATAGTAAAAACGGTCCTGAATTTGATCCTTATAGGGAAATAGAGAATGTTTTAAAAAGAAACAGAACAAAAGTAATGGCATATTCAGCATTAGGTGATTCCGTTCCGAAAAATCTTTATTTAAGTTATTTTATGACGGGCGATGATTCTTATGTCGATATTCAGGGATACGCAAATACGGTAGAAGATGTGTATGTATTCTTCCAAAATATGAAGGACTCTCTGATAGATTCAAAATTGAGGTTGAGTAAACTTGATTTAAAAACTTCTTCACTGGAAGATGTTATAGAAAACAGTCCTAATGCTTATAATTCTCCGTATGTTTTCGAAATTACAAATATGGATGAAGGTCAGTTATCATCATTTATGAATGCGCTCCGAAGTGCCGGGCAAAATAATGATTCCGCTAATCAGGATAACCAAAATGACCAGAATGGCGGGGATAACAAGAATAATGGGAATAACAGACCAAATAATAACCGTTAAATTATGTTATATGAATATAATCTGAAGGATTAATAACTTATGAATAATGAAAAATTAAAACAATTTTTAACTCCAATAGCAATTGCCGCAGGTGCAATTCTTTTATCTGTCTGGCTTGGTATGCAGCTTGCGACAAATATCGAACAAATAATGCAGTACAAAAATACAATTGCCACAAAAGAACAGGAATTAAAAGAATTAAATGCCAAATTGAAAAAATTCCAAGAGGAAGAAAAACAAGAAGCCAGAAAAATGGCTGAAAGTGCGGCCAAGAGTAAACCTTTCCATAAGCCGGCTGCAACCGGTATGAATACTGAAGCTGTTATTGCCGGAGAATTTACGGAAATCCTGGAGCTGATAAGAGCAAATCAAATTAAAGTCAGAACGATTAAATATGAATATGATCCTCAGGATGATGCATTTGTAAAAGGTGCCGGCGGGAAATATAAAGCAGCTCGTCTGAATATGGAAATGATTGCTAATTACACTAATTATAATAATTTCTTAAAAGAATTGTATAAGCATGAACATTTTCTTGATATTCAATCGGTAGAAATTGTTCCGTATAAAAAGAATAAACAGATTTTATTGATTAATTTCAAATTGAAATTATATTCTCAAATGCAGTAATTATTCTAAAATATCAAAATTTAAGCCAAACATTTGATGTGAACATCTTGTACATGTGGTACAAAAATTTGTTTCCAGGGGAACTGTTTTTGAATAATCTTCAAATGTAGAACCTGCTCTGCCTCTGTAATCATTTGCTAAAAATGAGCATGTATAGACCCCTTTTGATGTTAGTACTCTCCCGAATTCACAATCTAATGCAGACCATTGGTCTGTTATTTCATCTGTTTTATTGTTTTTGTCATACCATGGTCTAATATATATGCATGGTTCATTGATGTCATAATCAGAAAATATTTCAAAAATACCATTTATAAGATTTTTTTCGTTTTCCTGATAATAATTTGTAACTGTAATGACTGGTCTAAAATTATATTTCAGCAGATGTTTTATTGCAAAAACTGCTTGTCTGTAAGCCCCACGGTATCTGATATCATCATTCTTTATTTCATCATAATGATCAATACTTATCTGAAAAATGATTTCATTATCAGATTCATCTTCGACTTTTTTCAAAAATCTTGCTTTTTTTTCATTTATAAATGAACCGTTTGTACATATACATACATTAGTTTTTTTTAAGCATAATCTCAAAATTGCGTTAAAATCAGGATGAGTCATTGGTTCTGCTCCCGATAAATAAATACATTTTAAATCTGTACTGCGTAAATCATTCAATGCCTTTTCGATAATTTCGATACTTATAAAATCTTCAATTTTTTTAAATTGCGGAAAATCTATATAACAATGTTTGCATTTTTGATTACAGTATTTTGCGCTCATTTCTATAAATAAATTGTCAAAACTTTTCATAATTGCTTTTTGAGACTTTCGGATAATTGCGTTCATTTTTAAACTCCTTTATTTCAAATTTATATTAAACCTGTGAATTTAAAAATAAATTACCCATGAGAGTACTTTATGCTACAATACGTCTATGACAATGATTTTAGACTGTACATTAAGAGATGGCGGGCATCAAAATAATTGGAATTTTGATGATGAATTTGTCTGTAATCTCATAAATAAACTTAAAAATGAAAAAATTGATTATTGTGAGATAGGTTACAGAAACAAAAAAGACAAAGCCGATAAAGGCAGATTTTTCTTCTGTGATAAGTTATTGCTTGAAAAATTTGTAAAAAACAAAGGTAATTTAAAAATAGGGATTATGGCGGATTATAAAAGAATTGATACAAATGATTTTATTTCTGCTGAAAGTGATTTGGTTGATTTTGTGCGTATTGCATGCCATCCTGACAAAATTTTACCAAGTCTTAAATTGTGCGAAACTCTTAAAAAACGTGGTTACAATGTATTTTTGCAACTTATGGAAATAACTGCTCTGGCAGGCGAACATTATAATATATTGGAAAAATGGAAGAACAAAGATATTTTGGAGGGGCTTTATATTGCTGACAGTTACAGTATTGCCGAACCAAATGATATTCCTCTGTACTTTTCTAAATTAAAAAATGCAGGTTATTCAAAAATAAGTTTTCATGCTCATAACAATAAGGGGCTTGCATTAAAAAATACGCTCAAAGCAGTTGAATGCGGAGCATACAGTATAGATGTCAGTCAAAACGGGCTGGGAGGTAATCTGAATTTTGAAGATTACAAAAATTCTCTGTAAACTTCAGCATCTGAATTTCGTGCTTTGAATTTGGATAAATAACTAACACCATATTTTTTCGCGATTAACTCTATATTTGGAGATGCGGATATAATAACAATTTTTGTATTATTATATTCTTTAAACATTTGAATTTGTTCAATAAGCCATTGCCCTGCAAGTTTTGGCAGATAATTACTCTCCATCTGCATATCCGTAAAAATTACATCATATGGAGCATCAACGGATACTTCAAGTTTAGCCAGTGCTTCATTGGCGCTGCATGCAGTTTCTATTTCCAAATTTTCTATATTTAAATATTCAAGATTGTTCTGATGAAATCTGACCCATCCCGGGACGTCATCTACAATTAAAATTTTCATATTTTATTTAATTCTGAATGTAACGTTTGCAACAGAAGTAACTTTCTTCTTGATGGATGAAGAGTCACTTATACCCATATCGGAAACATCATTTGAATCTTCAGGGGTAATTTGGAATACACCCATCTGAAGTGACTGAATTTTACCTACGTTATTGTGTGTTGCTTTCAGCATTGCTTTTGCACGATTTTTGGCATCTTGAGAGGCCTTTTCAAGCATTTCTATTTTTAAATCGGAAAGTTTTGAATAGAAATATGACGGTTCATAACCGCTGATTTCTATGCCTTGTTCGGTTAAATTATTTATATCCGTTGAAAGCTTTTTAATTTTTTCAACATCATCAGATTTTACCGTATATTTTTGGTTTGCATTAAAACCTATGATTTCTTCAGTTGAATTACCGTTATAATTTGTTTTATACAAATTGTATCCGTTTACATATTTTTCTTCAATTTGACTGTCTTTAAAGCCCTTATCTTTTAAATATTTTATGATTATCGGTTTTTGTTTCCTCAAAGTTGCATAAGCTGCAGCTCTTGATTTATCCCTTGCAATTACATCAAAATCGTAAGAGCCCTTGTCAGATGTAACTGTTTGTGAATATGAACCTGTTACGGTAATCACGTCTTTTGACATGGAATTTGTAAAAATTATGGTTGCAATAACACCTGAGATGCCTAAAATTACTGCTAATAGTAATAATTGGAACTTTTCAATTTTTTCTAACATAATTAACTCCTTCTTCAATATAAACATATAATAGAATTTAAAAATAAAAATGCAATACTGTTTAATAAAAATTTTATGCTAATATAGACTTATGTTTGGATTTTTTAAAGAAAAAATAGAAGATTTTAAGCAAACGGTTTCAAATACCGCAAAATCGCTTGTAGGAAATGTGCTTGCGAATGTTGATTCAGGAGAGGAAGAATACTCGGATTTTGTACTTGATGATATTGAAGATACTTTGATAAGTGCTGATTTAGGTGTAAGTTACGCAGCAGAGCTTGTGGATAATTTACGTTTCAAAAAAGGTACAAAACCGTCAGAGCTTAAAAATTATCTGAAAGAAGAATTTAAAAAAACTTTGAATGAAGCGGGTTCAATCGAGTTAAATTTTAAAGACGGCGAATTAAATATTTATTTTATCACAGGTGTAAACGGAGCCGGCAAAACAACATTAATTGCAAAACTTGCGTATAAATTTAAACAGGAAGGGAAGAAAGTTCTTGTTGCTGCCGGAGATACGTTTAGAGCGGCAGCGGAAGAACAGTTAAACATTTGGTCCGTCAGAGCAGGAGCAGATATTGTAAGACGTGATAAAGCAGATCCGGCATCTGTTGTTTATGAGGCAATACAAAAAGCAAGAAATGAGCACTATGATGTTATTTTAGTCGATACTGCGGGACGTTTGCAAAATAAATTCAACTTAATGGAAGAATTAAAAAAAATTAAAACTGTTATAGATAAACAGGCACCTGAGTCACTCAGGGAAAGTATATTGGTTCTTGATGCAAATACGGGACAAAACGGATTACAACAGGCAAAAGTATTTGGGGAATGTGTAAATCTGACTTGTGCTGCTTTGACTAAACTTGACGGAAGTGCAAAAGGTGCAATTATCCTTGCAATAGCAAAAGAGATGAAACTTCCTGTAAAACTTGTTGGTGTCGGTGAAAAAATGGAAGATGTAAAACCATTTAATGCTGACGATTTTATTGAAGCATTGTTTGAATAAATTTTTTCCTCGTCTCTTTGGGAAGAGGGCGTGGGAGAGGGGTTATTAAATGAATATCTTACAATCTGCAATCACAAAGCTCGAGAATAAAATAGAACTTATCGGAACATCATCAGAGAATAATGTTCTGATTATCGGCGTTTTTCATGGCGATGAGCCGCAGGGAAAGTATTTAATTGAAAAATATATATCTGCAAAATATCATGAAGGTTTATTATTTATCCCGTGTCTAAATCCTGACGGACTGCAAAGCAGCACAAGAACAAACGCAAATGGAGTTGATTTAAACAGAAATTTCCCGACTAAAAATTGGGGGGAAGACACAAGTGCAGCGGGCGACAACCCTAAGGATTATTATGGGGGCAAATCTGCAGGAAGCGAAATTGAAACGAAATTTGTAATTGATATAATCGATAAATATCAACCGAAATTAATTTTGACACTTCATGCTCCATATAAAATTGTCAACTATGACGGGCCTGCACAGAATATTGCTCAAAAAATTTCAGATATAATCGGATATCCTGTTGAACCGAGTATCGGCTACCCGACTCCCGGGAGTTTTGGTACTTATTGCGGGGTAGAAAGAAATATTCCGACAATTACTTTGGAATTAGACGAAAAAATACCGGTAGCCCAACTTGAACAACCGGTATTTGAAATTTTTGATACATTATAGTTAATTTTTCTTAATATAATTAAAGTTTTTTATAAAGTATGCCGTAATGAAGCATGTAATACTTTATAAGGAGAAACAAATGGTAGAAAGTGTAAACAAAGTATCGGCTGCTAATTATGTTGCCCCTGCGGCAAAAACGGAACGTACTTCAAAAAATCAACCCAATAAAAACATTCGAATGGTTGATACCGGGAATTTAACCCCTAAGCAAAAAGAAGCCGTAGAAAATTTGAAAAAACAAATTGCAGCAGGCAATGTAGAATACATTGATACTAACTTTTTGGAAGATATCTTAAATTACGTTATTGATGATAAGTCAGGCGACTTTATAAGAATTTCAAATTTTGCGGATCCTAAAAAACCATTAACTTTTGGCGAAGCAAAATTCATATTAAAACTTAATTTACCTCCCGGAAGTTTAAAAAATAACAAAACTGAAAGAGGTGGCGGTAATTTTGACAAATACGATGTTCCAAAGTATGGCGGACAATATTATCTTGATATTTTCATTGATGATTTAACTGAAGCAACAGGTTTATCGAAACAAGATATTAAAAAACTTTGCGGCGAAAAATAATTCTGATATACCATAAAAAATCTCTCTTTTTGTAGTATGATTATCAAAAAGAGGGATTTTTTATGCAATTATTTAACACATATTCAGGGAAATTAGAAGAATTTAAGCCGATTGAAGATAATAAGGTCAAAATGTATGTCTGCGGTCCGACAGTTTATGATTATGCGCACTTAGGGCACGCAAGATGCTACATTACCTGGGATGTCTTATACCGCTATTTAAAGTTTAAAGGGTATGATGTTACATATTGCAGAAATGTTACGGATGTTGACGACAAAATTCTTAAAAAAGCCGAAAAAGAAAACAAAACTCCGGAAGAAGTTTCTCAATATTGGTATAAACAGTTTACGGCTTCTATGGAAAAATTAAATAATTTAAAACCGGATATTGAGCCGTTTGCAACAAAAACATTAGGTGAAATGATTAAAATGATTAAGGATTTAATCGAAAAGGGTTATGCCTATGAATCAAACGGGGATGTGTATTTTCGGGTTAAAAAATTTGGCAGATACGGTTCCCTTTCCGGTCAGCCGATTGATCAATTAGAAAGCGGTGCAAGAATTGCTGTCGGGGAACAAAAAGAAGATCCGCTTGATTTTGCTCTATGGAAAAAAGACGAAAAATTCGGTTATAATTCTCCATGGGGAGTTGGTCGTCCGGGTTGGCACATTGAATGTTCTGCTATGAACAGAAAATATTTGGGAAAAACAATCGATATTCACGCAGGCGGTGCTGATTTGATTTTCCCTCATCACGAGAACGAAATTGCACAAAGTGAATGTGCAAATGATTGCAGATTTGTAAATTATTGGCTTCACAACGGATTTGTAACTATTAATAAAGAAAAAATGTCAAAATCTTTAGGTAATTTTTTAACAATTGATGATATGCTCAAAAATTATGATGCAAATACTTTGAGATTGTTCATTTTGACAAATCATTACCGTATGCCTGTCGAATTTTCAGATGAAGCACTATCTTCGGCTCAGGCAGGAGCAAAGCGCCTTACAAATGCAAAACAAACTCAGATTAATGAAGATTTGGATATTACCAAAACAGACGAATATAAAGCATTTTGTGAAGCAATGGATGAAGATTTGAACACTTCAAAAGCACTTGCAGTTTTGTTTGATCTAACGACTCGTGCAAATAAAGACGAAAAAGACGCTTATACAATTCTTTATAAGCTGGGCACTGTTCTTGGTTTTACTTTTGAAAAAGCCGGCTTGAGTGAAGATGATTTATCTAAAGCCATCTCTGTTGTTTCTGCGGCTTTAGGGCAAAATTTTAATTCGATGGATGACATACTTGAGCTTCGCAAAAAAGCAAGAGCAGAGAAGAATTGGGATATTGCAGATAAAATCAGAATTTCGCTTGACGAAGTCGGAATTGTACTGAAAGATACTCCTGACGGAACAAAAGTTGAATTAAAATAACAAAAAGTATTTTTTGGAGTTTTATAAAGAATATGAAAGTTGATTTTGGCAATAATATAAGTTTTGGACATAAGATTCCGACAGCATCATTTTTAAAAATGGGTTCAGGTATATTTGATTACAATGATGCAAAGAATTTATGTATGGCTTTTGATATAAAATTTCCGGGGCATGTCGGATATTATCAGAAAGCATTGAAGCATGTTGCAAACATTGAAAAGAAAAATACCAATTTTCACCAAATATTTTTGGATATAGGGCATTATATGGACAGAAAATCCAAGCTGGGCAGGGTTGCAGAACTGACCAAAGAGCTTGGTCAAGAAATTGATGTCGTTATTTAATTAATCCTGCCGCATTGTACGAACTGCGTACAAGTGGTCCGATTTGAAAGTTTTTAAATCCGACATTTTTTGCCATTTGCTTTAATATTTCATATTCATTAAGAGTATAATATTTTGACACTTCCAAATGTTCTTTTGAGGGTTGAATATATTGTCCTATTGTCAAAATATCACATCCGACATTTTTCAGGTCTTTCATAGTACTTTCAATTTGTTCAAATGTTTCACCCAAACCAATCATAAGACCTGATTTTGTTTTGATATCGCTGTTATCTTTTATGTATTTCAAAACATCAAGAGAATTTTCATAATTACCCTGAGGTCGTGCTGTTTTGAAAACTTCTTTGACAGTTTCTATGTTGTGATTAAAAACATCCGGGTGTGCCTTGATTATCAAATCAAGTGCATTTTTATTATTTTTAAAGTCCGGAGTCAGAATTTCGATTTTTGTTTCAGGGCAAAGTTTGCGTATTTCATTAATGCAGTTTGCAAAATGCTGTGCTCCGCCATCAGGTATGTCATCTCTTGTAACGGAGGTTATTACGGCATATTTAAGTCCCAATGCCTTGACTGCCTGTGCTACATGTTTTGGCTCATTGTTGTCTAAAGGTTCAGGTTTAGCACAGGTAATGTTGCAATACCTGCAATTGCGTGTGCAATTATTTCCCATTATCAAAAATGTTGCCGTATGTTTTGTGTAACACTCATTTTTATTTGGGCATCGTGCATTTTCGCAAACTGTGTTAAGACAATTTACTTTTAAGATTTTCCTTACTTCTCTTGTTTTTTCAGTATCTATGATTGGTCTTTTTAAATATTCGGGTAATCTTTCGCGCAATTTTTTCCTTCCATTTACTTTATATATATAATAGCAAATTTATTTTTGTTTGGATTTATGTTATAATACAATTATAATATAAAATGTAATATAAAATGAATAACAGGAGTCAAACATGAAAAAGACAGCATTATTAGCATTAGCAGTGATGATATTAGTTCCTTCATTTGCTTGTGCAGAAAAACTTTTACCTTTAGATACTGTATTGTCGGTTGGTCCTGAACCGGTTGCGAATTCACCAATTGCGAATGAAGCAAATCAATACATATCTTCAGATGGAGCAAATGCCGCAACTAACAATGACGGAACTTATGAAGCAACATTTATTCCGGCAAATGCGGTAAATACAGATCCAAATATGGTTCCTCAAAATGCAGCAGCAAAGGGTGAACCTGTACCGGTACAAACTAATCCGAGAGTAAGAATCAGAACAAAACAAAAAAGTCAGGGTAATCTTTATTGGAATACCGGCGGCAGAGGATTCAAATCTTACTTTAACTAATAATTAAAAGAATAAAACAAAAGGGCATAAACATCTTGTTTATGCCCTATAAATTTGTAAATCAGTCCGGTAGCCGTTAACTTTGTGCAAAACCGTGATTATGGTATTCAATCAGTTTTGCCAAATGCCACTGTCTTTCTTTTACATCTTTGATGTGTTGTTTGATATCCTCAAGCTCTGAGAGCAGGGTATTCAAATCTTTATCCTGCAATTTTGAGATTGATTCAACCGGAGTTTCTTTTTTTTGCGGAACAATATCATCGTTCCAGCATCCTAAGAAACATCCTTTTTCAAATAACCATCTTTCGTTGTCCATTTCACATATCTCCAAAATCTCAGCTATTAACCTTCTTTTGACATCAATTCACGGAAGAAATCTTCCATTTTGAAGTTGCCATATTTAAACGGATGCGGCTTTTTCATATACTCTTTATCAGTAATTCTGTTCAATGTTTCCATTTCTTCATTTGATAAAGTGCCAAAATCAAAACTTGTCATTTCAGCGTAATCAATCATCAAATCTTCTACATCCATAATTCTTTTTTCAGACATTTCTACACTCCTTAATATGTATTAAACTTACATATCTTTAATCGGAGTATTTGGAACAAATCTTTAAGAAATCGGGAATGTTTGTTACAATTATTAACATTAAACTTAAAATTTATAATTTGTCATAAATTTAAATTGTTTTTTGAACGAATCGCTAACTTCATCATAGGTTTCGCTTGCGCCAAATTCAAATCTCAATCTGTCAAAATCTCTTTTCCCAAAAGGATTTACTGATAAAACAACTTCTGCTTTTTTTCGTTTTTTTGTAGTGTCGGCAGATAATACATTTTTAATAGCCAGATATTGATTCAGCTGAAGTTCCGGAATTATATAGAAATTATCGTTATAGTTATTATTGGTTGTATTTACTGTTTTTGCGTATGATGTACTGAGTGCAAACTTTTTGTATTGATATTTTGTAAATACTCCTGAGGATTGTTCAAGTTCGCCGTAATCTATTCCCTGTGAATAGGTTGTGCCTGCGCTGAAATTGCCGATTTTTCTGGAACTTTTACCTGAAACAGGTGCAATACTGTATTCAGAACCGGTATATTTTGAATAATTATAATCAAATAATGACGGTGATTCCTGCAAATAGCCAAAATATTTTCCTTCAATAGCAGATGGATTTTTTATTCTCAACGCAAGTAATTTATTATCAGGTAAATCAAGAATCACTGAATTACCTTCATCATCAAAATATTCGGCATAACCTTTAAGGACATAAGTGTACATATCATCGATATCGTAATTTTCGTTATTATCGGGGTCATATTTTGGGATGCCTGAAGTATCTGCAGTTATATCATCACTTACTATATCTTTTGAGGCGGGAATTTCGTTTTCAGAATTTTTATCGGATTGTTCCTGTTCATCATCATCCGGTATGTGGTATGTAAAGACTCCATTTTGGGCAACAAAGAGTGAATTTATGTCCAAATTTTGTGAATATGTGGGCATAAATGTAAAACAAAACAGAACCAAACCTAAAACTATCCGTTTCATACCGATATTTTACAATAGAATACAAGAACTTCAATAATCTTTTTGTATGAGAATAATTTTTGTGGTATGATGAGCTTGAAAAGATTCTGAAACAAGTTCAGAATGACAATAATTGTAAAGTGATAATTTCATAGTAGGATTATAAAATAATCAAATACCATGTCGATGTGGTACTCTGCCGACGAGGACGATTAAGTATCGTCCGAGGAGAGGGTTGTCTCAGACAACATCCGGCACATCGACGGTATTGGACAAGTGATAATTTCATAGTAGGATTATAATGTAATCAGATACCATGTCGATGTGGTGGAATGGTAGACACGCATGCTTGAGGTGCATGTGGCGAGAGCTGTGGGGGTTCAAGTCCCCCCGTCGACAAATAAAAAAGATATTGACTAATGTCAGTATCTTTTTTATTATGTAGTTGGGTCGGGCTGGAAGCCCAGTTTTGGGGGTTCAGCGAATTTTACGTAAGAGTTAAGTCGAGCGATAGCGAGCGAACTCGAGTATGTGAGGACAAAGATTTGCGACAACGAAGTGAAGCAAATCACTTGTCCGAGAAACAGTAAAATTCAAGACAAGTCCCCCCGTCGACACCATTTTAAGAATTTATCATGTGATGAATGACTAATGTGCTTGTATTATGTAATGATTAGATTGAAAATCTCATAGGTGAAATATGGAACAAGGCGAAAATAATGATAAACTTGAAAATGAACACAAAGAAGATAGTATTGTGACTAAAATACTATTAAAAGGTGTATTTATCGTATGCTTTATAATTGCGTTTGTGTTTGTAAAGGGCTGTACTCATGCTGTTGTTTCCAACTTAAAACCACATAAATATTCACAGGAAGATTATCAAATGGCTAAAGATGCTGGATTTGTTAAAGGTTTTGAAGTTGTTAACACATTAGCATTGGAAGATTATTGTTCTGATTCTGGTTATGTTCCACATAATTATATTGATAAATTTAGAAGACAATACAGTAAAACCATATTAAATGCAAACAATATATTAGAAAAATATGGAACAACAGAACAAATAAAAAAAGAAATAGTTGACAAAGTCTATCAACCAAGTATAGACACATTAGACAACGACTTTAACAATATACATTCTCAATACGGAATATCAAAAAAACAATACTGTCAATTATTTGATGAAGAAGCGGATACTATATTATCTGAAAAGTTGCAATTGTTAAAACAGCAAAGACTCAATATGTATATGGATTAATTTTTCTGACTGGTCTCTATTATACGCTATAACATGAATACTTTCGGATTTCAGATACTTCTCTAATTTATTGGTTTCCTCATAATTAACCTTATATTACAGTACGTTTGTGTCGCTTGTTTCATAGTTAAAACAAGCTTGTGATAGATATTGAATTTATTCCTCAATTTTGCTAAAATTCTCTTGTCGTTGGGTTCCAAAATAGTAACCCCGTCGACATTGTAATAATGTTGGGCAGGTATGCTAAACCTACTACATGGCTCAATCTCACAGAGATTTTTGTTGGGTTTTACCCAACCAACATGGCTTTATATTTTTAATCTCCATCTCATAGTTAATTTAATCTTGTTCTGTATGTTAAATTACAAGAAATTTTACTTTACTTTTTATAACTCAAATTATACCTGCGCTCATTACTTAAAGATTTAATAACTGTGTGTTTTGGGGGTAATGTAGAAATATTCTCTTTTTTATCATTTTTTACAAATTTTATTTCATCATCAATTTTAACTTTTTCAACATTTTTCGGTTTTCTCAATTTTACAAGTGTATCAAAGTCAGGTTGCAGACTTAATTCAAAATGGAATCTGCCCTGATGATAATCTGCTTCGTGGCTGTTTCTCATAAGAGGAAAACCCCATGCAAGTTTTGCAGTTATATTCCCCGGTAAAGTAACTTTTAACCCCAAACCAATGCTGGCTAAAAAGTCATTAGAATCATAACCTTCGGATCCCGGACCGGTTCCTTTGTATGGAAAAACACCTGCGTGATCTGCAAATACAAAACCCTTTAAGTAGTTACCGATAAATGGAATATATTTTTCTTTGTCTTTTTTGCTTTTTATGGCTCTTGGACCAAACGGAAACATTATTTCTGCACTTATCACATAGCCGTGTCTACCGATTAACAAACCTTCAGAATAACCTCTTACTGTTGCGGTACCTCCTGCTACAAACTGATCCAAATATGGAATAATTTCTCTTGTAGGTACAACCTGATAATTACCTCTCAATGTTCCTACAAAACCATGTCCAAAATCGTGTAATCTTAAAATGCCGCCATCAAGTTTTAGATAATTTGATTTGCTGTCAAAAATTGGAAATGCGTAACTTACATTCTGATTTATATACCAAATACCTCTTTTTGTATCATATCTGAAGCTTAATCCTGTCTGAGCAGATGTAACCTGATCGGTATATAAATCAATTCCGTCAAAACTTGTTGTCGCCCTTTTGTATGAAACAGATGTATAACTGGACAACTCAGTCCAAGGTCTTCGGTATAAAGGCTGCATATAATAAAGAGAATAATTTTGCGAACGGCTCTTTATGTTAAACATGTTATAAGGACCATAGCCGACTTTCGAATTGCTCGAAGAAAAACTAAACCCTATTCTTCCGTCTTTTTTGTTTACCGGAATACTGTAATCCGCAAAAGGTGTTACGGAATATCTGCTTGCGTAAGCCCCGATTGTTAATTTATCTCTGAATCCAAACAGGCTTTCATCTTGAAGCATCAAGCCGCCACGAACTCGTCCAATAGTTGATCTGCCGGCATTATCCATTAAAGCAGTTACACGAAAGGGTAAACGTTCTTTTACTTTTACATTTACATCCGTTGTTCCGAGCTGACTTTGACCGGGTGCTAATGTTCCGTTTAATTCAACCCCATCATTATATCGGTTGAATATCATTAAATTTTCTTCCAGTGTTTGAAGATTAAACAATTCGCCTTTTCTAAAATTTAATCTTTTGCGAATATATGAAGTTCGTGTCCATTTGTTTCCTTCAATTGAAATATCTCCGACTTTACCTTCCAGAAGTTCAATTTTTATTGTTTCATTTTCAACTGTTTGTTCAGGCAGAAATGCTCTGGCTGTTACATAACCTTTTTCAAGATAAAGTTTGTTAATTCTGTCTACAATTTCTTTTAATTGTTCAAATGTAATATTTGTTTTGGTATAATCTTCAAGAATATCTTTTATTTCTTCTTTGGTCAAAATCTGTGATGGAGATACTTCAATATTTTCTACATAAACGCCTTTTGTTGCATATTCTTCAATTTTTGCTCTTTCAACTTTTGCTTTAATTTTTTTTTGTTTTTCAGGTTTGATTTTTCCTTCTTTTTTACGTTTTTCGTAATTTTTAAAATCTTCCTGAACCTGTTGTTCTATTTGTTGTTGTTTAAGAGTTTCCAAATCATGTGTGTTGATAGTTCCGGTTTCCGGAATTATACTCGGAAAAACATCTGCTGCAAATGTTGGTATTTGCAATGCAACACAAAATACTAAACTTAATAAAATTCCCTTTTTCATAATCCCTGCTGACAAAATATTAGCATAAAAATCGTTAAATTTTGTTGATTATTACATTGTGTAAAATTTTTAAATAAATTGAGCTTAAAATATCAAAAAATATTGTGTTTTGAGTTAAAATTATACATATATTAACGTTTGGGAATAATAATGGCTGTAACAAAAAATATACGCAAATTAATTGCTGCATTTTTAAGTGCAAACATGTTTTTGATGAATTTGCCTGCGAGTGTTTTGGCTTCTAATATTACAGGCATTACACCTAATGGAAATACGTACAATATTGAGGCGGCAAAAGTTTCCGGCGATACAGGTTTCAGGCAATATGCGAATTTTGACCTTTCAAAAAATGATATAGCAAATCTGATTTACAAAGATTATTCAAAATTTGTAAATTTAGTTGATAGCCAAATTAATATCAATGGTATTGTCAATACAATGAAAGACAATGCTTTTTATAACGGTCACGCAATTTTTGTTTCCCCCGGCGGTATGGTAATCGGTGCATCAGGGGTATTGAATGTTGGCTCATTAACAATGATGGCACCTTCAACTAATGCCTACAATGCATTTAAAAACGGGTTGATGGCCAACGATTATAAAAATATGGCCGATTATAAATTTGATTTGGCAAATGGTAATTATAAGAGCTTAATTACAAATTCATCAGGGACTATTGATATCCATGGCAGAATTTTTGCACGTAATAATGTTGAAGCGTATGCAAGATCGATTAATATCTCAAAAGAAACTGATGAAAATGGTAATCAGGTTGAAGGTGCTGTTAATCCGGGTATTTTTGCAGGGATTCAAAATAATAACAATACATTAACTTCAAATGCTGCTGCTGAGGCTTTGTTTAATGACCTTGTTTCAAACAATATAACAAGTGCTTCAGGTTTCAATCTTGAAAATGGTAAAATTAAACTTGTTACAAACAGAGCGCAGGATGAAATTATTACAACCGTATATACATCTGAAGAAGCCGTAAATAATAACAATGCTGAAAAGAAAAAATATCAAACAACTACTACAATCAATGTAGCAAACGGTCTAAAGACAGTTGAAAAGAAAGAAGTTACCCAGGACGGTAAAGGCCAAAGTACAACCGAAAATACTATTGATAATACATATGAAAACTCTACACTTTCATCAAATGATTCAGCAATTTCAATAAGTGATTCTTTTATCGCATCAAATGATATTGAGATAGAGGCAAATGCAAAATTAGCAAAAGAAGTAACAGAAGACAGCATAAAAGAGTACGGCGAAGCTGCAAAAAAAGCTGCAAGCAACAATAATAACAATAATGAAAATACACAAGATTCTACATCAGGTTATAAAATCCATAAAAGTTCTATGGGCATGGCAGATGAAGCAAAAGCATCTGTTTCAATCAGCAATACAAAAATTAAAGCCGATACCATTTCTGTTAAGGCAAATGCTCAAAGCAGTACGGAAACATACATACAGCTAACTACGCCTCTTTGGGAAAAATGGATTGAGTTATTTGGCGCAGATGCATTAATGCGGATTATGCCAAAACTACTGGCAAAATTGTCAAATGGTGAAGATGCCGATCAATATACGGCTATAGGCGATGCTATTGATCAGTTGCCGTGGAGTTCAAAAGAAGCACTTTTTAGCTATTTCAGCGATAAAATGTATAAAAACTTTGACGGTGCAAGGGCAAATGCGAACATAGATATATCATTGGGTTCCGAAATAAAAGGGGCAACTTCTGTTGATATAACATCAAATGCTGATGCAAAATTAAAACTTACAACCGGTAATTTAGATTCTCACGCATTATTGATGTATGGCTTAGGTTCAGGCACGCAGTCAAAAGTTAATGTATCAGCTTCTACAATATCTGCTTTAAATGGAGTATATGATGCGCAAACAAATAACGGAGATGGTGTCGGAACAGGCAGTGTAAATATTAATGCCTTTTCATCAATTGATAATTCAATTGATTACGACAGTTCCAAATTCAGAACAATAATAGATAATGCCGGAAGTACTACAGGCAGTGCCACAGGAAAATATTCCGGATATAATTTCTCATTGTTAAATAATTCTGTTTCTTCTGAAAATAATGTAACAATTAGCGAAGGTTCAAATATTGAGGCAGGAAATGTTAATGTTAAGGCAATCGGTTTTAATCAAAGCGATATAAAAATTAAAAATGTCTCAAATGTCGGTGAAAACGCTGAACGTTCGGGTATATCTGCAAGTATGCTGATAAATCATACGGATACAAAAGCGGATGTAGCAGTTAACGGTTCAACCGTAAAAGCAAATTACAGACCATCGGTTACAAAACAAGAAGTAGATTTAGCAAATACAACGGATGAAAATAATCCGGTAATGACGGATGTAACCTATGATTATGGTCAAGCCCGCTTTATAGCTGAAAATATTGAAAGTATTCAAAATAAAGTCGAAACAAAAGTTCAGGCAAAAAAACAGGAATATTCAATAAATACCAAAGAAATGAATAATTTTGATCCGTCATATACAATAAAAGTTTATGATTGGCTTAATAAAAAGTTTTTAAACAAAGCAACCGATAAAGTCGGTTCTGTAATTGACAAAGCACATCTTGAATTTTCGGGTTCCGCTATATGGAATGATGAAATAAACGAAGCATCATCAATATTAAGTGGTGCAATAGTAAATGCAGATATTGTTGATGTTAATTCCAATATTCTTGATTTTACGGCAAACCAATCAATTGCTGATGCGGCTGCAAACTCCAATCTTGGAGGTGGGGCTGCTATTATAGTTAATAATAAAAATAACACTAATATTGCAGAAATTATCAATAATTCAACAATACAGACTGCAACCACTTTAAATGTAGATGCTCAAACCCAACTTCCTATGAATCCATTTAAACTAAAAGTTGGTACAAAATCAGGTGATAAAGATTATTATATCGGTGTTGCATTTGATCAGGAAGATAACATAGACAAATGGGATACTGAATTTATACATTCAGATCTTATGGAATTGCTTGGTGTAATTGGCAAAAATGCAAATAAAGAAGGTTTCCAAAAATTCTTAAAAGCCGTTAAATCTCCTAAACAAACCATTGGAAGTCTTGATTTAGCTATGGACGGTTTGCTAAATAACTATGCAAAAGCTCAAACGGGTGGAAAATATTCCGGAATAGCAGGTTCAGTCATTGCAAATTCAATTACAAATAATACTACTGCGAAAATTGACAGTTCTAATGTTACGGCAGAAAACGGAAATGTTTTTGTAAATTCCGTTAATTCTGTTGTCAATTATGACGGTGCTGGGAAAGTCGATTTTTTAATTACGGAAATAAATGATTTTCTGAACTCACTTAAAGGCGGTACTCCGGAACAAAAAGCTGAAGCTTCTAAATTTGGTATGGGTGGAAGTGTGCTTGTTCAAAACTTCACTAACAATGCGACTGCAACCATAAATAAATCAAAAGTAACAGCAGAAAATGGCAATGTAGACGTTTCATCAGCATCGGAAGAAGGTTATATTAATATTGCCGTAACTGGGGCTAAAGCCAATAATGTTGCTATTGAAGGCAGTGTAAGCGTACAAAATATCGGTGGTACAACTAAGGCATCAATTGAGGATTTAGCAGATAATACAAATCTTATTAATGCTCAAAATGTTAATGTATCAGCAGGTAAAGCAAAAGCAAGAACAAAAGCAAAAGGAAAAGGTTCTGCACTGTTGGGTGTTTCGGGAGAATCCATTGTTCAGGATCCTGTTACACATGAACTTGTAAGAAATGCGGCAAGAGATTCAAAAGATGGTGTATTAAATATTACAATATTCGGTACAAATGCGATGAATTCAGGTACAGGAGTATCTGTTGGCGGATCTGTAGATGTATCTAAAAATTCAAAACAAATTAATGCACTTGTTGATAATGCAAAAATAACTGCGGCAGAAAATATAAATGTAACGTCAAATTCATTCAATAAAAAGATAAATGTACTTACAGCCGGTGCGTTTACATCAGGTATACAGACATCAAATCTGCCTAATGTCGGAAATTCTCAAGAAATAACAAATGATGCCAATAATAATTCTCAGTCATTAACTAATAATCAGAATTTATTAAACAATAATAATCCAAACGCAGAAGGTGCAGCTAATTCTGAAGGAACAACAGGGAATGTTACACAATTGGCAAATGGTGTTGCTAATGTATTAACAGGTGATAATACAAGTTCTTCACGTAATTTTTCGGCATCTTTAGCGGCAACAGTTGAAGTTTTCAATGATAAGTCAGAAGTCAAAACTGCCATAAATAACGCCATATTGAATGTTGGTAACGAATTAAATGCGACATCAACAAAAGATAACTTCCTGGTAAATGTATCGGGAGGTGTAGCAAAAGGTGATAATATCGGTGGTGGTGCCGGGGTTAATATATATGCAAATAAAGGAATTGTAAGCTCTGATATAACAGGTGGAACGATTACATTTAATTCCCAAAATGCCAAGAAATTGAATGTAACAGCAACAAGCAATCATTTTGTAACAGATGTTGCAATGGGTGTCGGTATTGCATCAGGCGTAAGTTCAAGTTTTGGTGCTGCTTTAGGCGGTTCATTTAATACCAATACTTTAAAAGATACTACAAGTGCTAAAATAACAGGTGCAACAATTTCTAAAAAGGAAAATGTTGCTAATGACATTGATGTTAATGTTGCATCAAGTACAGAAAGCAAAATTTATAATGTAGCAGGTGAAGTCGGTTATTCTCGTTCAGACAAGGTTGCAATAGGTGCAGGTGTTGCAGGAAATATGGATGTTTTAGAACAAACTGTTCTTGCTCAAATTACCGGTAATTCTGTTTTAAACAATGTAAAAGATGCATATATTGATTCTGAATTAAAACAACATATCCATTCTACATCAGTTGCCGGCGAAGTTGTTACCGAGGGAAGTTTTGGATTTAATATAGGCGGTGCTTTAGGGCTTGAACTTATAAAAAACAGAGTATCTGCTATTTTAGGTGGGGACAGTAACAATATACCAACAATAAATTCAACGGGTGATGTCAGAGTAAAAGCTGATTCAATTATAGACGGATTTACTGCAACCGGTGCTCTTAATGCAACGACAACAAGTTTTTCATTCGGTGCAGGTATAGGTGCTATTGTAGATATAGACAACAGTGAAATAAAAGCCGAAGTAAACAATGCAAAAATATTAAATTCTAAATCAATTGAAGTAACAGCAAATTCAAACGATAAAAGAGATTTTGTTGCCGCAAATTTAGGCGGAGCCCTTAGCGAAAAGGGCAGTTTCGGTATTTCGGCAAATGGCATTGTAAGTGTTTTAAAATCACAAATTCATGCTCAGGTTTTAAACGGTTCAAACTTAAATTCAAATGAAACTATCAGTATAAATTCAAGTTATACAACTAACTTTAAGGGAATAACAGCCCTTGGTGATGCTGTTCAAAAGGGCGGTGCAATAGGAGCTAACGTTCTTGTAAATCATTTTGAAAATGATGTTTTGTCACAAGTTTCAAATGATTCAATTTTAACTGCGGGTACAAATGTTGGAATTGGTGCAAGAACAGCATCTTCTCTCAATTTAATACCGGCGGCAGTTGCAGTTGCAGGAACGGGTATAGCTGCAGTTGCGGCAGATGTTTCGGTAAACATTATAAAAAATAAAACTAATGCTCTTGCTGAGGCAAAAGAAATTACTGCAACAAGCGAGAATATAACGGTTGTCGCAGATGATGAAACAACATTATTTAACAGAGGCGGAACTCTTGCGGCTTCAAGCCCTAAAACAGCAGTTGATGTATCAGGAGTCGTAAATGTTGATAAAATAGCAAAAACCGTTAACGCACAAATAGGAACAGATGCTCAGGGAGCAAATCAAAGTGTTGTAAAGGCGGAAAACGGAACAGTTTCAGTCAGTGCTGTTTCGACAAACTCATTAGGCGGAACTAAAAATGCTCAAGGGTTATACGATAGAGATGACATAACATCCGAAGCATACCAAAACAAATTATTAACAAAAGATTCGGAAGGTAATTTTAACGGAATAAATTATACAAGCGGTTTTGGTAATTGGAATATGTTTTATAATCTTGCTGCCGGTTCTGCGGCTACAGTTCCCGGTTCGGTTATTATAAAAAATATTCAAAATAACGTAAATGCGAAAATTTTAAATACTAAACTTACTTCAGATAATATGAATATTACCGCTACGGATTATTCAGTTAAAAATATTGTAGCAGGAGAGATAAGCGGTTCAAAATTTGTTGCGTTAGGCACTCAAGTTTATATTACAAAAGATAACAGTAATACGTTAGGACTTATTGGCAATAATTCCGATATAACAGTAGCACATACTTTAAATATTACATCTTGGAACAGAAAAGATAATAAATTGGTCTTTGCGGCTGCAGGTGGTGCAGGTAAAGCTTCGATAGAAACAAATGTTCTTAAAAATACAATAAAAGATGATACTGTAGCTAAAGTAGATACAGGTTCAAAAGTAACGGCAGGTACGTTAAATATTAATACGGAAGAAGATGTCAATGCTTCAAGAGTAGTAGTTGCGGCGGCAGGTTCTGTTAATGTAACAATAGATGTAAGTCCGTTAATTAACTATTATGGTGATGATTCAAATGCGGCAGACAGAAAAGGAAAAATAGTATCTGAGATTTCAAATTCAACAGTAAATAATGCTGCTATAAATATGAATGCCAATACCAACATCCGAACTCAGGATATAGTAGTAGATGCAGGTGGTGCTGCTACAGGTTTTGCAGGGTCAGGTACGGCAATTAAAAATACATATAATACAATTACAAAAGCAGTTATTGATTCAAATTCTACGATAAATAATGCTCAAGATATTAAAATGAATGCAAATTCTGTGTTTGATTCAAGAAACTATGCAATAGGTGCTTCAGGCGTTGGTGTAGGTGCCAATCTTATTGCGAATGTAATCTTAAATGATTTTATATCCAAAACGGAAGCAAGTATTACTGACTCAACGGTAACTGCAAAATCAATAGAATTAAATACAAATAAAGACAAAAAAGATAATTTGGTTAATTATGGTATTGCAGGCGGTTTTGCAGCAAAGGGTGTATCTGCTGTTGTAACAACTATATATGATGTATTTAATAATGAATCAATTTCTAAAGTTGCAAATTCAAGTGTAACAACTGATAACGGCGGACTTAAATTAGATGCAAATTCCAAAAGAACAATGAAAAATTATGATATTAGCGGATCTGCAGGTATTGTCGGTTTTGGAGGGGCAGCTTCTGCTCTTGTAACTAAAAATGACTCAAAAACATTATCTTATATAGATGCAAAAAACGGAAATGATATAAATATAGCAGGTCAATTATATCTTAATGCACAAGATACTACCATTGCAGATAACACGCTGGGTGTTGGTGCCGGAGGAGCCGGAGCGGGAATTGCGTGTGTTAATTTATATACCGCTAACAGTCTTGTAAAATCAGAAATTTTATCGCAATCAGGTACAAGTGCGATAAAATCAGGTTCAGCTTATATAAATTCAGAATCAACAAATGCAATAAGAAATCTTGCAGTAGGTGCTGCAGTAGGTTTAGCTGCAATTGCTGCTGATGTTCAACTTGTTAAAATCGGTAAATTTGGTTCAAGTTATACTGAAACTGAACAAGAAAGCCATATAAATAATGCTATTCAAGAAACTAAAAAAGGTTATGATAAAATAGCAACTGAGGAAGAAAAAGCACGTTATAATCCTGAAGCCGATACAACGCAAGCCAAGACCGGTGTTATTGCAAATATAAATGCAAATATGGAAAACTCCGGTGCTTTAGAAATGAATGCTAAAAGCAATATAAAAGGTGTTGATAAGAACGGTAATTTAACGGATACTTTATATCTTAAGAATGTTGATGTAACGGTTGGCGGTACTACACCTAATGCTGCGGTTAAAAATCTTAAAGTTGCAAGTGATACAAATGCAACTATATCCGGAGGAAACATAACAAGCGGAGATATCAGCATAAATGCAGAATCTAATTCTAATGTTGAAATTTCAAGTACGGGTGTAACTGTTTCTGCTGTGGCACTATCTGGTGGCAGTTCAATATACAAAAACAATTCAAATACGTTGGCACAAATAGGATCAACCGGCAACAATACAACAATTAATGCTAATAATGTCAGTGTTAATACAAAATCAACAAGTAAATCAGATCTTGTAACACGTGCTGTTGGTGTAAGAGTAGCGGGTATTGCAGGTGTTAATATTCTTGAAAATATTGATAATAACAGCAGTCTTGCAAAAATTACGGGTAACACCAATATTACTGCAAACGGCACTTTATCAACTCATTCAACAATCAACACCGATTTAAAATCAAGACAAAATACCGTAGAAGTTAGCGGAGCTGATATTGCTGCAGTATTCAGGAATGAAACAAATGCATCAACTATATCTAAATCACTAATTGAAGCGGTAAATGGGACTATCAATTCAAAGAACATAAATCTTGTATCTGATTACGGAGTAATGAAGGTTGCAAATACGGTAGATTCTACACAAGTTAAGGGCGTAAATGTTGTTGGGCACGATAAAGCAATTGTAAAAATGAATTCAACCTTTGAGTCAGGTATTAATGCAGGAAGTGCTACAATTAATAATAGCGCGAATTTAAAAATTGAAACAGCTAAAAAGTCAGGCAGTGAAGGTATAACCGCAACAAATACGCTTGATGAGGTTGTAGCAACTATTGCAAACTTTTTCTCCGGAACTTTTGGTGAAACAAATAATACCGCAAAATCAAATACATATTTGGTCGCAGGGAATAATCAGACTGGGACACTAACAATTAATTCATATTTGGATTCTCTGGCTAAAACGACTACAGGGACAAGAAAAGGCGGTGCTATTAGTGTAAATTCTGCTTATGCCGAATCTACGGATTTAAGCACCTTGAATTTAACTATTAATGGTACGAATAAAATTATTGGTGGTGCCTCAATTAATGCTGTTCATAATGCAACGGCAAGTTCTGACTTAGAAGCTCTTAATGTCGGTGTTGGTGTTCAGGGGCAGCGTGCAAGAGTCAGCGCAACGCAGACATCAAATACAATTGGTAATATTTCAGGGGATTATAGTGCTAACAGTTCAGATATCAATTTCAATACAAACAGAAATTCTTATATAAGTAAAACAACAAGATCAGGCGGAGCTATAAGTGTTAATGATGCACAGTCTAATAATACTCTTAACGGTGATTCAACGCTGAATATTAATATTTCAAATGCTTCAAACGATTTAAATAACAAAATGACCGTTAAAAACACATCAACAAATACATTTGATATAAAATCAAGAGATACATCCGGCGGTGTAATAAATGTAAGCGTTATAAACGATCATACAACATTAAATACAAAGACTACAACCAATATATCTAATGCAAATATCAAAGCAAAAGATAACGTATCTTTTGAAGTTTCAAATAATACGTTGGTTGATGATACCGGTACGGCTTCAGGCGGTGGCTTTATTGCTGTTCTTAATGATACCTATACAAGAACTTATACATCAGGCGCATATTTGAATTTAACAAATAGTGAAATCCATGCAAATGATATAAAATTAAATGCTCATTCTGATATCAGTGCAAAAAGAAGAAATGAATTTGATTTTAAAGCAGGTGGCGGCGGATTTGTTGCAGTGCCGAAACTTACACTTCATAATTACCTCAATCAGACAAGCGAAATTAATTTAAACAATACAAAACTGTACGCAAAAAATAATGCGGTATTATCTGCTGATACATCCTCATGGTTTAAGGTAAAATCGAACACTGACGGCAGAGGGTTTGTATCTGTACCAAAGGTATGGTCATATCTTGATCCTACTTATACGCATAAAATTACATTAGATAGCAGTTCAATTATTAATGCGGCAAATGATGCTGTATTTAATTTCAATTCCAATAATACTTTATCAAGCAAAGTTTCTGCTTATGCTGCGAATTTTGCAGGACCGCCATCGGCATATTCATGGTTAACTTTAAATATAAATAATACATTAGATAATAAAGGTACAATTAAAGCAGGCAATCTTGCCGATATTAATTTTATGACCAAATCTTATAGTGATTTGGCAAACCATATTGATATAGAAAACCGTGCAGCTGTTGCAAAAACTTGGGAAGATGGCAATTTAACAAAAAGAGTAACGAACAAACTGCTGGTGCCAAGTGGGGCTAAAATTATTTCAGATAAGGATATTGAAGTTACTTATTCAAACGGCAGACATAATTTGGATTCCAGAAAGCATTGGAAAACCATATCTTATGCAGTATTTGGGATTCCTATTGAAAATAAAAAAACAACAAACCCAATAAGTAACATTGAAAATGATGAATTAGTGCTTGATGGCATTATGCAAGCAGGAGCAGGCAGTAGCAAAAAAATTACAATAAATAAAGACGGAACCATTAATGAAGAACAATCAATAGGTCTTAATCCTGATGATTATAGCCTTACAGGCGGAGAAATTGTTGATGGTAAAACAATAAAAGACCAAAAACTTAATGAGATAAATTCAAAATTAAATAAGGCAAAATCAGATCTGGAAGAGATTAATAATGAGTTATCAAATTTAGAAAGTTCAAAATTAAGCGAAGAACAAGAAAGAACAAATGCGCAAAATATAGTAGATGATTTTAATGTTTTAATTGATGGCGGTTATATTCTTAAAAATACAAATGTTCCTGAAGGTCAAGAAACAAGCGAATTTGCTAACCTTATTATAAATGACATTAAATCTAAAATTATAGGATCAGGTGGTGACAAATTAACTGAAACACAGTATAGTGCATTTGTTAATGCATATGGAAAAGAAATTGATTCGATATACGAATATAATCAGGCACATCCTGAGACTCCAAAAGAATATACTTCTATAAGTAATTTCTTATCAGGGAATACAAGTTTAGGTTTGTCCGGAGCGCAAAAAAATACCGTAATAACGACATATAGTACTTTGGGAAATAATAACCAAAATATGCTGACTCCAAATGGTGATTTCCTGACTTACACTTCTTTTGACGGTGTTAAATATGCGGGCGTTTTAAATCCGACAGAAGTAAACAATGTAAAAACATGTGATGAAGTAAAAGGTCTTGATGATAAGATTAATACATTGAATAGTGATATTAAAGAGATGACAGAAATGATCTCTCTTTATAATACTGCTAAATCTTATTATAATACACATATCGCTACTTTAGAAGCTGAAAAAATTGATATTACAAATAAATCTGAATCTGAATTTGCAAGAACGAAAGATACATCCTATTCAATAGTATTTAATGATATTAGTTCACAGGATTCTACTATTAGAATTGATGGTATGACAAATAAATACATTAAAGGCAGCGGCGATTTCGTTGTATCAGAAGGCGGATTGCAAGTTGATAACTATTCAACACGCTCTTTAATATTTAATGATGTTGATTTAGGGAATGCATCAAATGCCGGCTTAGTTATTTACAGAAAAGGTTATTCTGAATTTTTCGGTGATGGTACAAATCAGGCCGTAAATGGTTCTAATGCTTATGAATATAAGTATCCGGAAATGAATTTTGTGTTTACTCCAATTTCTTTCTCTCAGGTTGGAACATCGGGTGTTCATTATAAATTAGCGACATCAGGTATAGGTAAGGGTATAGTAATTAACAATTACTATGATATTGCTAATCCGTTTGCAGCAAGTCAAAATATAACAAATTCAACTTTGGCATCTGATATTAAATTTAACGGTAGTATAGTTTCAAATGATGTTTTCAAAATATTTAATGATTCCGGTTCTATTTCTTTAAGCGGTTTCAACGCTGATAATGTTAAAGGAGCAGTAAATTTAATATCTACAAAAGGAAATATTGATATCAATTCTAAAGGATTGGTTAAATTAAATGACGGAAACAATATTTTTGCAGGGAATGCAGTCAATATTAAAGCCGGCTCTGTAAATTCATCTGCAAATATCAAGGCAGGTTATAATAAAGATTTGACTCTAACAATAACGAATGAAATGTTGAATAATCTTGCTTATGATCCTGTAACAGGTGAAAATATCCTTATAAATCTTGGAAATACTCCTTATGCAAATGCGTCAAATAATGTAAAAGCAGTTTATAAGGTCGGACAAATACATTTATATAACATCAATAATGATGTAAAAGGTGTTGACAGAAGTCAAAGAGGTAAAGTAAATATTACTGCTGCCGGTTCAAATACAATAAATAGCGATAAAATTACAGCATATGACAAATATCAAAAAATTACTGTTAATAACCAAACAGATAAGCAGTTAAATGTTTATAATGTTACAAATTCAACAAGTAATGGTGGATATTACTTAAACGGCAATAAAGTAAAAGATGCGCAGGGATATTCAAAGGCAGATACAAGTGTTACTTCAACAGGGAAACTTGTATTAGATGGTGTCATAAGAAATGCGATTAAATACGAAAACGGTAAAATGTTGTTTGATCCGTCACCAAATGCTTCAATCATAAGTCATGACAATCAAGGTAATGTTTCACTTGTTTCATCATTAGATGATTCAATTTTACTTCTTCGTTCAAACGGTTCAGGTCTTGAAGTAAATGAACAAAAATCATATATTGATGGAAATGGAAACACTTCTAAAAATGCAATATACGCAGCAGGTCTTGTTGCTTTATATAATGATGATGAAGCCAAACCGAGTACTGATGAAGCAAATTCTGATATGAAAATATCAGGTGATATTGAAACGCAGGGAAATGTACTTATATTCCAGGATACAAAAGGAAAACTTGATGTAAATGCAACAGTGCATCAAATTAAACATACAGATAACGAAAAAGGCATTATCGCAATAGCAAACAACAATAATAATGCAGGTAATTTGAATGTAGGTAAGGATACTTTTCTTCACAATGAATATGGCGATATCATAGTAGCAAATATGTCTAATTCACAAGTTAATGCTGATGGTGTACTATATGCACCTAATGGCGGAAATATATACATATATAGTAACGGAGGTCAGGTCGCTTATAATGCAACATCAATCGCTGACAGTATAACACTGGATAATGACGGTTCTGCTCCAATTACGGTAAATGGTGTAATGATTGCGACAAATGGTGATATTACTGTTGAAAATGAAAACGGCAATTTAGAAATTACCGAAGACGGAAGTCTTATAAATTTAAGTGAAATGCCTCATGATATTAACATTTTAAATACGGCAAACGGTAATGAACTTACAATTGCAGGGGCAGTTGAAAACTATTCGGGTGGTAACATCAATGTTACAAATGAAGGTGCAGGTAATGCCAAAATTTCGGGTTATCTGTATAACGAAAAAGGTAACATTACTGTTGATAATAAGAAGAAAGATTTAATTATCACAGGTACTATTGATACGGATAATGGCTATGTTAAAATCCTTAACAGCGGTAATAACATGGAAGTAGGCGGTATAATTTCTGCCCGGGGAGTTGTAGGTATTGACGCCGGTTCCATATATATTGAAAACAATGCTGAACGTTCCGAAACAAACACTGCTAATATGAAAATTACCGCCGATATTTACCATAATTTCGGTAATAGTAATTATATTGGAACCGGCGTTTATATTACAAACGGTGAAAATGCAGGTACACTTAGTATAGTAGGTTCTGAAATAGAATCTCAGAGTGGTGAATCCGACATTAAAATTGATAATAAATCAACATATAATGATAATGATCCTGATAATTTCGGATTATACATAAAAGATACTTCTATAACAGCACTAAACGGCAAAGTTTCAATAGATAATAGTCTCAGCGGTTTTGCTTTTGAAAATAGTACTATTGAAAACACAGAACAAGGAAGTATTACTATTACAAATTCACAGGGTATTTTACATGCTGATGAAAAATCAAATATTATAAATAAAAATGGTGATATTAATATTTCTAATATTGGCGGAAGCGAATTTGACGGTCTGTTATCATTAGAAGGGGTAATTCAAAACACAACAAATATGGATGATAAAACATCTAATATAAACATAACAAACAGTGGCAGTGCAATCTTATTAAATGCAGACATTGAAAACTATGGTGGAGATACTACCGTTAACAGCAGTTTTGGTTATATAGATTTTAATGCAAATATATTAAATGCAGGTGGCGATATTACAATAAGTAATACAGCAACAGAATTAGCCATTGTTGATGGTGTTGATATATCCGGCAGTGTTATTAATTTGGATGGCGATATCAACATTTCAAGTAATCAAGGTGCATTAAATATAGATGAAAATGCTGTTATTTTAAATGTTGCAACTGATGAAACTAAGCACGATTTCAATATTACAAGTTCAGGCACAGGTTTTGATTTGAATGGTACAATTGGTAATTTAAACGGCGATATTAAAGTAACAAATACCGGTACTGCAACAGCAAATATAGCAGGTACTATAGAAACAGGTAACGGTGATATTTTAATTTCAAATTCAAATGACGGAGCATTAAATGTTTCCGGTAACATATCAAATGAAACCGGTAAAATTACAATTACTAATAACTCATCTGATGGTATGGTTATTGACTATCTTGCTAATATTCAAAATAATGACACAACAAACACTGAAATAACAAACACAGGTGGCAGTGCAATTATTGAAAACGGAGCAAAAATAGTTAACGCACAGGGCGGAAATATATCTGTTTCAAATTCAGGTGTCGGTTTAGCAATCGACGGTTTGATTGAAAATCAGGGTACAGGCGAAATAAATGTAAATAATACAGGCACAGGTGCTTTGGCAATCGCTGAAACAAGCTCATTAAAGACAGCAGATGGCGATATTGGAATTTCAAATTCAAACTACGGTGCATTAACTATTGATGGAGCTATTACAGATGATAATGGTAAAATTACAGTTACTAATAATTCATCTGACGGTATGGTTATTGGTTCTACAGCCAATATTCAAAATAAAGGTCAGACAAATACTGTTATAAATAATACTCAAGGCAGTGCAATTATCGAATATGGTGCAAAAATAACTAATACCCAAGGCGGTGATATATCTGTTTCAAATTCAGGTGTCGGTTTAGCAATCGATGGTTTGATTGAAAATCAGGGTACAGGCGAAATAAATGTAAATAATACAGGAACAGATGCTCTTGCAATCAATGAAACCGGTATATTGCACTCAACGGATGGCAATATTGAAATTGTAAACAGTTCAACTGCTGGAATTGACTTAATTGGTTCTGTCAAAGCTGATAAACAAAATGTTGAAATAACAAATTCCAATGGAGATTTAAGAATAGGTGGTTATGCTGATTCTAATGACAGTTATATTACAGCGGTTACAAATAATGTTATTATCAGCCAGACAGGCGGAAGTATTTTAAATGGGGTTGCCGAAGATGGAGTAACTCATCAACACCATGACCTTGCAAATGCCAATCCTGCATATAAAACACTAATATCAGCCAATGGTGATATTACATTTAATGTAACAGACGGTGATATAGGAAGTTATTCAAATACGGAAATTGTTGCAGGTACAAGTTTTGATGCTTCAACAAGGGATTATACAGAATCAATTAATGTTCAGGCAAACGGACTTGTCAATGCAAAAGTTGTAAATAATACAAATACGGATGACAGACTCATAAATCTCAGAGCAAAAGAATCCGATCTGAAAATCGGAACAATTGAAACCGACGGAAATGTTATCTTAACGGCAGCAGATTGGAAACAGGCGGATATTCGTCCTGTTGATAAATCTGATACAGAATACTTTAGCGGTTACAGTATGCTAAACGGCAGAAATGACAATAATTCAAATATTATAGGTAAAAACATTTCACTTATTACAAGCGGCAGCTTCGGCACTACAGATAAAAAACTTATTTATGAAGAGGATACACTTAATGGCGGAAGTAATGTTTCATTGAGTGCAGAAGCCGAAAACGGCTTACATTTAACAGGCAGATCAAATTCTGATGCTGATGTAAAAGTAAGTAGTATTATATCAAAACACGGCAGTGTAGATATTGATTTTGAAAGCAATGCTGAAATTGAACACATTACAGCTGATGAAGGACTTTTAATAACACAAAAAGCTCAGAATTTAACAATCAAAGAATTCGGTACTTCAGGAAGTTCATCTGCACTAAACTTTAATGATATGTTATATCCTCATGATGATATAACATTTGACGGTTCTTCAACAGAATCCACAATTCCTAAATATGTTGATATAAAAGTGTTGGATTCAATGGATAATCCTAACAGAGGAAACTCAACACTCAAAATATATACCGGTTATGTAAAAGGTAACAACGGTGATAATGCTAATTATTATCCGAATGGTGCAAGACTTGCCGATATTACTTTAATGGCAGATAACATATACGCAATGTCAGATATAATGCAAACTCCAACTTATTCAGACAGAGTAGATTTAGGAAATACAAATCTTACGTATGTTATAGATGGTGAAACAAGAACAGCAAAAGGTTTAAATGCTTATGGCGAGGGCTCTACGTTGACACTTGATATTTTAGGCGTTGATAAAGATATAGTGGATAATTCAGGAATATCAGCAAACAGAAATTCATATAATTCACAAGTGTCAGTTCAAAATGTACCTTCAAAATTCCAAAATAATGCTGATGAAATTCCGTTCTACGGTAGTGATTACAGTGCTCAAAACGTAGTATTATCCGTTAATGATTATTCAAACAGAGATGTAAACTTCGATACATTATATACGGATAACGCATATATAAGCACAAATAAAGATAATTTACACTTTGATAATGCTTATGTAAATAACTTTGCAGAAATCAGAAACAGTAATAAAGCAGCAGTTGTAGATAATGAAAGAATCGGTTTACTGCCGGCTGCTGATATTCAGTTATATACAAAGAAAACAGGTTCATTTAATCTTGGACTTAATGACACGATAAACATGCACACAAGTGCACCGACAGTTTATAATAATCCGACAATGCTTGTAAACGGATATCATAGTGCATGGAACTTTGTAAATCGCGGCTTTAAGGAAAATAAAGATTTAATAGAAAATATAAAAATGACTAATGATATTGATAAAAATAATTATAATGAACCACAAAAACGTATATCCGAAAGATTTGATACAACGACAGATACCGACTTGAGTTCAAATTATGATATTATAGATATTTCGACAACAGGTGTATCCGTTAAAAACGACAAAAAATTAAAACGCGGTAAAACAACAAAAATAACAATTAAATTTGATGACGTTGATATCACATTGAATGCAAAAGTTGTAAAAATTGAAGGTGATAAAGCAGGTTTAGAATTTATAGATATGCCTCAAGATGTAGCAAACAAGATACTTTACAGATATATGCAAAGGGCAGATGCAATGAAATCAAATTTGACAAGTTTGTCATACTAATTTTGAGATAAATTTTTATTAACAATTTTGGTTTTAATTTGTTTTATAGCAAATGTAATTGCTTTTAAATCTTAATCTAACAGATAATTTGATCTTGTTTTGAGTGTTAAATTACAGTGGGTTGAACAAGCGAGCAAAGCCGGAACGGTTTTGCTCGCAACGCACTTGCCATTATTACAAAACATACAGTTCTTGAATCATTAACTCCTGAACAAAATACAAATTGAGTTATAAGAAATAAAAGAATTATTTTGATTGTATATCACTTACGTGAATATATGCCGGGGTATCCAACTTAAATATAATTTTATTTCCTGCTTTTAATTTATAATTCAACCCTTTTGCCATTGAACTGATTAAAAGCCCAAAACCTCTGCATGTTCTTGGAACTACAACCAAACCAACAACACTCACGGATTCTATTGCAACAACAGCAACACTTATAACAGAAAACGTAACTGTTCCTATACCTGCAGGAATTGCTCTCAATATGTTCAAAAATTGAGAAGATTTCAAATCACTTCCGTTTTTAGGTTCCATTCTCACAGTATAAATCTTTTCATTTGGGAATATTAATTTGTCAATTATAATGTAAGCCCTTGCTCTTTTAAATAATGGCTGACTCTTCTTAATTTTTTTAAATTTTCCGGCAAATCTTGTATGTTCAGGTAAATACATACCGTTTGATGCCTGAACTTTTGAAATTAATCTGAAATATATTTCATCATTAGTATTTGTTTCATTTATATCTAAATCAGATTCTAACTCAAGTACATATTGGGTATTCGGATTCAAAAAAACTGTTTCTTCTTCAATTTCTGTTGTAAAAACAGGCGTATCCTGTTCTGTGTATTCGTTTTCATCTGCCAATACAGGTGATACTACAAGGAAATTTATTAATAAAATTAGTATTAATGATATAAATTTTTTCATTTTTTCGTCTTCATTTAACTCCGATTTGTTTCAGTATAGTATAAAAACCGGAAAAGTAAAGTTTTTATATATAAAAAATAGATATTATTATTTGTGTCCGTTTTTGGCATACATACATTATAAAATTATCTTGTATTAAAAATTATGGTAAAATAATTTTAAGGAGTTTTGAAAATGGAAATTAAACCAAATGAACAACAGCAAAAAGCAATAAATCATATTGATGGCCCTGTGATGCTATTAGCAGGTCCCGGGACAGGTAAAACTTATACGATTATAGAACGTATTAAAAACCTTTTATCTAAAGGGGTGGAGCCGGAGAGAATTCTTGCCCTGACATTTTCTCAGCCCGCAGCAAACGAAATGAAAAATCGTCTTGATAAAGAGCTTAATATATTGGATTCCGGAGTATATGTTTCCACTTATCACAGTTTTTGTCTTGATGTAATTAAAAATCATCCTCAGGATTTTGATCTTCCTGATAATTACAAAATCATGACTGATACCGTAATAAAAAAATTCATAAAAGAGTGTATTGATAAACTTGAGCCAAAATCTTACCGCACAAAAATGAATGATCCTTATCGCGCAATGAAAGAAATTCAGGATCAAATTGAAGAAATTAAATCATACAGATTAACAAAAGAACAATATTTCAAAAATTTAAAAGAGAATCAGGATTGGGAACCGGAGCTCAAAAGAGCTGAAAATAAGCTCAAAGAATTGCAGGATTCAGGTAAAAAAATAACTGATCAGGCAATAAAAAATGTGGAAAACGCACAAAAAAGAATTGATAAAGCAAATGAGCTATGGCAATTATACGAATTGTATCAATCTAAAATGGAATCAGGACATTATATTGATTTTGATGACATGATAAATCTGGTACTTGAAAAATTTGACGATGATCCGTCATTTTTGAAAGAAATTGCAAATCAGTATGATTATTTATTTGTTGATGAATATCAGGATACCAATAAACACCAAAATGATATTATTATAAAAATTACAGAAAATATGAATGCGCGCAATGTATTTGTAGTCGGTGATGATGACCAGATTATATTTACATTCCAGGGAGCAAAACTTGATACTATGCAGAAATTTTTGGAGCGTTTTCCTGAAACAGAAAAGATTTTTCTAAACGAAAATATGCGGTCAACCCAATCTATACTTGATTTTGCAGAACTTGTTGCAAACGAAGATCCAAATAGATTGAAATCGCAATTAGGAATGAATGAAAAATTAATTGCAAAAAATGAAAAAGTTATAAAATTTGATAAACCCGTAGAATTGTGCAAATACAATAATAAATTGGAAGAATATGTCAGAATTGTTGATAAAATAGAAGAAATTATAAATTCTGATAAATGTCCCAAAAACGATGACGGAGAAAAAGATTTATCAGAAATCGCAATTCTTACAACATCGAACGGGGAACTTGAATCATTTGCCGAAATGCTAAAGGACAGAAATATTCCTTACGAACTTAAAGACGGCAAAAATATTTTTCTCATCAAATCGTCACTTGTATTGTTTTACTATATGCAAATGCTGATTTCACCTGAGCTACACTCTGATAAAATCTTCAAATTATTGTTACTTCCGCCATTTAGAATAAATTCAAAAGATTATGAAACGTTATTTATCGAAAAAACAAAATATGCTACATTTATTGATGCAATGAGGGCTATTGATAAATCAAAATTTAAAGAGCCGGAAAAAATTGTTGATTTTGTTTTAACCTATGATTATTTGCAGTGTTACAGAACAAATGAAACTTTAAAAAATGTTGTACTGGAAATAGGTGCAAAAACAGGCATTGTTGATTATTTCATCAATTCAGAAATAAATAAAAATGAAAATATTGCAGGTATTGCAAAAATTATTGACGAAGCCAAAAATTATTCCGATACAAATGAATCAATCATACTTGATGATTTTGTAGAGTATCTAAAAATAGCATATAATGGTGAAACCGTTATAAAAACTGACAAAGCACCTGTAACACTAAATGCGGTTCAATTGTCAACATATCATTCTTCTAAAGGGAGAGAATTTTCTTATGTATTTATGCCGACTTTAGAAAATAAAAAATGGGAATCTTCTAACAAATCTTATAAAGCAATAATTCCGCTGGCTCAAAGCGAATATAAAAATAAGGAAGAACTTGCCCAAATCAAATGGGCAGACAATGTTAAACTTATGTATGTAGGTATGACAAGAGCAAGACACTCTCTTTATCTGTCATATCCTGATATGACCGATAGTAAAACCCAAAAATTAACAAAATTAATATCTTCGCATCAGGATAAAACATCAGAAGTCAAACCGGAAAAACTTGATGAAGATAAATATTGGGCCCAAATAACAAAAACATTTATCAAGCGTGATTATGACTATACAAAAGAATTTCATTCAATTGTTGATGCAAAACTTGCACAGCAGAAATATTCTCCTACATCCGTAAATACTTACCTGAAATGCCCAAGACAGTATTTTTATGAATATATTTTAGACTTTCCTGCAAAAGATGGTAATGCCGATAATATGCATTATGGTTCTGCGGTTCACGAAGCATGTGAAAAGGCAGTTAAATTTGCAATAAAAAACGGATGCTATCCGCAAAAATCCGAATTCATAAAATATTTTTATGACAAATTAAATAATTTGCCAATTTCGACACCTGAAATGCGCAAAATTTTATCAGAAAGAGGCGAAAATGCTCTTAATACATATTATGTTCAATTATGTAACACTCCGGTAAATGAATTGCATGCATCAGAAAAACGTATTGAATTTCCGCTTGATGATGTCAAATTCTGTGGAATAATCGACAGAATCGATAAAAATTCTGACGGAACGTATTCTATTTATGATTATAAAACCGGAAAAGCCAAAGATTTGGGAATAATCTGCATTGGCGGCGAACACGAAGATTATTATAACCAAATTGCTTTATATAAATATTTCTTTGAAAAAGAATCAAATTGCAAAGTCAAAAACACAGGTTTTATTTTCCCTGATGAATGTGACAAAAATTTGGATATTCATTTTACTGATGAAGAATGTATTGCGGTATTGGAAAAATTCAGAAATGCAATTAAAAATATAAGAAGTTATAAATTTGAACCGATAGAGCAAAAAGACCGCAAAAAAAATCCTGCTTGCCAATACTGTCAATATAAATCTTTTTGTGATAATGAAATAGTGTAATTATTTAGTGCTATAAAATCTGTAGGTTGGGCATATCTGCCCAACATTATTACAATGTCGACGGGGGACTATTTTAGAATCCTGCGACAGTGAAATTTTATCACAAATTATGCAGAGAGTAGGTTGGGTACAACCCAACAAATAATTAATACCGGACATATTTTGACAATAGCACACTATCCCAAAACACTTAAAATAGTGAGTAAATAGATTTACGTTGTGGGTAAATGATGAGTAAATATGAGTAAATCGGTTTTTGGGGTAAAGTTGTACTTCCGACCAGCAAAACCACTATAACAAGCGAGTTTTAAGAAATAAAATGTTCAAACTAACAAAACAAATTACTCGTCTTACTACAGCCGGTTTGAGAAGAAAGAACAGGTATTTTGAGACTTATGTAGTTGGGTTAGAAACCTCATGTAATTATACACTTGGAACAAGGTTAAATTAACTATGAGATTAAGATACATTTGCTGCTTCATTTACAATCGGTAAAGTAAAACCAAAAACATTACTGTTATCTTCAAAACTTTTTGCATATATATTGCCGTTATGAGCATCTATTATTTGTTTTGATAGATATAAACCTAGTCCAACTCCAACTTTATTGAATTTTGCGGCATGTGAAACATATTTTTTAAACAAGTTATCCATTGTTTCAGGATTTATATATGCACTTTTATTTTTTGCCTCAAATGCTATACCATTTTCATTTTGTTTTATTGTAACAATAATTTGGGTATCATCGTATGCGTAAGAAATAGAATTTCCTAAGATATTTGTAAGAACTCTCTTTATTTGCATTCTGTCAATATCGGTATCAAAATTACTGCCTTCAGTATGTACATGAACTGTTACATTTTTTTCTTTTAGCATTGCATCTAATTCATTTATGGATTCTTCAACAAGAGAAATTATATTACACTTTTCATAATTTAACGAATAATCACCATTTTCGTATTTGTATGTGCTTAATAGTGTAGAAAGCATTTCATACATAAAATTACAGGAATCTTTTGTTAGGGTAAGCAATTCTTTTTGCTCGTTATTCAGTGGCCCTATATGCTCGTTTAGCAATAAATCAAGAGCTTTTATTTGTGCAATTGTCGGAGTTTTTAGGTCGTGAGTTAAAGTCGCTACATAAGTTTCTCTTTGTTCTAATGCTGTTTTTTCCGCATCAATATCTCTTGCAACACTGCATATACCGATAACTTTTTTCTCGTGATTAATAATAGGGCATTTTGTTACTTCGAACCAACGTTTATCATCATTTTTTAATGTAATCTGCTTTTCTCTGGTTATACATTTGCAGTTTGTAATAATTTCACTATCTTCTTTTGAGATTTCATCTGCTCTTTTTTCTTTGTAATGCCATTTATTAGCATTATCTAAATCAGATAATCCGAGAAAATCCATTGCCATTTTATTTTCATATGTTACATTACCATTTAAATCCTTTAAATAAGTAGCAATAGGCATTCCCAAAAGTACAGAACGAAACATTTGTTCCTGATCTTCAAGCTCACTTTTTAATTTTTCTTCTTGTGTAATATCTTTTGCTATTATTAACGCTCCGAAAACACCTTTTATTAAAACTAACGGTGTTGCTGTTATGTCATAAATTTTATTACTGTTTTCTATTTGTATTTTTTTTCTTATTACTTTTCCTTTTAAGGTTCTCCTAGTTATTTTATTAATTTTTGCGGCATCTTTTGGAGTAAGTATATTGAATTCTGTTTTGCCTTTTATTTCATCAAGAGTTTTATTTACAGTATCCAAAAAAATCTGATTACTGTACAAATACCTGCCTTTGTAGTCCTTATACACAATTAAATCTTGAGAGGAATTACATATAGCACTTATTAATTCTTTATGAAATAATGCCTTGTTTTCAAGATAACTTTGTAATACATAAAAAATAAGCATTAAACTTATTGTGATAATAGAATGTAATCTGGTTTGCGGATTAAGAAACACCCAAATTATAAAAATAGCTATTGCAATTTGTAAAGCCCATTTAAAAATAATTAATAAATTTTCGGTATTTTTGAATAAATTTTTATAAATCATATTTAGTTGCCTTTACTGCTGCCTGTACTCTATCTGTTACGGAAAGTTTCTCTAAAATATTGCACACATGTGCTTTTGCCGTATTTGGACTAACAATAAGTCTATTGGCAATTTCTGTATTTGAAAAACCTTGAACCAATAAGTCTAAAACTTCTTTTTCCCTCTGAGTCAGATTAAAATTTTCTTTTTCTTTTGGTTCGGCCTTATAGAAAGTTTTTTGAACGACCTTTGTAATTCTTGGATCAATCCATATAGAACCTTCTTTTACCGTACGAATTAAATTATATAATTTTCTTGTTTCTATATCTTTCAGTGCGTACGCATTAGCACCGGAAGCCAGACTTGATAAGACCTCATCATCATTTTCGTGAGATGTTAAAATGATAATTTTTGTATTTGGATACTTTCTGTGAATGATTTTGGTTGCCTCTATTCCGGTCATGTATGGCAAACCCAAGTCCATAAGTATAACATCAACTATGTCTGTTTCCAAAGCTTCAATACAAGCCTCGGCAGTATCAAAATCACCTTTTATGTTTATATCTTGATAATCCAGAAGAGCTTTTTTATATGTAATTCTTGTTAGTAAATAGTCTTCGACTATATATATAGATATTTCGTTGTTGCTTTTCATTTCTTTCTCCTTTTTTATAATTATCATATTTATATCACCCAAAAGACTATTATCCAAGTGGATAATAAATTTATTAATAATTTACTACTATAATCATTGACATTACTGTATTTATACTGAGGTAAAAGTTTTGTGTAATCTTCTGTCTCGTTTAGCATCCCATACCAACGGTGCAAACTGCCACGTGGGATTTCGCCTAAAATCTCAAATAAATGAGAAATTGAAGTATTGTGTAATTTTACAAAATCATAATCTGCTTGAAGTTTATTTTGGGATTGTTTCCTGAATTCTAGCCATTTATGGACGATATCTAATCTTGCGAGCGCTATTTGTTTACATTTTTCGGGTGTGAAGTTTGTCATAATAAATTACCTGTCTTGGATTATTGGCAGTTCACCCGTTTACATTCGCTATATTTTGCTGTCGCAAAATAGTTGCTCATTACAACGGTTTCACAGGGACGGCGTTCCGTTTCGCTTGCGCTTCACTTCAGCCTTGCCAAAATCCGCCACACACATTAATCGCTCTTGTTCGCAGAAACATCAAGTCCTAAATCTCTTTTCCGCCTGTCAAATCACAGATTTGAAACGGCGGCATCGTAGTGTTTCGTGCCCTGCTCGTCTTGCCCTGCGGTAAGCCGACACCGGCACTTCACACCGGCTCACGCATCTTAATCTCAGAGATATTTTGATACATATCAAAATGTAAGATAAATTATTTTTGCACTATGTTGCACTATTCTGCACTCGCTAATAGTCAAACGCCATGCTAAATAGACCCTGAAACCAGTTCAGGGTGACAAGTTTTTGGTGCAAAAGCGGCTTGCCGGCAGAGGGCTGAAGCCGGCGACTTTGTCGCCGCGTGCCCGTTTAATGCCGGCAAACAAGCAGAGTGCAAAATTTGGGACAAAAGTGCAAGAATAGTCCGGCAAATCTCTACACTATAAATTCGCCTTAAACTCCCAACAACTCGGCATCATAGCCAACGAAAACGCATCACAACTGTCCTGAAAGGTTATACCTATAAACATTAAAACGAGAATAACAAAAGTCATTCTCGTTTTAATTCGGAAAAGGTGGGATTTGAACCCACGGCGCAGGTAACCCCACACAACACCTTAGCAGGGTCTCATATACTTATTTTTGTTCTTTTTATTTTTGTTGCGGTGTATTATCCAGATATAACACGATATATTTTTTGTATTTTTCTACTATTCTTTGTATTTTTTCGATATTTTGCAGAAAATTAGATATATGTTTGAACATTTATTGAACATCCGAATTTTGACTATATATTTCACATAAAGATTCAGTATAGGTACTATAATATAATTGGCTTTATCAATGCAGAACTTCCTCCCCTCTTAATATCTATTGGTAAAAATATATAGATAGATAACCCTAATATTACTACCGATATATGAACATACATAAGTAATACAGACCCACATAACAATATGAGCAATAAAATTTTTATACAAAAACAGGTAAAAATTTTTACTTAATTAATTATCAATTTACTTCATTGTAAAATATAGTGTGTTGCTCTTGCTTCACCTTGCTTGTGTAAAATATTTTTATTTACCAAATCAGTTAAATCTCTGTTTGCAGTATCGTGTGAACAATTACAAATTTTTGCCCATTTTTTAGCAGTTAAATTTCCTTCAAAGTTATCCAATAGTTTTGTTAAAACTTTAATTTGCCTTTCGTTAAATGTTTGTGTTTTGTTCTTTTCCCAAAATTCAGCTCGTTTCAAAACATCATTCAATAGTTCATCCGAATTATCAATAGCAATAATCAAATTTTCCAAAAACCATTTTAACCATAGAGTTATATCAACAGAATCAGTTTGTGTAATCTGTAAAATGTCATAATAGGATTTTCTTACTTTTTTAATTTGAGATGACATTGAATAAAACCTATCAGATGTTTTTTCACTCCTTGCAAGTAACATATCAGTTAAAGCTCTTGCAATTCTTCCGTTTCCGTCCTCAAACGGGTGTATTATAACAAACCATAAATGAACAACCCCTGCTTTTATTACTAAATCTGTACCTGTGTCATTATTTATGTAATCTATTAATTTATTCATTTCTTGTGGCACAATATCAGCATTCGGAGCTTCGTAATGTACTTTTTCATGTCCTAATGCCCCTGAAACAACCTGCATTTTCCCATTTGCATCATCTCTGTATTCCCCGACTTTAATTCTGTATAAACCACTCCTGCCACTTGGAAACATTGCAGATTGCCAACCAAATAATCTATCTTCACTTATGGGTTTATCATAGTTAATTGTTGCATCTAACATCATATCAACAACACCCTGAACATCACGTTCAATATAAATATCTCCGCCGATATCTAATCCTAATCTTTTAGCAATAGATGAACGAACTTGCTCTACATTTAACTTTAATCCTTCTATTTCACTCGATTTTATAACATCTTCTGTTAAAATATTTAGTTTTGCTTTTTGACTGTTCTCAAAACCAATAGACTGCATTTTACCTAACAATATTCCCTGTTTTAATCTTACAGAGGATAATAACGGCATAATAATATCTTTATCGTAAGTAAAATTAGGAAATTCAGAGTTTTGCCAAATGTATCTATTCATAAATTAACGCACCTTTTGCGTACATTATACAGCATTATCTTCGCAAAATCAAGTGGAATCTACGTAAATTATACGTAGATTTTAACAAGTATCTACGCATTTAGAACAAATTTGTTATATTTATCAGTGAAACAAACATTCAACCTGTCCCCGCTCACGCGAATTTCAAGGAGAGTTTAAGGTGGTTGAAGTATTGAATTATGTCGGGAAACATTTTCGTCCGCTGTCTTGGATTATTGGCAGTTCAATCGTTTACATTCGATATATTTTGCTAGCACAAAATAGTTGCTCATTACAACGATTTCACAGGGACGACGTTTCACTCGCTTACGCTCGTTTCAGCCTTGCCAAAATCCGCTGTCCCTCGCGTGGGTCGGGACAAATATTTTATGTTAAAATACAGATGTAAAATAAGGAGAGAAAATTATGCCATATATTCAAGCAAGATTAACTATCAAATTAGATGAAACACAAAAAGATAATTTACAGAAGAAGCTGACAGATGCAACTTCATCTGCTCTATCAAAACCAAAAGCCTACATAATGACTGAAATTGAAGACGGAAAATCATTATATATGGCAGAAAATAAGTTAGACAAAGGTGCATATATATCAATAAAAATGCTTGGTTCTGCAAGTAAATCTGCTTGCCAAACATTAACTCAAAGTATTTGCAGTATTTTATCAGTTGATTATGGTATAGACGGTTCAAATGTATATGTAACTTATCACCCTGTTGATTTATGGGGTTGGAACGGTTCAATGTTTTAATCGGAG
>CADCNV010000003.1:53778-58928 GCA_902802825.1 uncultured bacterium | reverse complement strand
TGCTTCTTCTTTAGCTTTAAGTTCTGCTTCTTCTTTAGCTTTAAGTTCTGCTTCTGCCTTTAGTTCAGCTTCTGTTTTTTCAGCTTTGCCATTAGAATTATTTAATTTTTTTGCGCCCGGTTCTTCTTTAAATTTATCTATCAGGTTTTGGTATGTGTCTTCTATGACTTGACCTTCTTTTGTTGTCATTATATAAATATTCTCTTTATCAGGATGTTTTGCAAACGTGCCTTTTGCACCAAGCACCTGAGTTAAACTTTTCAAGTATTTGTCTCCACCTGTAATTGCTGTTTGATCAGGAATCCCTTGTTGTCTTGAGTTTATACCTCCAAACAAGCCGCCTCCGAATAGCCCTCCGCCACCAAATAGACCGCCGGTTAACATTGACATACTAAAGAACCCTTGCGTAAGACCGCTTAAAAAGCCCCAAAAGCCGCTAGGACCCTGTTGTATATTTATATTTTCAGTGTACGAGAAATTACCTCCTCCACCAAAAATAGTTGGCATTGGTCTGTGATAACAGTTTGATCTCAACGGACCATTCGGTCTGTATTTTAAGTTAAACGCTCTGCCTAATCCGACTAAACTCATAAGCATGTCTCCTCTTATTTATACTTTTACTTATTTATATAAAGTATATAAAGAGTATATAATTGCTTATATAATGAAATTTGTTTACAATTCGTTACAATTTATAATGTAAATTTTGAATTAATAAGGGCTAAAATGTATTCGTATCTTTCTTTATCATTAAGATACCACCAGCCGATAAGAGCTTCAAAGGCAGTTGCTTGTCTGTATTCCTGCTGAATGCTTTTTCTGCCGACAGGAATTGGCAAATTCCTTGCTCTCTTTGCTAAATCTTGTTCTTCTTCCGTTAAATATTTTTCTATATTGTGCAGCAACTCACACTGAAATTGAGTTTTTACCATAGATGTTGTAATCTGATGAAGTTTTTTTGCATTATTAGTCTGAAGAATTGTTTTGTTTCTAATATACAACTCCCAAACTGCATCGCCTAAATATGCGTAATTTCTAAGATTGATTTCCTGCATAATAAAATTTTACTATAAAATATCCTGTTGTGGTATTTTATCAAAATTTTTAAATGCGAAAATCTATAAAATGAAATATGTCTTCGTATTTTTTGTTCTTTTATCCATACAATCAATTGTTCTTGCATCGGATTGTATAGAAAGCAGTATCAATTTTTACCCTATATATTATAATGCGCTTCAATTATCTGCAAACCAAATTTCTGAAGCTGAATATTTAAATGAAACACATGATACCCGAGGATTAAGCAGTATCCTTGACAATCGTCAAAGAGCGCAGCTCAGAATTATCAATCATCTTGAAAACTTGGAAAATTCAAGAAAAGAAAAGAATTATAAGAAATTGAACCCCCGAATGAGTGTTTTTGGGAATTTAAACGAGTAATTGGGCTTTGTTTATTGTATTATTGTTTAAAAGTGAGGAATTATGAAAAAAGTATATATAGAAACAATGGGCTGTCAAATGAATAAATCCGATACCGAAAGAATGTACGGTATGCTCTCAAATTTTGGCTATGTAGAAACAGATGAGCCAAAACAGGCAGATTTACTGATGGTTAATACCTGTTCAATAAGACAATTAAGTGAAGATAAAGCGTACAGTTTAATCGGCTTGTGGGGAAAGTGGAAAAAGTCAAAACCTGAATTAAAAATCGGCTTTTGCGGTTGTGTTGCGCAGCAAAAAGCTAAAGAAATATTCAAGCGTGCAAATTATGTCGATTTTGTACTTGGAACACATAAAATTTATTCTTTACCCACTATTATTGAAAAAGTTAATAACGGTGAAAAAATTTGTGAATGTGAAGAAACAAATGCAACAGAAGACACAGAAGCAGTAAAATATGATATTAACCGTGTTAAATCCGTAAATGCATGGATTCCGATTACTGAAGGTTGTAATAACTTTTGCACCTATTGTATTGTCCCTTATACAAGAGGCCGTGAGCGTTCAAGACAACCTGAAACAATTTTGAAAGAGGTTAAAGACGCTCTTAATTCCGGCTTCAAAGAAATTACTTTATTAGGGCAAAATGTAGACAGTTATGGCAAGGATTTTAAGGATAAAAATTATCGTCTCGCAGATTTACTAAGAGAAGTAAATTCAATAGAAGGTGAATTCTGGATAAGGTTTGTTACATCTTATCCGACTGACATAACCGATGAACTTATACAAACTGCTGTTGAACTTGATAAGGTGTGCGAGTATTTTCATATTCCTATGCAATCAGGCGACAGCGTGGTTTTAAAAGCAATGAACAGACGCTATGACAGAGAAAAATATTTTGAAATTGCAAATAAAATTAGAAAAATGGTTCCTGATGTTACTATTACAAGCGATTTTATAGCCGGTTTCCCCGGTGAAACAGAAGAACAATTTCAAAATACACTAACTGCGATGGACGAACTTTGTCTTGATTATTCAAATACGGCAGCGTATTCTCCGAGAGAAAAAACTGTTGCTGCACGCTGGGTTGATAAATTTATTGATGAAGACACCAAATTTGAGCGCTTAGCACGTTTAAATGAACAAAATCGCAAATGCTGCCTTGCATCTAACAAGAAATTTGTCGGTCGTACACTTGATGTTTTAATCGAAAATTTTGAAGACCATAAAGGGAAAAAGGTTATAACAGGGCGCACAAGGAATAATAAAATTGTTCATATACCTTCTGAAACTGACATGACCGGGGAATTTTTAAAAGTAAAAATCACTGATTGTAAAACCTGGTATTTAATTGGTGAACTTGTATAACCTTGTACATAATAGTTTCCCTGATTTATATTAAGAATTGTTAAGCTAAATTTCTCAAAAAAGGCAATTATTTAAAAAATATATACTTTATATCTATGTAAGAGATAAGAGAGAGATTAAGCATTATGGCTACAGGTCAATTCGGAACAATTATTAAACCAACTGCAGGAAGAAGAAATGCAGTAAAGGAATTCAGATATTTGCAGCATAAGGACAGACGTATGAGATTCAATAACGGTCAGGATCCGATTTATTACATCTTTGATTGTATTGAAAATCGTCCTGTAAGTAAGTTGGCAAAAGAGTTTGTTGAAGATGCAATATTTGATACAATGAATTTTATTTCAAAAGTGGTTGGATAATCGATAGGATATAAAGAGAAAAGAAAAGTTTGGAAAAGGATAGGAAAAAAATAAATAAGCGGTCTAATGACCGCTTTTTATTTTGAAATAATTATTTTAAGTTGTACTCCATAATATAATCATCCATAACAAAGCCATTGCCGATGTCTGTTACAACAGAATCAATTGTCTTAAAACCCCATTTATTATAGGCATTTATACTCTTTTCGTTACCTTTGTTTACTGTTAATATTATTTTTTTGTATTTTTGAAATCTTGCACATTCTTTTATAAATTCAAATGTCCTTGTGCCTATACCTTTATGGCGCGTGTCTTTGCGAAGGTAAAATTTAGACAAAAACAAATGGTCTTCTTTATTCGCTATGCCGAAATATCCGACCATATCACGATTATAGTAGATATAGTAATAGGTGTAATTTTCATTTGCAATTTGATTTTCTATCGCTTCTCTTGACTGAAATTTTTCAATCATGTATTCAATTTGCTCATCTGAAAGGTAGTCTTTCCAATATTCATGCCAAATCATTGAAGATAGTATTATCAATTTATCTATATTTACAACTTTTTCGTATTTAATCATTTTTTGAATCCCTTTCGGAGGTTATTTTTACGGGAGAAAAACCCCAGTGAAGTTTGTTTCTTAAAATTGTATAAAAATCATACTCTTTTAGCAGAACAAGTTTAGCACAAAATTTTGATTTAACTATTTCTATATCTTTATCGGATTCAAAAACTTCCTGCCCATCTGCGCTTATAGAGTATTTTTGGGCAGAATTTGATTCAATTTTAATTATAGAATCAGACGGTACAACAATTGGTCTTGCTGAAAATGTGTGCGGGCAAATTGGTACAATTTCAATTACATCCGAGTCAGGCGATAAAATCGGCCCTCCTGAGGCCATACCATAAGCAGTTGAACCTGTTGGAGTCGATATAATCAAACCATCAGCAAAATATTCGCAAACAAATTTATTGTTTATTTCTAAGGAAAACGTTGTGGCTCTTGAAAGTTCTGCACCTTTAATCACAAAATCATTTAAAGCGGTGTATTTGCCGCAAGACAACATCATACGGTTTTCTATTTCGTAGTCGTTGTTTAAAATCTTGTTTATTGCGCCCTCAAGCTCACTTTCAGATGCCTGAGATAAAAAGCCCAAATGCCCAAGATTGATTCCGAATACAGGAACATTCAGCTTTGAATAAAATCTTGCGGTTTTAAGTATTGTTCCGTCACCGCCTATTACAAAAACAAAATTAAAACCGTCTTTGAGATTGTTCATTGTAAAAATATCATTGTCGGATCCGGCAGAAGCTAATATTTTTTGCAAATTTTTTGCAATAATATCTGCATTTTCAATCGTATTATTATAGCAAATTCCATATTTATTTTTCATACATTCAGTTTATACCAAATATGTAAAAATAGTAATATTATATGTATATGGCTGAAAAATATTACGTTTATATTTTATTAACACAAAGAGATACCCTGTACTGCGGTTATACAGACAATGTTGAAAAAAGATTCAGAGAACATTTGTCAGGTAAAGGGGCAAAATATACTCGCGCAAATAAGCCGCTAAAAATAGTTTATCAAAAAGAATTTAGTTCTAAATCAGATGCCCAAAAGGAAGAATACAGAATTAAACATAAACTTAATAAGAAGCAAAAACTTGAACTGATTGGCTCTGCATTATAAAACCTTAATAATTGCAACATTTTCAATGTGATAAGTGTGGCAAAACATATCAAATGGCTGGACTGATTCAACTTCGCAATTCATTTCTTTTAAAATTTTTAAATCTCTAGCAAGTGTTGCCGGATTGCACGAAACGTAAATAATATGCCCTTTGCACAATTTTTTTGCATAGTTTAGCGATTCCAAAGTACAACCTTTGCGCGGCGGATCAAGAATAACAACATCAAATTTTCTTTTTTCGCTTTTAAAATATTCCCCTGCATCGCCGTCATGAACCTCAA
>CADCNV010000003.1:0-53766 GCA_902802825.1 uncultured bacterium | reverse complement strand
CTCAATATTGCTTATATTGTTTAATTTTGCCGTTTCTATTGCCATTTCTACGGATTTTTTGTTTTCTTCAATACTTACCACTTTGCCTGCACAATCCGATATACATATTCCAATTGCACTGATTCCTGCGTACGCATCAAGCACAAGAGGGGAGTCGTAATTCGATTTTATAAATTCACGAATATAATTAAATATATTTTCTGCGCTTTTCGGATTTACCTGAAAAAATGTGTCAGAGCCAATATGGAATGTCTTTTGGCATAACTTTTCCTCAATATAATCTTTTCCGCAAACACATATTGTTTCGCGCCCCATAATTACATTTGTTTTATTGGAATTAAAGTTAATGCAAACTCCTGAAATTTTATCAAATTTATCAAATAGTGCCATACTAAAATTTTTTAAATTCTCATCGGCATTTTTACAGTTAACAACAAGTGTCACAAGACAGTTGTTATTTTTCTCAGAATATCTTATAACAACATGCCTTAAAATTCCTGAGTGATTTTTTTCTGTATAACCGCTTAATTTGTAATTCTTTGCATTTTCTCTGATAAATTCAATTATTTTATCACAGATTTCCGGCTGAATCGGGCAATATTTAATGTTTACAATTTCGTGAGATGCCGGTTTATAGTAACCTGCCATAATTCGCTTTGAATTTTTAGTCTGCGATACAGGATACTGAATCTTATGGCGATAATTTCTTATTTGCGGACTTGGTATTGTTTTCTTAATGCTTAAAGACATTCCTGCAATATTGTGCATTGCATCTTCTACAATTTCTTTTTTGAAATTTAATTGCTGCTCATAATCAATGAACTGTATCTGACATGCGCCGCAAACTTTTTGCATAGGGCAAAACGGTTCAATCCTGGCTGCAGACGGTTTGATTATTTCTAAAATTTCACCAAAAACATAATTTTTGTTTATTTTAGTTACTTTTATATTTAATACATCTCCCGGACACGAGTTTTCTATGAATGCAACAATTCCGTCAATTTTTGCAATTCCGTATCCCTGATTACTCAGTTTCTCGATATTTACCGCATAAGTATCATTTATTTTCATACAGAAATTTTATCATGAATAAATATTAACAATTTGTTCAAAGTTATGATATTATGTAAAATAACATGGGGGGCTTACATGAAGAAACTGTTTATATCGCTGATATTTTTAATTCCGTTTATTTCCGGCTGTGCAAAAATTGACGCTAATTTATCAATAAACAATAATAAGTCTGCGGACATTCAGGTAAAAATGCTCTCAGATAAGCACGCCCGTCCTGAAGAAATTATTGCGATGCAGGCAACTGTTTCTGCTTTTATTGATAAATCATATACAATAAAAGATGATTCTACCGTAAAAAAAGTAAATATTACAGCAAAGAAGAATGTAAGAAATTTAATAAAAAATGATTTAGATTTGTCGTCTTTGGGTTTTGCTACAAAACATGAATCCGGGCGTTATATTGAAGTCAAACATAATTTTCTTGTAACATTGTACGATATAGATATGATTTATAATTTAAAAGCCATGCAGAAGAAGCTTGTTTTGCAAAGTTCTGATGAATCTGCGGCAAAGTCGGTTTTAAAACCGGAATATTTTCAAAAATATGGCGATGATGAATTATTAAAAGAGGATTCATCCCCTGTAAGCAGTGATTTTATTGATAATTATGATGATAACTTTTCTGAACTTTCAAGTGCTTCAAAGCAGCAAAATACGAAAGAAATTGATGTGGATGATGATTATAACTTGTTTGATATTAATAATTTAGAGGCGAAATTTACGATAACTTTACCCGCATTTGCATCATATAATAATGCTTCTGAAACGGATTTTAGCACTTATAGTTGGGTTTTAAGCAAATCAGAACCGACTGAAATCAAATTGCAATATATTGTATATAGCCCATGGGCTATTGCATTTATTCTTTTGCTTGGTATTGCATTTTTTGTTTATATTGCACGCCGTATACACAAACACGAAACTCTTAAACGCATCGGAAATAACAACTAATAAGCTATATTGTGAAATAATTCCAAAATAAAAAACCAAACAACAATGTCATTTGGTTTTTTATGGTGGGCGTTATAAGACTCGAACTTATGACCCTCTCCTTGTAAGGGAGACGCTCTACCAACTGAGCTAAACGCCCTTATAACTATTTATTTTTCAGCTTTAGCTAAACCTGTTAGCAGATTAATATTATCAAAAACAAATTTTAGTGTCAAGTTTTTGTTTATGGAACTTTTTAATTTTTATATCGTCATACAAAGTGGAAGTTAGTTATTTATGAGGATAGTAGGATGACTGTTGAGCTTGTTGAGTATGAAAAATTAAATTTAGATGATGACGGTAACAAATACTTTGATAATATTGTTTTTGAAAATGACATATTACAGGATTATTTAAAAGAAATCAGCCGTTACAAACTTCTTAAAACAGATCAGGAAAAAGAGTTGGGGAAACTTATTAAAGAGCAAAAAGATAATAATGCAAAGAAAAAACTCGTCCAGGCAAATCTGCGCCTTGTTGTAAGTTTGGCAAAAAAATATGCAGGGCGCGGAGTTCTTTTTATGGATTTACTTCAGGAGGGTTCAATCGGACTTATGAGAGCTGCTGAAAAATTTGATTACAGAAGGAATTTTAAATTTTCAACTTATGCAACCTGGTGGATTAAACAGTCAATCACAAGAGCAATTGCAAATAATTCTAAATCTATCAGGATTCCAATCCATATGACAGATAAAATTAAAAAATACAAGTCTGCAATAAAGTATTTGACAAATAAGCTTAAAAAACAGCCGACAGACGAAGAAATCTGCGAATTTATGGATATTAATTTAAAGCAGCTGAAGAAGATCCAAAATTCTATAATTCTTGAGCCGATAAGTTTAGAAGTACCTGTAACTGACGATTTAACAGTCGGGGATTTTGTCGAAGACAATACGCATGAATCACCGGAAGAATGTGTTATAAATAATACATTAAAGGATGATTTCCCAAAAATTTTAAATTCATTATCAGAAAGAGAAAAGAAAATCATAAAAATGCGTTACGGCATAGAGTCAGAACAGCCAAAAACTCTTTTGCAAATAGGGGAAGAATTGGGGTATTCTAAAGAACGAATAAGACAACTTGAAACTGCAGCGATTACAAAACTTAGATATGATTCAAATGCAAAGCAGTACAGAGATTTGCTAAATGATTAAAATACAAAGTCATCCAGATCAAAGTCGCGGAATTTTTTGTCGTTATCTTTATCAATTTCTTTTCTTATGTGAGGATCAGAAAGGTGATCAAGCGCATTAGGGACAAATTTTGTTTGTGTATTATCACTCTGTTTTGGTTTTGGCGTAAATGTTCTGACATCTTTTGGGAAAAACCTCATATATACATTTTGACTTATATTTTTTGATGTTATATATGACGAATACTGCTTAATTTTTTCAAGTTGGGATAATGCCTGAGTTTGATTTGATGCATTATAATATCCGAATGTGTCCGATACATTCTTTGAATATTTTCCGCTCCACATAATAATTGAATTTACACAGTCTGTCAGTACGGCATTGGTTTTAAGTTCGAACGGATATGTTATCTTGAATGCACTTGATATTTCAAGCGTATCCCAAAGATTGCGGCGCAGAGTAGTTTTGTCATTGATTGCATAAGTATCAATAATAAGAACAGACTTGCAATTAAAAGCATTTGCGATGTAATTAAGGTTCGTAAAATCAACTTTGTCATTTTTATCAAAAGATTCTATAACTTTTATTGCTTTTTGTTTTAATTCATTATCAGAATTTAATTTTTGTCGTACCTGATACAAAGACTTTACATTTATATTTGGGTAGTCTTTTAAATTTTTAATAACATCTTCCGCCACAATATTTGAAACTTCAGGGAAACAAAAATAGTTGTCACATACAGAAAAAATATCCGTTGGCAAGACCAACAAATCAAATTGTATGGCATGCACCTTTGAAGAAGATATGACAAGCAATAAAAAGATAAAAAATATTTTTGTAATTGTTCTGAACATTATAGTTTAAATTATAGCATAATTATTGATAATATGTTATAATATCTGTATGAATAGAGCAAAAGTTGATATTTTGGGATATGGAGTCGATACATTTTGTTTTAATGAAGCGGTTGATTATATTTATCAAACCCATGGACAGGTTGTTACGATTAATCCTGAAATGATTGAATATGGTAATAAAAACAGCGAATTTAAAAATTTGATAAATAATGCAGAATTGGTTGTTCCTGATGGCATAGGGGTTAAGGTTGGTTTAAAAATTTTAGGCACATCTGTTGAAAGAATTCCCGGTATTGATTTAGGTAAGGCAATATTAAAACGTGCGCAATATTTAAAAAAGACAGTGGCGCTTGTTGGTGCCCAGCAGGATGTTATTGAAAATGCTGTTGTTAATTTGAAATTTGAAATGGCTGATTTGAATATTGTTTATTACAGAGATGGTTATTTTACTGATGAAAATGAAGTCAAACAAGAACTTTTGTCTAAAAGTCCTGATGTAGTTTTGGTTGCACTCGGTTCACCTAAACAGGAATTCTTTATAAATAGCATAAAAAAACAACTTCCTGAATCTGTTTTTATAGGGCTTGGCGGAAGTTTTGATGTTTGGGCCGGAAAAGTAAAACGAGCTCCGAAAATTTTTAGAAATTTAGGGCTTGAGTGGTTATATAGAATTGTAACAGAGCCGGAAAGAATAAAACGTGTTTTTCCGACTTTGCCGTTGTTTATAATAAAAGTAATTAAAGAAAGGTTGTTAAAAAAATAATTATGTTATCAGATTCAGAAGTAAAAGATTTAGAATTATTATGTAAAGAGAACAGAAGAAATATAATTGATATGGTGTATTCGGCTCAATCGGGTCATATAGGCGGCTCATTATCGGCTTGTGAAATTTTAACAGTTTTATACCATAAATGCATGAAACATGTGATTGATTGGAAAAATTCTCCTGATTTTGAGGAAAGGGACAGATTTGTTCTTTCAAAAGGGCATGTTTCTCCGCTATTATATTCAGTTATGTCACAGGTTGGTTATTTTGACAAAGAAGAGCTTAAAACATTCAGGAAATTAGGTACACGGCTTCAGGGACACCCGACAGCATTTATCCCTGGGGTCGAAATTGCAACCGGTTCTCTCGGTCAAGGTTTGTCTTTTGCATGCGGAATTGCAATGTCATTAAAATTAGACAAAAATCCCGCAAAAGTTTATGTATTGCTTGGTGACGGTGAAATGCAGGAGGGTAATGTCTGGGAGGCATTAATGCAGGCACCTCACCGAAATTTAAATAATCTAATTGCGATTATTGATCGTAATCATCTTCAAATTGATGGTGATACTGAAAAAGTTATGGCTCTTGGTAATATTGGAGATAAGCTAAAAACTTTCGGTTGGAATGTCACTGAAATTGACGGACATGATATACGTGCTGTTTATGAAGCCATAGAAGCTGCCAAAGATTCTGATAAGCCGACTGCAATAGTTGCAAATACTATAAAGGGAAAAGGTGTCAGCTTTATGGAAAATAATCCGGGTTGGCATGGTACTGCACCAAAAGAACATGATTATCTTTTAGCAAAATCAGAATTAGCTGATTAAATATATAGGAGTTGCAAAATAATGAATATATTTAACGATAAAATTAAAAAAGCATTCACCCTTATGGAAATCGGTATGGGACTTTTAGTGTTGAGTATATTAGTTATTGTGTGCATTCCTATTATAACGAATCAAGTAAAGAAAACTGATGAATATTCTTATTATTTAGCGTTTAAGACAGTTGAAAAAATGGGATCTCAAATCGTTGCATTCGGTGACCCGGAGGGTGTGGCAACAAATGATGAGAGTACCGGGGCATATAATAACAATATTCAAAAACAAAACAAGTTTGCAAAATTTACTGATAAAGTATTTAAATTTTTAAATCCTAAAGCATACGCTGTTTCCGACACGTCAAAATTATTGTCATTCCCAGGTTATGAATATGATTATGCCAGAGTTTGTCTTGGTAATACAAAAGTAATAAAAGAAAGTGATGAGCATGCAACTAATTATTGGACAGAAAATGAAATAACAAGGATTCAAAATGAGGAATACTGTCGAAGTTTAAAATTAAATAATTATGAGAAAATAAAAAAGCGCTTTATGTGTCCTAACGGTTTGACAAAAATCTCTTCTGCACAGCTTTTAGACAAATTAACTACTTCTGTTGATTCATCAAATAAAATGGAGGATTTACAGAGCTTTTGTAAGTATGTATCTGATAATTGCACAAATTCGACCTATAAAGTTATAAAAATAGCCGCTGATAATGCAAAAATAACATATGAATGTTATGTCAGTGTTGCAGATCCTGATGCAGACTATGTACATCCTAATTTAGACCAAAATACCGGGTTAGAGCCAATAAACAATTCTTTGACCTGTGACTCACAGTATGGAACTAAAGGTATGACTAACAATGTTTCCGGGGGTTCATTACTTTGTTCATGTGATGCAGCTCATCCTGTTAAGGCGTTAAACAATAATAATGTTTGTTGTGCAACACCACCGGAGGGTAAATATGCGTATTATTCACATAAATCAGCATCTTGTGTGAACTGTTCTCTTGGTGCATTTAATGAAAATACTGAAACCTGCTGTGTTGATAACTCATACTATAATAGCTCTTTAGGTAAATGTGTGTGTAAAGAAGGTTATACTGCAAATACTGACGATGTTAATTTTACAGAGTGCAACATGTCCGGGAATATGTGCCCTGCCGGATCACATTTAGAAGATAGTAATTGTACTAATAATTGCAAGTGTATCAGTAATGCTCCGATTATCAAAGCGCAAAGATTTTGTGAATTGGTTTCATATTATTGGAATACATCAAGTCATAATTGTAACACGTTTTTAGAGGATAACGGCGTAGGTTATTATTCAAGTTTATTTTCTGCTATAACTGCAAATAATACTCCATATCTTTCTGCGAGTGCAGTTGAGGGTGCTTTTAGAGATATTGAGCCAAATGTTACTTTCGCAAATGGTTTGATGATGTGGATACTTTCAGACAAATCTGCATCAATACCTGGATTATCGTACAATCCTGAGGGCTTTACCCCAAAAATAAATACGTGCAAAGTACTTGTAGATACTCCAAAGGAATCGTGTACAGAGCCGTCGTATTTTTGTCAAAATGAAGAAAAATGTCTGACAATTACTCAGGGTGAAGGGGCAAATATTTTAAAAGATGCGCGTAATTGTTGTTCAACATCAAATTTGTCTGATTTAGTTTTCTTGTATGAAGGTAAAGACTATTTAAGAGATTCAAGAACGTACGCTATTAATGGTTTTACTGTATTTGTTGACATAAACGGTAAAAAAGATAATGATGAACTTGGTGGTGGCGGGACTTTATGGAAAGATGTTTTTCCGTTTTATGTAAGTTCAAACGGTAACGTATACCCCGGTTATCCTCTCAATGCTTCTAAAGCAACGAAATCTGATGACGGAGAAGAAGGGGCAGAAGGTACAACTGCTACAAAAGACAGTTCTGCATTGTATCAAGGTGGGAATAGTACATATTTAAGTACGGATGTATTTTATTATGACATTGTGGATGGCAGACGTACAAAGATTAATGTATATCCGTCTGTGCCATATGCAAGGGCTTTATGCCTTGCAGGCGAAATAAGTGCTTATACTCCTTACTGTCAGAACTTAGGGTCAAAATTTAGAATTGTGGGCGATAAATCATATTCAAGAATTGATCAGTTTGTATATTCTGATGATAATCCTTGTTATAAACACAGTTGTTTTGTTAAGTTGAAAAGTAAAATTAAATTTTTATAGGGTTACGCAATGATTTGTGATGATTTAATAAATATAAAATTGTATAGTGCGTTATTTTCTCAAGATGTGATTGATTTTATATCTGATTTATCTTTTGATACCATTGAAGGCAAATATCAATTAAGTGAGTCTGCTTACGTAAATGTTGAATCTTATGTTACAAAATTGAGTAATATTGCCAAATTTGAATCTCATGAAAAATTCATCGATATTCAGATACTATTAAAAGGAAGTGAATTTATATATTTCACAGGTAAGTCGGATTTAACTGTCTTAAGTCCTTATAATGCTGAAAAAGATATTACTTTTTACGGTAATAGTGTTGAAAAATATGAAAGAATAAAATTAGACGGAACTAATTTTGTAGTGTTGTATCCGCATGAAGCCCATGCCCCGCAAGTTTGCGTAAATGATACTCCTTCAAAAGTTAAAAAAGTTGTTATAAAAATAAAAATTTAGTTATTTTCTTAATTTATCAGGATATACATTCCATTCAATATCTTCAAATTTACGAAACCATGTTAGTTGCCTTTTTGCGTAGTTTCTTGTGTTTTTTTTCAAAAGTTCTGCCGCACAATCTGACGACATATTTCCATCAATATACTGTAATATTTCACGATAACCGATTGTATTAACAATGTTATAAGCACGTCCGTATTTTTTAATAAGCGATTTAGTTTCATCAATAAGACCATCATTAAGCATATTATCAACACGAGCATTTATTCTTTTATACAGCACATCTCTTTCAAAATTTCTGCCAATCCATCTTACATTATATTCGCTTTCTCTCATTCCTCGGCTATTATTGAGATTCTGAGATGTTGACAATATAATTTCAAGCGCACGAATTAGTTTTTTCTTATCATTTCTCTCAATTTTCAAGGCACTTTCAGCATCAAAATTTTTAAGTTTTTCCCATAATTCATCACTGCTAAGCGACTCTAACTGTTTTCTGTACTTTGCGTCAGGAGGTATTTGAGGAGGATTATAACCTCTTAATAACATATCAACATATAAACCGGTGCCCCCAACGATAATAGGTATTTTGCCTTTTGAATGTATCTTGTTTATGTATTCTGATGCGTGTTTTTTATACAAACCGGCCGAGTAATCTTCATCAGGATTAACAATATCAATCATATAGTGTTTGATTCCTGACATTTCTTCCTGCGTTGGTTTTGCGGTACCTATATTCATATCTTTGTATACTAGTCTTGAATCTGCAGAAATTATTTCGCCGTTAACTCTCATTGCAAGATCTATTGAATATTCAGTTTTCCCGCTTGCTGTAGGTCCAACAATTGCAATTACATTAATTTTATTATCAGATAAAGTTTCTCTCATAGTTATTAAATATTAGCAAAACCGCATATAAAGTAAAATAGTAAACAAATAATAAGGCAATAAAATATACAATAGGGTGTTCAAAAATATTGATTACCACAAAATTCAGTACTATACCTATTAAACAAATTAACACATAAATTAATAGCGACTGTTTTAAAGAAAAATATGCCTTTTTAAACGATGAAATAATACATTTAAATATATTTTTATATGAATAAACTATCTCAGGAACCAGGTATATAAACCAATATAAAGTTATCAACTGAACAATTTTTGTTATTCCTGTAAGGACTTTATAATCAGGTTTTAGCGGAGAATTATACAAATAAATCGTTGCAAGTGTACACAATAATGAAAATATAAAAAATAAAGCAATCAGTAATAAAAACTGAATGAAAAATCTCCCTATACCTTTGAATAGACACATAAAAAGCCCTCTTAATTCAGCATTCCTGTCTATATTTGATAAAAATTTTTTTTTGTTACTGCTGATTGTTTTTCTTATCATATAAAACCAACCTGAAAAAAAGGCGCTTATGCATACCCAAAGCACCATAAGGTAAGATATGTAATTAGCATAATTAGAAAGCCGATACTGAAAATTATCAACATATACCTGAAACAAAATTATGAACAACACAAGTGGTGCTGCCAAAATTATACATTCATTTGTTAATCTGAAATTATCTTTTAAAAGCGAAATAATAGAATAATTCATTTAAACCTCAAGTTTTTTATTATTTTGATTATTTTCAGATATTATTTTTCTTTTCCTTCTTCTCATTAAGTCAACAAATGCCTCAATACGGGTTATATATCCGGCTTTCCCGGTTTGCTCATCCATAATTAAAGCGAGAATAGGCAAATCGCAATCTTCACGAATTGAAGGGAAGATATTTTGTGACATAATCTCAGGCATACATGTAAATGGGCTCAAATGAATTATACCGTCTGCACCCTGCTCTTTTGCATAAACTACGTCTGATACACATTCAAGAGAATCCCCGCCAATATCACGCATTAAGTAAGGTTTTGCAAGGCGAAAAGCCCTTTGTAAATGTGTTTCTCCTTTACGTAATATTTTTGGAATGATTGCATCTTTTAAAAAGCTGGTAAGAGTCAGACTTCTTCTTACCTGTACACCCATTCTGCCAAGCTCACGTTCTATATTTTGATTTGAGAACTCATCATTTACAACATATATTTCACCTGTTATATCAACATGTAAAACATCTCGCTTAGGATCAATCTGGACTTTACGCATTTCTTCATTTATCAATTTTGAAGCTTTTTTTAACCCTAATAATGTGTCATTTTCGTCAATAATTTTTAATGCATTTTTATAGTGTTTTTCGGCATCTCCAAAATTTATCTCTCTTGCTCTGTAATATGATAATTTCGTTTCAAGCCCGTCAAGCATAAATGCTTTTGTAATTGCTACAATAATTGCTCTTGAGAACAAAAATAAATTGTTTGTTTCGCTTACGGTTTTTAAAAAGTTATACATACCTTTTATACCGTCATATAATTGCATTTCAACGTATTTTGCATCATAACCTAAATCTTTTAATGCATTTTCTATGCATTTGCCGTATTCTCCTAAGCGGCAACAACCCGGGGAAGTAATCATGCAAACATAATCCGTACCACCCTCAATTGCCTCAATAAAATTGCCTAAAATCAATTTATAAGGTATACATATTGCTTCCGGAGAATGTTTTGTCCCAAGAGAAAGAGTTTTTTTGCTTGTGTATGGCTCAACATACGGCTCGCAGCCAATGATTCTTAAAGCTGACGCCCAAGCGTAGCTTACGGTACCCATGTGCGGGAATGAAACTTTTTTCTTTTGTTTTATTTTTTCTGACATGCTTATCCCTTATAGCACAAATCAGGATGTCTTGCGGCTGTCACTTCATCAATTTTCTTTACAGGTGTTAAATGAGGTGCCTCAAGAACATCTTGTGGATTTGTTTTACACTCGTTTGCGATTTCAATCATTGTATTAATAAATTCATCCAAAACTTCTTTATTTTCTGATTCAGTCGGTTCAATCATCAATGCCTCATGCACAATTAATGGGAAATATACCGTAGGTGGATGTGTATTTTTATCCATTAATGCTTTTGCAATATTAAGCGTTGATATCCCGTTTTCTTCTTTTTGTTTTTCTCCTGTTATAACAAATTCGTGCATACACGGTTCATCATAAGGAAGATTATAATATTTTTTTAATTTCTCTTTTAAGTAATTAGCATTTAATACTGCATTTTCAGTTGCATTTTTGAGGTTTTTACCCATCAGTAAAATATATGCATAAGCTTTGACTAAAACCGAAAAATTGCCAAAATAATCTTTTACACTGCCAATTGAGAACTTTACATCATAATTTCTAAAATATTTTTGCCCATCAAAGTTAATTACAGGTTTTGGCAAATAGTCTTTTAACTTGTCATTAACAGCAACAACTCCCGCGCCAGGGCCTCCGCCGCCATGCGGTGTAGAAAATGTTTTATGCAAGTTAAGATGAACAACATCAAACCCCATAAGTTTAGGGTTTGTATAGCCCATAATTGCATTAAAATTTGCCCCGTCATAATACAGTAACGAACCGTTTGCATGCATTAAATCGGATATTTCTTTTACGTTTTCTTCAAATATGCCAAGCGTATTAGGATTTGTCATCATAATAGCGGCAACATCATCGTTTAACACGGCTTTAAGTGATTCAATATCAACTTGACCTTTATTATTAGATTTTATTTCAACAATATCAAACCCGGCCATTTTTGCACTTGCAGGATTTGTACCATGTGCAGAATCAGGAATAATGACTTTCGTACGATTTTCACCTTTAATATCAAAATACTTTTTAATAATCATCATACCGGTTAATTCACCGTGAGCGCCTGCAGATGGTTGTAATGTAATAGCGTCCATACCTGTAACTTCTAACAATGCTTTCTGAAGATCATACATGAGTTTTAGTGACCCTTGCGCAGATCCATCACAAGTTTCAGGGTGAATATTAAATTCTTCTAATGAGGATAAAAATTCATTTACCTTTGGATTATATTTCATTGTACATGAGCCCAAAGGATAAAAGCCGTTTTCTATGCAAAAATTCAGATCAGACAGTTCTTTATAGTGCCGCATCACGTCCAACTCAGAAACCTGCGGCAACCCGACTTCTCTTGTTCTTAATAAATTCTCAGGAAGAAAATCAATTTTGTCCGTACTGTCTGTTAAATTTATACCGTCCGTTTTATTACTTTTATCAAATATTGTTTTCATCCCTAGATAATTCCCTGTTTTGCCAAATCTTTTTTAATTCTGTCTAATCCTGATTGGATTATTCTCGATATTCTTGACTGCGAGATATTAAATTCGTTAGCTATTTCCCTTAGTTTTTTATCTTTAAAAAATTTGTATTCAATAAATTCTTTTTCTCGCGGAGGTAACTTCTGCATAGATTCTAATATTCCTTGCTTTAACTCCCCAAACACAATATTTTCTTCAGGATTTTTATCATCAGATTTTATTTGAGTAGGAACTTCTGCATCCTGCAACTCATCAATAGATAAAATATTTTTGTATACTTCTGCCCTTATTTCAACCGGATCGTGATGAAGAATATCTCCGTTTTCATCAAACTCAGGTTCATCCGAAGGTTTATTTTTCAGAGTATACCATTTGTAACGGCGTCTTACTTCATTTCTTATCGCCCATTTTATTGCAGTTGAGAGATATGTACTGTTGTATTGCTGAGGGTCATTGTTCTTAAATAATATATACAAAGCATGCGTACCAATATTAATTAACTCAGGTAATTCAACCAAATGCGAGGTGGAAAATTTCTGATATTCAACCTTTGCAATAATCTCTATAAGTTCCTTGTATTCTCTTAATTTTCTATCTTCAACTGACATAAAAATAAACCTTATAATATAATAATATCAGAAAAATATCATAATGCCATATTATATAATTATCTTTTACAAATATATTTATTAAGTTTGTAACAAAATTCTGAATTATAGCAAATAATTATTAATAAATGTTTTTATATTAATGTGTGTAGGTAATATTGTGTAGGTATAGTATGTATAGCAACGAATTAATGAAATTTTTATTTAGTTATCAGAAAGAAGAATCTCCCAAAAAAGAACCAAAAGCATATAAAATTAAGTTCAATAAAGAACGAGGAGGTAAGCTTGCGGATATTTTGTTAACTATTAATAAAAAATAGTTAAGCATAGCAAATTATTTTTTTACGGGGTTTATAAAGAAAAACGGAGATATAAAATATGAATATAAATAAAATTGATCAAACAAATTTTGAAGCCAGAATTAAGATTAGCAAAACTGCAAAATCGTATTACAGAGACGCATCAATAATGTCCGGGCTGGGAATTTCAGCAACAGGGAGTGGCGTAATGTCTTCTCTGCCGGCATTTGATCCTGCACATCATATACACACAGCTGCCAAGGTTGTAGACGGAATGTTTGCCTTGATTGGAACCGGATTTACAACAATTGGTGGAGGATGCGCTAAATTAGCACATACGCTTTTAAAAGAAGGCAATAAATTTTCTAAATTAAATAAATAATTACAAAAGTTTATTTATTATTTAAATTGCAAATTATTTATTGTAATATCTTCTTATGGATATTTTACAAGTAAAAGAAGTATGGGAAAAGGCAAAACAGGAGCTTATTTCAAAGGTCCCAGATCATGTTTTTTACACGTGGATTACTCCGCTTGAGGCAGTTGATTTTGAGCATAATACCCTTGTTCTTCTTTCCCCGCAGCAAATGTCTGTTAATATATTAAAAAATTCATGGAGTGAGGCAATAAAGGCGGCAATTTCTTCTGTTGCAGGTAAAAATTCATATTTTTCACTTAATTATGATGCTGAGTTGGGGAAAAAATATATACAGGCAAAAAAAAGACAAAGCGCTAAAATTCTTTCAGGTCAAACTGAAGCTGAAATAAGGGATGCAGAGGTAAAAAAATCTCTTGCACAGATGCAATCAGAAGCCAATTTGAATCTGAATTTGAAATTTGAAAATTTTATTGTTGGTGATAATTCGAAATTTGCCTATAATGCTGCCTTAGGTGTTGCAAAAAATCCTGCTCAAAAATTTAATCCGTTGTTTATTTATGGTGCTTCAGGTTTAGGCAAAACTCACCTGTTGCAGGCGATTGGCCATTATATTCTTTTTAATACAAAGTTAAAAGTAAGATATGTAAGAATGGAAGAGTATTTTAAAGAATGGATAAAATGTTTTCAGATGAATGACATTCAACCCGGTAAAAGGCGTGTTTGTAATGAATCTCAGATGAGAAAATTCAGACAAAAATTTCAAAATATAGATGTTTTGCTTATGGACGACATTCAGTTTATTGAATCAAGGGCAAAGACAATGGAGGACTTTTTCTCAACATTTGAGGCATTACATACAAATAATAAGCAAATTGTTATTGCATCTGACAGACAGCCAAAGGATATTCCGAGTCTTAGCGACAGATTAAGAACAAGGTTTGAAATGGGTTTGGTTGTCGATATTGTATCACCGGATTATGAGACAAGATTTGCTATCGTAAAAGCTTACGCTAATGAACTGAAAGTAAATGCAAGCGATGATGTGTTTGATTATATTGCACAGAATTTTACTGATAATGTAAGAGAGCTTAAGGGTGCGTTTAATAAAGTAAGTGCATATGCCGAAATTTTTGGAGGGGACGTAAACATTGAAACAGCACAAAAGGCACTTAAACTTGAAATTAAAAAACGCGAATTAACTCCTGAAGTCCTTGCTTCAAAAGTTGCAGATTATTTTGGAGTAACAGTTAAAGATTTAAAAGGTAATGCAAGAAACCAAAAGGTCGCTAAAGCAAGGCAAATTGCGTTGTATTTATGCAGAGAAGTATTAAAAATGAGTTATGAGAGCATAGGCGAATTTTTCAATAAAAAACATTCGACTGTAATATACTCATGTCGTGATGTTGTTGGCGAAAAAATCAAGACAGACGATAATCTTGTAAAAATTATTGATGAGATAACATTATTACTTAAGGATTAAATATGTACGATTATATTAAAGGGAAATATACATACAAAAATGCTAATTCAGGGAATTATACGGTGACGATTGAGAACTCCGGAATCGGGTATAGTTTAGAGTTGACACAAAGAGATTTTGAAAGTTTAAATGATGAAAATAAGGAAGTAAAGATATATACTGTATTAATTCACAAAGAAGACAAAATGTCGCTTTGCGGATTTTTAAAACGAGAAGACCGAGATATGTTTTTAATTCTTACATCTGTATCAGGAGTAGGCGTAAAGATGGCACTTGCCCTTTTAAATGCATATAGTGTATCAGATTTAATTAATCTCGTAATAGATGAAAACTATAAAGCAATTATGCAGGCAAAAGGTGTTGGTCAGAAATTAGCACAAAAAGTAATAATTGAGCTTAGGGGAAAATTGAATTCCTATAAAGATTCAGTGAATATCGCTATTGTTTCAACCGATAAAAGTATCAAAAATGCAAATATAGAAGAAGTAAAAATGGTCTTATTATCTCTTGGTTATGAAAAACAAGAAATCGCTGCGGCATTAGATACCGCTCTAAAATCACTTGATTTATCTTCTAAAACTGAAGACATACTGAAAAAAACGTTACAGATTTTATCGGTTTAAATTATTCCAAGTAAAATAGGCATTACTATAAGAGCAATTGCACCGGATAAACACAAAGAAGGTCCAAACGGAATTTTTAAATTTGCTCCACCATTATCTTTAATGTTTTTTACTATTCCTATGCATAAGGAAATACCGAGCAGCAGCAAAATTAATGTCCCTATTATTAGTGCTGCAAAACTGCTAAAAATACTTGTATTGCTTATATAAATATATCCGCTGCAATATATAATAAATGCTGATATCAGCGCAATTAAAGCCCAATTTTTTGCTTCAAATAATTTTTTCAAATAAAGCGGAAATGAAAGAATTACGGCTAATATCACACTAAGGAAAAACATTGCTAAAATCAGCACGGTTACATATCTTATGTCGCCGGCCCCAAAAAGCGAAATTACAACCGAAGTCACGCCCGCAAATATATATGAATCACCATCTCCAAAAGTTTCTGTTTTCAGCAAAAAACCGGATATTCGCCTTAAAATTTCAAGCATAAAGAAAGATATTATTATCCCGCATAATGTAAATAAAATCGGGAAAAATAATAAACTCCACTTTGTCATTCCAAATTTAGCTTCCGTGAAAAATGCCAATCCCCCCAAAACAATGCTATATAACAGTCCCAGTCCAATAAGAGAATAAGTATGTTTATCAGAAACCAACATCTCTTTAATATCAGTCCCTGAGATAATTATGAAAAGACATATTGCAATCAAACTGACAATAAGCATTAATCCTAAAATTAGCGGAGATTCTTCGGTATTTAAAATCGTATTAAAATATAAAAATCCATATGTTAAGAACAAAATTCCTGTTAAAATCTCAACAATCGGATACTGTATGCTTATTTTTTCATTACAAAACGCGCACTTCCCCTTTAAAAAAATGTATGATAGTACCGGAATATTATGGTACCACTTTAATTTATTTTGACATTTAGGGCATTTTGAGCCGGGAAAAACTATTGATTCATTACTAATAGTTCTCAAAATTACAACATTTAAAAAACTTCCTATTATAAGGCCTGTTATGAATATAAAAGCCAAAATTATTCCCATTTATCCTCCTTCAAACCCCATGTCATCATTCATTATATTGTACAGCTTCATAAGTGCACGTTTAATTAGCCGTGCAACCTGAGTCTGTGATACTTTTAGCGTATTTGAAATCTCTTTTTTTGTCAGCCCTTCAATATAGTAGAGATATATAGATACCTTTTCATCCTCAGGCAACTTATTAAGTGCGAACTCAATAAGTTTTTTATTTTCATAATTTCTTTCAAATTCTTTGTCGTCATATGATTGAATTCTGTCGGCAAGCGTTTCCATCCCGTCTACCGAGTATACTTTTTGATCAAGAGATATAACGTTTTTTATATTTTCAATGTTAAACCAGTCCCTGATTTTATTTTCAGGTATATTTAATGTTTGTGATATTTCTTTAATTGTCGGATTTTCATTTGGTTTAAGATTATTAATGTAATTCTTTATAACACTGCTGTTTTCAGTATTTTCACGCGGAGTTTTTACAATATTAACTTTATCTCTCAGGTATTGAAGAATTTTACCCCTGATATAGATAGTAGCATATGTTTTAAAGCTCCCTTTTTCGTGAACTTCATATGTATCAATTGACTTTAATAGTCCGATTGCACCGACCTGACTTAAATCATCTCTCGATACAGATACGGGAATCGGATAAATCAAGGCCACAACCTTATTTACAAGCTTTAAGGATGTTTCAACCAAATTCAGATATAAAACTTGCTTACGCTTTGTATCTTTTTCAAGTTTATAAGATCGTATCATATCTTCAAGTTGTTCAAGTTCCGGCATTTATTTCACAATCCCCCTGAATAATAATAACATAAATATTTATTAATTTCTCGTTTATATTCTATGTTTATGATACTATAAATATATATTAAAATGGTTAGGAGATAAAATGATTACTGTAAAAGATGTAGAACACGTTGCAAAATTGGCAAGATTAGAGCTTTCAGATGCAGAAAAGGAATTATATACAAAGCAGTTAGGCGATGTCTTAAAATATGTTGAGCAAATGAATGAAGTTGATACTTCAGATGTTAAGCCAATGACTCAGGTTGTAGATTTTTGTAATGTTATGCGCGAAGATGTTCCAAATCTTGAGATTTCAAAAGAAGCATTGATGTCTAATGCTCCCGAAGAAGAAAACGGATTTTTTAAGGTTCCAAAAATTAAGTAATAAAAATATTAAAGATGGGATAGTATAAATAAGGGGTTATGTGATATGACAAAATATATATTTGTTACAGGGGGTGTTGTAAGTTCTCTAGGTAAAGGCATAGTTGCTGCATCATTGGGCCGTTTGCTAAGATCAAGGGGATTTAGCGTTATTAATCAAAAATTCGATCCGTATATTAATGTTGACCCCGGAACAATGAGCCCGTTTCAACATGGTGAAGTTTTTGTAACTGATGATGGCGCTGAAACAGACTTGGATTTAGGGCATTATGAGCGTTTTACAGATACAAATCTTGGTAAATATAATAATGTAACATCAGGCAGTGTTTATCAAAAAGTAATAGAAAAAGAACGTAAAGGGGATTATCTTGGGGCTACTGTTCAGGTAATTCCACATATAACAAATGAAATTAAATCAAGAATTGTTGGTGCAACTCAGCAATTTAATCCTGATTTTCATATTATCGAAATTGGAGGTACGATAGGGGACATCGAATCATTACCATTTATCGAGGCAATAAGACAATATAAAGCTGAAATGGGGTATGGCAACGCGATTTCTATTCATTGTACCTTGTTGCCTTATTTGCCTACATCCGGGGAGCTAAAAACAAAACCATCTCAACATAGCGTCAATGTGTTAAGGAGTTATGGCCTACAACCTGAAATACTTGTCTGCAGAACTCAAAAACCTATTCCTAAGACTGAAAGAGAAAAACTTGCTTTATTCTGTTCTTTGTCAAAAGATGCGGTAATTGAATGTCGTGATATGAAGACAATTTATGAAGTTCCATTGGCTCTTGAAGAACAGGGCTTATGTCAGGTCGCGCTTAAAATGCTTGGTGTAAAGGACAAAAAGCCGGATTTAAAATCCTGGGTAAAACTTGTTGAAAAAATTAAAAACCCTGTAAAATCAATAAAAGTAGGAATTGCAGGGAAATATACAAAGTTATCAGATGCATATATTTCTGTTGTTGAATCATTAAAGCATGCAGGTTATGCTGATGCTTCATCAGTTGAGATAAAATGGATAAATTCCGAGGACTGCGTAGAGTACAATTCATGCAAAAAAGCGTTGGCAGATGTTGATGCTGTTGTTGTTCCGGGAGGGTTTGGAGTCAGAGGAATTGAAGGAAAGCTAAATGTAATTCGCTATGCAAGAGAAAATAACCTGCCTTTCTTGGGATTGTGTTTAGGTTTACAATGTACGGTTATAGAATATGCAAGAAATGTTTTAAAACTTGAAGATGCAAATTCAAAAGAATTTGATGATAATCCTGCCAATCCGGTTATTGATATGATGCTTGATCAAAAGCACGTAAAAGGATATGGCGGGACTATGCGTCTTGGGGCTTACGATTGTCATTTGAAAAAAGGTACAGTTGCTCATAAAGCGTATGGGAAAGATGTTATATCCGAACGTCACAGACACAGATACGAAGTAAATTACGAATATATTGATAAATTATCAGAAGCCGGATTGGTATTTTCAGGAATGTCACCTGACGGGATGTTGGCTGAAATAGTTGAGTTACCAAAACTTGATTGGTTTGTTGCTTGTCAATTTCATCCGGAATTCAAATCAAGGCCGGACAGACCACATCCGCTATTCAAAGGATTAGTAGATGCAGCATTAAGGCAAAGGAGTAAAAAATAGGTGATTATTTCTGACCCTAATTTAAAAAATCCTCTAAGTTTTATAATAAGAAACCGCAGAGGGTATCAAAGTGACTTAAAAAAATATGATATTTATATAAAAAGTTTTCAAACTGTAGGTTTTATAAATACAGGTCATACTTTAAATGCAGATACATATAGTGTTACTAATTTAGCTGATAGTTATTATAAAGATTTGTATGGAAGAAAATCATATTATATACAAAGATTAAGAGGTTTTTTTAATCGTTTGTATAAAGCTGTTAAATAGAAAAAACGAGGGAAAAATGAACGATAATACTATTCTAAAAAGATTTACAACAATTAATTTTTTAAATTTAGCACTTGGCTTTTTGGGGTTACAATTTGCATGGCAAATGAGAATTGCACTTGCTGAACCTGTAACATCAAGTTTAGGTGCTTCTCCGTTTTTGTATAGTTTAATTTGGCTTGCAGGTCCTTTTTCAGGTATGGTTGTTCAGCCGATTGTCGGGGTGTTGAGTGATAATACAAAATCGAAATTTGGCAGACGCAGACCTTATTTATTGGGCGGGGCTTTGATTACGGCTCTTGCGTTGTGGGCTTTTCCTCATTCTGCAGGAATATCAGATATTATAAGTAGTTTATTCCATATAAATATGCCTGCATGGGGTGGATTACTTATTGCTGCAATACTTATTTGGGTAATTGATGCCTGCATAAATATTGCTCAGGGACCATACAGATCTTTAATACCTGATGTCGTTCCAAAAGAGCAGCATGCAAATGCTAATTCATATATAAGCTTGGCAATTGGCTTGGGCTCGGTTATTGCAATGCTTGTTGCACCGACTTTAAAATTTTTATTTAATTATCAGATGCCTATTGACGCACAGTTTTTAATGGCAGGAATAGCATTCACACTTGCTATGATTTGGACTTGTTTAACAATAAAAGAAAAAAGTACTTTAAATTCACAAAATAATGATTCCGAACAAGGCGAAAAGCAGTCTTTCTGGCAGTCTCTTAAAGAATTTTTCCTTTTGTCTCCTGAAGTTAAAAAAATATGCTTAATGCAGTTTTTTACATGGATAGGTATGATGTGTCTTTTGATTTACATTACTCCTTTTGCTATTCATACTGTATATAATATTCCTGATTTAGCAAATGCTGTAATTGATAAAGCAAAAGAGCAAACAGCCCAAAATTATGCGCTTATTTGCCTTGCAGTGTTCAATTTTGTCTGCTTTGTAATTGCAATTCCACTTGCAAATCTTGCAAATAAATTTGGCAACAAAAAAGTACACATATATTCAATGTTATCAATGGTTATTGCATATCTTGGACTGGCATTTTTCAGACATAATCCGACAATGGTTCTTGTATTTATGGGTTTATCAGGTATTGGCTGGGCCAGTGTATGTGCTTTACCGTTTGCGATGCTGTCACGCTATATTAAACCTGGCACAGAGGGCTCCGTGATGGGGATATTTAATATATTTATTGCAGGTCCTCAGGTATTTGTCTGCACATTAGTCGGTTGGCTCATCAATATTTCTACAATGAACGGCGGTGCTAATCACCACTACGAATTGACATTCTATATTGGTGCGGGATGCTTATTATTAGCATCGCTTGTAACAACTAAAATTAAAGAATAATGCAATAGTTGTTATTCTTCAACAATCTGGGCGCCATTTGACTCTACATTAAGCGTTTTTATGTCACATTTAATATTTAAACCGGACCAAATTTCTTTTACCGTGCTTTGAATTTTATCTAAAGCATTTTTTTCTGAGATTACAAGGATTGAAGAACCTGCTCCACTAATTACACAACCTAAAACATTTTCTTCATGCTTAAAAGCGTCCATAATTTCATCAAGCCCCTGAATAAGCTTGATTCTGTACGGTTGGTGTAATTTGTCTTTAAGAGCCATTTTCATCAGTTCTTTGTCTTTCGTGTGAACTGCCTGTACAAACATACCCATTCTTTGTGCGTTAAAAACAGCATCCTTTAATGGTACTTCTTTTGGCAAAACAGAACGCGCAATATCAGTAGATAGTTCAAAATCGGGAATACAAACAGTTATAGCCCAATCTGAAGGCCAATATAATTTTTGATAAGCAACAGACCCATCTTCTTCCTGAGAAGACAGAACCAGACCGCCGACAAATGCCGGTGTAATATTGTCAGGATGACCTTCTAACTCACATGCGATTGACAATAATGCCAAGTCATCAGCCGGCTTGCCAAGAAGTTCATTTGCTGCAATTAAAGCCCCGACAATAACTGATGCACTGCTGCCTAATCCTCTTGCGATAGGAATCCCGGATTTTATAGTTATTTTTAACTCGCTTGGAGTTTGACCAATAGAATTATAAAGCAGCTCTACTGCTTTATACACAATGCTGTTTTCATCAGACGGAATGTGTTCCATCGCAAACTCATCAAGTGCAATACCATCAGATATAATATTTATATCTACACCGGTGCCGGGCAAAACTGTTTCTTCTATTGTAACCGTATTGTATAACGGTAGTGCCATACCCAGAGAGTCAAATCCAGGACCGATATTTGCTGATGTCGCCGGCACCTTAACACTAACTTTCATAATAATATCCTCTTTGCTATTTATTATACCAAAAATATGCTAAATTAGCTAAATTAAGCTTAAAATATACGTTTCATTAACAAAAATACACAAATTGATAATTACTAAAAAATGCCTTAAAATACTAATATGAGTGAATTTCGGCCTTATTTTACAAATGATGGTTCTGTGGGGCTATACAGCGAAGAATACGATGATATCTATCATAGCGCCTCAGGAGCCCTTACAGAAGCGTATGAAAAATTCGTTTATCCTGTAAACTGGGATAACCTGCTTTTACATGATAATATAAGAATTTTAGATATTTGCTATGGAATAGGTTATAACACAAAAAGTTTTTTAAATTTTATTTTTGAAAATCAAAAAAAATTATTAAAAAGAAAAAAAAATTTAAAAAAAAATTTATCAAATAAAACTAATATCGAAACGATATATACTAATAATACTTTAAATATAAATAATGGCAATTATATCGATAAGCTATATACAGATAATATTTTTAATAAGATTTCTGTAACAGCCATAGATAAAAATGAAATTTTATTCGGAATATCTCCATTTATAAAAACAGGAGTTAAAAATTTTAAGAATGATTCAGATGTCATATATAAACACAATATAAATAAATATTTACGCAATAATAAAAGGCAAATTTCAAAAATAGAAAATTTTATAAATTTTTTAATTTTGTCAAAAATTAGCCAAAATTCAGCAATATTTTCTGCAAATTCTTTCATAGATGAGATTTTGAGCGATAATAGATATGCAGCTTATTTAAATGGGAAAATTAAGGCAGTTTATAAATATTTGTACAGAAATATACCTTCTTGTCCTAAACTTGTTAATTTACATAATATATATTATAAGTACCTATCGTTTTGTTATAAAAACAAGCTAAAAAGGTATAGAATACAAGATTTTATTTTTAATATAAAAATAGAAGATGCAAGGGTTACCGTAAAAAATGATAATAATCTGTATAATTTGATATTTTTAGATGCATTTACCCCGCAAAAATGTCCATGTTTGTGGTCGTATGATTTTTTTAAAGAACTTTATCGAATTTTGGATTCTGACGGCATGCTGCTAACTTATTCTTCTTCTGCAACAATTCGGGCTGCAATGTCCGAGGCAGGATTTTTTATCGGAAATATATACAATAAACGTTTAAATAAATTTCAGGGGACTATTGCAGTTAAGAACAAATCTCTGATAAAATATCAACTCTCAGAATTCGATTTTGGACTTTTAAAAACGCGGGCAGGTATATTTTATCGTGATCAAAATTTAAACGCCCAAAATGAGGCGATTATTAAATTACATGAAGAAGAAGTAAAATACAGTGACCGAATTTCAAGTTCTCAATATATTAAATCAAGGAGTAAAAATGAAATATGACGTAGTAATACTTGGCGGCGGGACAGCAGGGTGTGCATGTGCTTACAACTGCGGCAAATTAGGACTAAAGACACTTCTGATTGAAAAAAAATGTTTTCTCGGAGGTACAATGACAGGCGGATTAGTCGTTCCGGTGATGAAATCCGGTGAAAATCAAATCAATACTGATTTTTATAATTTACTTATAAAAAAAATGCAGGAAGTAAGCGGACAAGTTGCTTATCAGGGTAATTCGGGCTGGTTTAACCCGCTTAAACTAAAAAATGTATTATTAGAAATTTTAAAAAATGTTAATGTTGAAATTATTTTTAATTCTTGTGCATCTAATGCAGAAGTAAAAAATCGCGAAGTATTATCTGTATATTTCGAAACGATACATACAGATAAATATTTTAACAGTAATAAATTATTATCGGTATATACCGAAGCGAAGTATGTTGTAGATGCGACAGGAAATTTAGATTTTTCTAAAAATATTAATTGCAATTTTCTTGAAAATAAGTTTGAGATTCCTCCGGTTAGTTTGCGTTTTATCATGAGCGGAGTTGATAATAATAAGTTTGCGCAATGGATTAAAGAATATGACAATGATAGAGATGTTACAACTGTTGAATATATGGGTAATGAGCCATATTTTTCGACTGCATATACCTGGGACAGCGATAAACATTGGGCTTTAGCCCCTTTATTTAACGATGCCGTTGCTAAAAATGTACTTAAAAATACTGACCGAAACTATTTTCAGATATTTTCAGTTGCCGGAGCCCCGCAATCAGTCGCTTTTAACTGTCCTCGGCTTTTAAAAAGCTATAATTTAGATTCTGAAAGCGATATCGAAAGTGCTAAAAAGGAGGCAACTGAGGCAATTGCAAGAATTGCAAAATTCTGCAATATCTATTTGCCCGGCTTTGAGAATGCTTATGTCTCAAATATAGCAGAAATGCTTGGTATTAGGGCTTATAGAAGAATAAAAGGGAAGTATATTTATACTATAGATGACTTGCGAAGCGGTAAAAAATTTGAAAATCCTGCTGTTATCTCGAATTATCCTGTCGATATACATTCAAGAGATAAAAATTCGTCTGTGCTGGAAATGACAGGGGAGTATCAGTTACCAATAGAATCACTTATGTCTGCCGATTATGATAATTTATACGTTGCCGGCAGAGGTTTAAGTGCTGATGAAATGGCACAAGGTGCACTGCGTGTTCAAGCAAGCTGTTTTTCAATGGGTGAGGCCGTTGCAAAGCATATTTATAAATTATTAACAAGACCTTGATCTTTTATTACACAATATTTGCATCGCATTTAATAAAGGATCAATTGTCGGTGAATATGCAGGAGAGTATGTTAAATCGTTGCGGCTAAACTGTTCTACAGTTAAATGCCCGATTAGTCCTGATGTAACAGTATTAATACGTTTATCTGCTCCAATTGAGCCGACTGCCTGTGCCCCTAAAAGAAGCCCTGTAATTTTATCTGCGACCACTTTTAATGTAATTTCACCTGTTTCCGGCATATATGCAACTTTGTCGTATTTATTTACAACGACAGATACCGGCTTAAAGCCAATTTTTTGCGCCTGTTTTTCCGTTAAGCCGGTCATTGCAATTGTAGTATTTAAACATCTTGTAACCATAGAGCCCAAAACACCCTCAAATTCGCAATAAACGCCGGCAGCATTCATTGCCGCACATCGCCCTTCTTTATTTGCTGTTGAGCCAAGAGGAATCCAAACCTTTGTACCTGAAACTATATGTGTTTTTTCTGCGCAATCACCGCAGGCGTATATGTCTTCAATGGAAGTTCTCATTAATTTATTTACTTTAATCGCGCCAGTTTCACCAATTTCTATACCTGCGTCTTCTGCTAATTCCGAATTGGGTCTTACACCTGCACAAATAACAATAAAATCACACTTAATATTTGTGTTATCGCTGAGAATAACCTCGTTTGCAACTTCGCCATTCCCAACAAATTCCTTAATTTCAGTATTTAAGTGAAACATGAAATTTTTATTTTCTGTTTTATTCAGTCTGTCCATTACTGCATTTGACATTTCGTTATCAAGTACAGACATTATTGCGGGGTTATGATCGACTAAATGAGTAAAAACACCATTTCTTGAAAAGGATTCCAATAATTCAATCCCTATATAGCCGCCACCAAGAATAAGAGCGGTTTTTGATTCAAGCATTTTAGTTCTTATTGCTACAGCATCTTCTATTGTTCTTACCGTATAAATATTTTTAAAATCATTAATTCCTTCTATATCAGGAATATATGGGCTTGCTCCTGTTGCTATTATCAATTTATCATAAGCTACAAGTTCGGCTTTCCCCGGCTCAGAGACCAATATATCTTTTTGATCAGGCAAAATTTTTACAACATTTGAATTCAAATATACTTCAATTCCTGATTTATTAAATTCTTCCACAGAACGCACCAAAAGTGTCCGATAGTCTGTAAAATTCCCTTGTATATAATAAGGAATACCACATGAGGAATATGACACATTTGTATCTTTCGTATAAATTTTAACTGATGCGTCAGGAAGTAATCTTTTTACTTTTGCGGCAGCTTTTGCGCCTGCTGCTACGCCGCCAATTATTACAATATTCATATAATGACATTTAAAACATATTTATGAATATTTCATTCAACAACTGACTAGTTTACACCATAAGTATTTAAAATAACTTCTTTCATAAATTCAGCATAAGAATCTGTGTCTGACTTGTTATCGCGTGCTTCGTTTAAAAGATTAGTAAATTCAATAATAATTCTTTTTTTTAGTAGTTCATCATACATAATACACATGCCCCGTATTAACTTCACATGTACATATACGGAATATTATTTTAAAACTTTAATTAAATTAATTTTTGTAAACAATTTATATACAAATATCGAAATCATTAAAGAAAATATTTAAACAGTACGTATATATATAATATTGCAAATTTGAAAGGTATTTTATATGAGCTTAGAACGCTTAGATATTAAAGGTATCAGAGTAGATAAGGCAAATTTTACCGAAACTCAAGCCGGTAAAAATCTTAATGAAGTTGTCTCAATTAATTTTAAAAAAATTAACCAAAAAATTGACGCTGCAGATTTAAAAAAAGACGATATAACGGCACTTTTAGAAAAATATGGGCAGGACAGCAGTAAAAAAAACCGGAAGAATATAAGTTCTTTTGAGTTTGACAATAATAAAAACACTTTGACTATAAACTATAAAGATTCGAATTTAAAGAAAATAATAAACGAAGACTTATCTTATCAGACAATTCAGAAAAATACAAATAAATCAGGAGCAGAAGAAGTAATTTCTTTTTATAATGCTGATAATACACTATCCAAAGAAAATATAATAACAGATAATTCATCAGTTGAAATATTATTTGATAAAAATAAAAAGAAATACCAAACAACTGAGTTCGACAAAAATAAAAATACAACAACGGTTATAAAATTTGATGAAAGCGAAAATCCTGAGTTTAAATCGGTCACATGCGGAACAACAGTTTCAACATTTGATTATAAAGGAGAAAATAATTCTGAGCGTATTTTAGAAAGAACAGAAAATAAAGGTTTGCCTATTGAGAGTAAAGAAACATATACATATAGGGATGATGGTTATGTAGAAATAAGACACTTTAGTTCTTCTGCGCAGTCTGACAATGTAAAAAATGATAAATCTGCAAGCGAATTAAAGTCTTCTTCTTCAGATACAAAATCTTTCGAATCAAATGCAACATCTGAAACAGTACAAAATAATAAAAATGAAACGGTTGTGTACTGTTCTTCTTCAAATTTTGACTCAAAGACAGGGACAGTAAAAAATAAGGACGAAGTTACCTCAAAGCCACCAATAGAATCCGAAAACAGTACAGTAAAATCTGACGAATCAAATAATAATCAAACTGAGTCAAAATCAGAAAAAGAGAATATAAGTATTAATTCGGAGGTCAAAACACCTTCAGAAGTTAAAAATGAAACAAAAGCAGTGCAAAATTCCGGTGAAACTAAGCAACATGATTCAAATGTAAAATCAAGCAGCGAACATAACAAAGTAAAAACGAACGTTAAAACAGGTGAGATAAAAAGTCATACCACAATAGAAGTAAAAGTAGAGAACAAAGTTAATGTAAAATCTGCTCAAAGTGACGTCACAACAGACAGTGGGAATAAAGCAGGCAAAGGTAATGCTACATTTGTTAGCACATACCACACTGTTCAAAGTAACGTCACAAAAGACGGCGGGAATCAAGCAGTCAAAGGTAATACTGCATTTGATAACTCATATCATGCTATACAACATAATGTTAAAAGTAGCTCAAAATATTCCGAATCAGATACTGCTGTAATTTTGCAAGAAAAACTTGTAAATCTTACTAAACAGTCAAAAACTGTAAGAGAAGCTCTAAATAACTTTATAATGCAGTATGCATCAAATAATAACCTGTCTATTGATAAAGTTAATAAACTTTTGGGAATCAATAATGCAAAATTTACTCACGAACTAATGGTAAATATTAGTAATATTACTAAAAACAGCAATAATATTGAACAAGTTACAAAATTACTTACAGAATTTAAAAATTTACTATCAAATACAAATAATAACATTTCAGAAATTAAAATTAAAATTCAGGAATTAGCAAATTTTACATCTCAGGCAACAAGTGAGAATAATAAACAAAATGACTCAAACTATATGTCGGCAGCCGCAAAGCCGATAACTGATATAAACAAATTTTCCATAGAAACAGGGTTTAAGGCAAGCCAATTAAATGAAATTATTGCATCACTTGATTTTAATGAAACAACAAGTTTAGCACTTAAAACGGCTAATACAGCTAATCAAGAAGAAAGAATTTTTAAATTCAAAAAGACAAGCGACAGAGTAATATTGGCTGAGGAATTAAAAACACAAAGTTCACTTGATACAGAAAAAGTAACAAAAGTAAAGAATGAATTAAGTAAATTCCTTCCTCCTGCAATTAGAAAAGAACTTGATAAATGTAGCTCTGTAAGTGATTGTAAAAAAGTAATAGAAAAATACGCAAAAACTAATAATTATACATTTAATGAAAGTGTCAAACCAAATGTTAAATCAACAGACATTCAATATCAATATATATATAAAGATGGCGTATTCAAAAAAATTCCGGCGGATAGACAAACGAATATGAATTTTGGCTCGGTTGAAGAGATACGACTTGATGTAACAGCTGATAAACAGTTGCTTGATGAATTAGTTGATGTAATGTCAAAAGGTACATACAAGGGCAAAAGTGGACAAATCGTAAAGATTAAAAAACAAAACATGCTTTTAAAAACAGCCACAACTTTGCAGAGCTGGACATCGCAAAATGAGCCGGTAGTTTTATCATTTGATAAGCCGGTAACAAAAGAACTGGAACAAGCAATCCGAGAAATTGCACATAAATATATACGTAAGAAAACAGGTAATATAGATGTACAAAACGAAAATGATAAAACTCTCATTGCAAGAAGTGAAATTATTAACAATGAAGTTAAAGATGAAAAAATCGCGCAAATATTGAATGGGCTAGGTTTCTCTAATGCTCAAATTATAGCTTTTATTGCCTCAATGGCTTATGTCTCATCTGACGGGATACGAAAAAATTCGGTAAACAAAAATTCAAATGAAACTGAATTATCTCATTCACAAACAGTTAACATGAAAGACAGCGTTGACTAAACTATTTTTCGTTATAAACCAATTTTTTACGTAAATTCCACTGAATAAGTGTTAGTACAAGAATTATTGTAAATAAAACATAAGCAATTGCACTTGCTTTTCCTACATTAAAGTATTCAAATGCATTTTTATAAATTGCATATACAAGCACGTTTGTAGAGTCAAACGGGCCTCCTTCAGTCATCAGATATATCAGATCAAACACCTGAAACGAACTTATAGCTGTTATAATAACTACAAAAAATATTGTCGGCGATAAAAGAGGTACAGTAATATTTTTAAAGGTTTGCACTGCATTTGCGCCATCAATTCTTGCTGCTTCAAAAATATTTTGTGAAATATTTGAAAAACCGGATAAAAATATTATCATATTATAGCCGATTAACTTCCAAACAGATACAATAATCAAAGCCGGCATAGCAAAATTTGAATCATAAAGCCAATTTATGTGAATGTGCAAAATCTGACTCAAAAAACCAATATTTGGGTCAAATATCCAAGCCCAAACTATGCCTATAACAACCATAGGAGTAATAAAAGGCAAAAAATACGCGCTTTTAAAGAACTCAGAACCTCTTATCTTTGCGTTCAAAATTGATGCCAGAATCAGCGGAATTATAACACCGAATACAGAAACTGAAACCGCAAAAACAATTGTATTTAATAGTATTTTATAAAATAAATTATCACTAAACAAAGCTTTATAATTATCAAAACCAACAAATATTGCAGGGTTTAATAAATCCCACTTAGCAAAACTTAAGCCAAAAGAACAAAATATAGGAATAAATATAAATATCAAAATACCCAATATCGCAGGTAAAATAAACAATAACCCGCATGATGTATCGCTATTAAAAATTTTATTTAATACTGCTTTCATGGTATGCTAATATTATAGATAAAGGGGATATAATATGCAAAAATATGAACACGCATTCGGAAAGAATGATATTAGAGGAATTTACGGAGAAGACATTACAGAAGAACAGTTTTATAATATTGGCTTTGGGTATATCAGCTGGCTGACAAAACAGAACGGCAAACAACCTTCTGAACTTAAAATAAGTGTCTGTATGGATGCACGACTACATTCAAACTCACTCAAACAAGCTTTAATTAATGGTTTGATTGATGCAGGAGTAAAGCATATAGAAGATTACGGAATTGCACCGTCCCCAATAGGATATTATTCTGAATTCGCGCATAATTTAGACGGAGCAATGGTTATAACAGCAAGCCATAACCCGAGTGAATATAACGGCTTAAAAATGACTTATAACCATCAGACACTAAATGAATCACAAATAAAAGAAGTTAAAGAAGAAACATTTAAACTATGGAAAGAGTTTAAATCCCATTCAGCAGTAATAAATTTGAATAATTTTAAAGTTGAAATTATTCCGGAGTATATTGCTGATATGAAACAAAGATTTGGCAATATCGGCAAAGGAGTCAAAATTGTTGTAGACAGTGCAAACGGAACAGGCGGGGTTGTAGGGCCTGAGCTATACAGACAAATCGGCTGCGAAGTTATTGAACTATATTCAGAACCGGACGGGAGATTCCCTAATCACCACCCAAATCCAAGTGTTTTTTCAACTTTGAAAGATCTTTGCAAGCACGTCATTGATGAGAAAGCGGATTTAGGTATAGCTTTTGACGGTGATTCAGACAGAATCGGGGTTGTAGATACAAAAGGAAATCCAATGACAGGAGATAAATTACTTTTAATCTACGCTCTTGATATAATCAATAGTTTAGGCACAGATGTAAATGTTGTTTCAGAGGTTAAGTGTTCTCAGGTTCTTTATGACAAAATAAACGAAACAGGCGCACACGCAATTATGTGCAAAACAGGTCACGGCTACATAAAAGAGAAAATGAAAGAAACAGGAGCTTTGCTTGGCGGTGAAATGAGTGGTCATACATTCTTTAAAGACAGATATTACGGTTTTGATGATGCTGTTTATGCCGGATGCAGAATGATAGAAATTGTTTCAAAAAACAAAGAGGCAAATCCTAATTTCAGAATTGAGCAGCTTCTTAAACCGTTTGATGAGGTTTATACAAGTTCTGAGGTGCGTTATCCGTGTCCAAACGAGCTTAAAAAATCAACACTTGAATATGTAAAAGAACAAGTAAAAAATAATCCTGATATCTTTGGTTCAAAAATTGAAGATATTGTCACTTTAGACGGTATGAGGATCGTTTTTAAGGGCGGTTTTGCATTAATCAGACAGAGTAATACCGAGCCGGTGTTTACTCTCAGATTTGAGGCAAATAACGAGGATGAGTGTAACAGATTTAAAGATGCAATGATAAGCTGCCTTGATGCTTTTCTAAAGTTGAATGCATAGGAACTTGGAATGAAAGACGAATATATACAAAAATATAACGAGTTTTACAGAGATTGTGCTTGTTCTCTTGTTGAAAAGCATAATAACGAAAGAAAAATAAGATTAAAAGAGATATATAAAAAATATGCTTTTGTGTTAGCAATTTCATCTTTAATCATTGCATGGACAGCATTGACATTTTCTTTTGGTTCAAAAAAGATTGCAACAGTAATTATTATTCTCGGGCTACCGATATTTGGTATAATCAAGCAATATATTAATCCTGCAAAAAGTTCGGAAAATGAATTTAAAAAATTATTCATAAACCAATTCTTATCAATATTTGGCACTTTTGAGTGGAAACAAGGTGTATTCAATGCAAATCGTTCGGCTCAAAATGACTCTGTTATTTTTCCCAAAAATTTTATACTTACCTATGATGATATTATATATGGTTGGTATAATGATGAATTTGAATTGACAATACAGGAATGCAAATCCGAGAGAAATTCGTTTTTAACAGTATTACCGCTATTAATTCCGACAATAGGATGTCTTTTTATGTTATTACTTGCAGTATTTATTATTTTGGGAATTGCAACATCGATTTTCGGTGAAATTAGCGGTTCTGCAGCAAATATTGTTTTTGGGGCAATAATTTTTTTAGTATTATTTATGTTTTTTAAGATTCTGCAAATGGTGTGGTCAAGTATAAATAAGGGAAATTTTGAGGGTTTGGTTATTGAATGTGCAATGCCAAAAAAATTCTCAGGACTTACATATTTTTATGAATCAAATCCTTATACAAATAAAAATGTATCAAGGGAATATGAATATAATATGCAAAAGGTTATTCTTGAAGATATTGAATTTAACAAGTCATATAATGTCTTCGCAGATAACCAGACTGAAGCTCGATACATATTGACTACGGCATTTATTCAGAGATTAAACAATATAAAAAATATTTTTAATGCGAAATATATACGAGCCGAATTTAAAAATAATAAAATGACTATGTTAATACAAACCGGAAAAGATATGTTTTATTTTAATCAGTATAAGGAAATAACCAAAAACGATTTCGACAGAGTTTTTGACGAATTTTGCTCGCTTTTTGAAATGATAGAGCACTTAAAATTAAACATCAAAACAGGGTTGTAATTATTTTGTATATTCGCTGTATTGCGCTGCTTCTTTGCGCCATTCTTCTTCGCTTATTGAAAATGCATGACTCCAAAACTTTTCAAGCGCATAATTTTCGCGTTCTTCCTTGTGAAGAATATGGACAACAACATCGCCATAATCAAGCAAATTCCAGCGATTTTTCTGGTCATTTTCGTTTCTTACAGGTAATCTTGAGAAAAACTTTTTAATTTTTTCCTTTACTGTTTCCATAAGTGCCTTAACCTGCGGAGTAGAATCTCCTGAAGCTATAACAAAATAATCTGCCAATGAGGATACATGGCTTATATTTAAAATTGTTATATCCTTTCCAAGTTTGTCATCAAGGATTTGGGCAATTATACATGCTAATTTATGTGAATTTAGCTCTTTTTCTTCCATTAAATGTTCCTTACAGCTACTCAATCATATCAACACGCTTTTTATGACGACCGCCTTCAAAACCGGTTTTTAACCACACATCAACAATATCCAGTGCAAGGTGTTCTCCTACAACTCTTGAACCAAGACACAAAACATTTGCATTATTATGTGCTCTGGAAACACGGGCCGAATATGTATCTCCGCATAATGCAGCTCTTATTCCGTGAACTTTATTGGCAACTATTGACATTCCAATACCGGTTCCGCAAACCAAAATACCTCTGTTCGCATCATTATGAATAACTTTTTCACAAACTTTTCTTGCTATAACAGGATAATCACAAGATTCAGGAGTGTATGTTCCCAAATCTTCAAATTCAATTCCTCTGTATTTTAAATAGTCTATAATTGTTTCTTTATAGTGTAAACCTGCGTGGTCACAACCAATAGCAACTTTTAAATTTTCCATTAGTAACTCCTCAATAAAATATAAGACTCTATATGTCTATTTTACATATTTTTGAACAAAATGTAAATACCAAAAATAAAAAAGAGGCATTATGCCTCTTGTAATGGAGTTTAATACTGTGTAAAAATTTTATACTATGACGAACCGACAAGCTGAAGTGCTTGTTGCAGTAAGTCTTTATTAGATGAAATAATTTTGTTTACAACTTCCATTTGTTGTTTTGCCATCTGATAATATGAAATATTTGCTTTTAAATCAGCATTAGACAACTCTAAAAGTCCTGAACGGATTTCACCGACTCCTAAAACCGGCTTTCCTGATTCTTCGGTTTCTAAAAACAGGCCGTCTTTGTATTCATACAACCCTGAACAATTATGGAAATTTCTTGTTGTAATACGGTAAAGAGGAACAACTTTTTTACCGCTTTCTGCCTTACCAACAATTGTACCATCATTTTTTATTTCATATTCGTCATATTTACCTAAATATTTGCCGTTATTTGGGTCAATCCACATTTTTATTGTTGTAGTAGGTATGTCTAAAGCTCCGCCTTTCATAGCGGTTTCCTGATATAAATCATCACTTAACGAACGGGTGCCCTGCATTATTTCGCCTTTGTCGTTCAGAATATAACCCTGAACCGTATTACCATTTTTGGCGCGATATACGCCTTCTTTATCAAAGTCAAAATCACCCAGGCGGGTATAAACGCTTTTACCTTCCGCAGTTTTGGTAAGAAAGAACCCTTTACCTTCAATAAACAAGTTGTTTTTTGAAGTACCTGGTGTAGATTTACCCTGACCGTTATTTTTCTCAAAGTCATCAATAACTGCACCGTTTAAAAAGGTTTTAAAATTAACCTGTTTTTCACGATAACCCGGGGTGTAAGTGTTAGTCATATTTTCAGACAACACATCAATCCAGTTTACGGTTGCGTATTGGGTGTTTAATGCCGTAATAAAAGCATCATTCATACATTATTCTCCTTGTCGTTTTTCTTCTCTTCTTCTTTTATTTTGTTCTTTTGATGCATTAGAGTATGACAACTCACTATAGGGCAATTCCTGTTCATCAAAAGATGATCTGAGTGTATCAATATTATTTCTCAGGTATTGTTCTACTGCCTTATCACCGGGAATAAACTGAGCAGATACTGCACCGTCTTTACCAACTCTCAAAATAACAGATATATTTTGATCAAAATCAATTCTCAACGGCTGGTTATTTTCTCTTGCTTCGCTTAAAGCATTTAATAATGCTTGAGATACCTGCACATTTTGCTTAACCTCAGCAACATCAGCGCCATGATTAACCATATTTTGCGCCTGTGCAGTAATTGATTGCACATTAACACTTTCATTTTGCGTAAGATTTATGAAGAAATCAGCATCAGATTCATTCATTTTTATGCTTGATTTAACATCATTCCCAAAACTAAAAGTCCAATTTTTTAAACTTGCATCATTTACAGATACGGTATTTTCAATCATTTGTGCAATATTATTTGACAACATCATATTAGCGTTATCAACAGAAAACTGACCATTCAATAAAATATCTTGGCTGTTTATTATATCTTTATTTTGCACAGTTTGTAGTTCTTTGCCGTCATTTTTTGACACAGATAACTTATTATCAGTTTTATTATCTGCTTTTTTATCACTTGATGGTTCAGATTTTTTGTCAGATGTTTTTGCCTCTTTTTTATCCTCGCTCTGAGATACTTTAGACATTTCCTCTTTAAATGACGTATCCGATGAATTTGACTTTTGTGTCTGAGAAGGTGAAGTTGATGTTTGCACCGGAGCTGAAGATGAAACTGCTGTTGATGTTGCTTCTATACCCATAATATCTACCTTTATTGTTGTGAATTTTCTACCTTATTTCTGTAAAATCTTGTTACACCCAGTTCGGAAAAACGTTTTAATTCTTCTGATTTTTCTTCCTGCAAGTATATCTCTTTGTTTTTATCTTTGTGTTTTTCCAAAACTTTTACATTTTGTTCGCATTTTACAAGTTTTCTTATTTCTTCATCTAATATTTCCTGAAGCTCTTGTCTTACTTGCTCTAATCTTTCAGCTTCTTCATACAGGTGTTTAAGAAACTTGTCGTAATAGTCATATAGTGAAGGGTCAGCAGTGCGCATCCCATTCTTAGCATCAACTATTGCCTGATTATTCTTTGCAATATCATCTTCCGCTTTGTTTACAGCTGCCTGCGCTTTTTGAACCCTCATCAATTGTTCTTCTTTTTGATTGATTCTGAAATCCAAAACTTTTTGCAATCTGTAACGGAATGGCATGTCTACTACTCTTTCTACCATATTATGTATGATTTCGAAGATGCAATAAACATCTAAATGTATGATATATTTAATAAGTATTTATCAAAAGTCAACAAAAAAGATTCGAATTTACCATTCGAATCTTTATCAGTATAATCATTAAATTTTTATTCCTCACTTTTTGAATCAGAATCTGAAACCTGCTGATGGATAGATAAAGCAATTCTTCGGTCAGCGGGGTTAAATTTAATTATATTAGTTTTAATTTTATCACCGACCTGAAGAATATTTTTATTTTCATTTTGATATTCAATTACTTCATCGTGAGGTAACAGAGCTTCTACCCCAGGGAATACCTCAACAAAAGCGCCAAAATATTTTAGACGTGTAATTGTACCTTCAATTTCATCGCCTTCTTTTATATTCTTTTCAGCTTCAATCCAAGGATCCGGCTCAAGCTTTTTCAAACTTAAAGATATACGCTGTTTATCGTGGTCAATTAAAATAATTTCAGCATCAATTTTATCGCCGACATGTAATATATCTGTCGGATGGTCGATCCAACGCCAAGATAGCTGTGATAATGGCAACAATCCATCTACCCCGCCTATATCAACAAATGCACCGAAATCCGTAATTCTTACAACTTCACCTTTTACGATTTGTCCGACTTCAACCTGGGAGAATATATTGTTTTTACTTTCCTGAATAGAGTCATCATAAACTTTCTTATTTGAAAGAATGAAATTATTTTGTTGAACATCAAGTGTCAGAATTTTTACTTCTATTTTTGCACCTGCCTCTAAATCACTTTCCTTAACTCTTAATTGACTCGAAGGAATAAAACCACGAACCCCGGCAACTTCAACAAGTACACCGCCCTTAACCGTATTTACAACAGTACCTAGAATAGTTTCATCAGCTTCTTTTGCCTTTTCCAAGTCTTTCCAAGCATAAGCAAAATCGACTTTTTTCTTTGAAAGAAGAAAGCGCCCGTCTTCATCTTCTTCCCTTATTATTAAAAATTCAGCTTCCATACCTTTTTGGAATTTTTCTTCAATATTTTCACCCTTATCAACTGCCTCATAGTTCGGAACCAAAGCCGTAGTTTTAGCGCCTATATCAACCAATACACCCTTTCCGTCGGCACCAACAACAGTACCTTTTACCAAATCACCTTTTTTAAACTTGTAATCATACTGTTCTAATAATTTTTCAAAATCCTCTTCGGATACTCCTTTTTTTACAGCCATAATAAACTCCACGTCAAATTTAATTGACAACTACCATCATATATTACTCAGATATACTAGCAAATTTAGATGAATATGTAAATGTTTGTAACAAAAACTTGTAAAGTTTTATAAACAAAAATTAACCTTGCACAGAAAATGCGCAAGGTTATAAACTATTTTTTACTATAAATTATGACAAAGATTTTATAAGACCCTTTATAGATTCTTCTTGAAGAAGAATTTCATTAATTCTTTCTTTTGTTTGTTTTATCAGATCGGCAGGAGCATTTGCCACAAATTTAGGATTATTAATTCGCCCTTCCAAAGATTTCCTTTCACCTGAAAGTTTTTCAAGTTTTTTATTTTGTCTTGCTATTTCCTGATTAAAGTCAATTAGATTTTCAAGAGGAATAATAATTTTAGAAGCCGAAACAACAGCACTTGCAGACTTTTTAATCTGTGTATCTGAATTTGAATATGTTATATTACCAACTTTTGCCATTCTTTTAATATAACTCTCAATTTCTTTGAAAATAGGTTCTTCTTCTTTTGATGCATGAATTTCTACATCAAAGTTTAGAGATAAAGGAATATTAAAGCTTTGGCGTACATTTCTTAGGGATGAAATTGTTTCAAATACAAGCTCCATTTCCTTTGACTCTTTTGAAAATACTAAGTTTTCACTGAAAATAGGGAATTTTGCAAGCATAATAGCTTTTGTATCCGTCTTTTGAGGTATTAATTGCCAAACTTTTTCTGTAATATGCGGCATTATTGGGTGTAATAATCTCAATGACATATCAAGAACATATCTTAAAACTCTTTGAGTATTTAGTTTTAAGGTATTATCCTGAAGCTGAATTTTAGCAATTTCAACATACCAGTCACAATATGAATTCCAGAAGAAATCATAGAGAACATGAGCCGTTTCGCCAATTCTGTATGATTTAATATCATCATTGACTTCTTTTGCTACACTATTTAATTTATCTAAAATCCACTTATCTGCAATAGTCAAACTGCTGAAATCAATTTCATTATCATCGACTCCATCAAGATTCATCAGAACAAATCTTGATGCGTTCCAGATTTTATTGGCAAAATTTCTGCCATACTCAAATCTTTCATCACTTATTTTTATATCTTGACCGCCATAAGTACACAATGATGTCATAGTAAATCTTAAAGCATCACAGCCATATTTATCAATAATAACAACAGGATCAATAGTGTTACCCTTTGATTTTGACATCTTTTGCCCTTTTTCATCTCGAATCAAGCCATGAATATAAACGGTAGAAAATGGTGCTTTACCTGTAAATTCAAGCCCCATTGTAATCATTCTTGCAACCCAGAAAAATATTATATCGAAACCTGTTACAAGTACAGAAGTCGGATAGAATTTTTTAAAATCATCAGTTTCGGAATTAGGGAATCCCATTGTTGAAAATGGCCATAACCCCGATGAAAACCAAGTATCTAAGCAGTCAGATTCCTGAATATAGTTTTGAGGATCAGGATTTTCCTTTGCCACAACCATTTCGCCTGTCGTTTTGTGATAATATGCAGGAATTTGATGTCCCCACCAAATTTGACGAGATATACACCAATCTCTGATATTTTCCATCCATCCAAGATAATTCTTTTCCCAACGTTCAGGAATAAACTTTATTCTTCCGTCTTTTACAGCGGCTATAGCTTCTTTTGCCAATGGTTCCATCTTTACAAACCACTGTTCTGACAAAAGTGGTTCAATTGTTGTATTACAACGCTGACACTTTCCAACATTGTGTTCATGATCTCTTGTTCTAAGCAGGAAATTCTGATATTGCAAATCCCCAATAATAGCTTTTCTTGCTTCATATCTGTCCATCCCATGATATTTTTGAGGGACCTCCCCGCATGGCTTCATTTTACCTTCTTCATCAATTACCCATATCGGATTAAGCCCGTGACGTTTACCAACTTCATAATCATTAGGATCATGAGCAGGAGTAATCTTAACCGCACCGGTTCCGAATTCTTTATCTACATATTCATCCGCAATGATAGGTATTTCTCTTCCCGAAAGAGGAACAACAACAGTTTTACCAACAAGTTCAGAATATTTGTGATCATCAGGATGAACAGCTATTGCAACATCCCCAAATATCGTTTCAGGTCTTGTTGTCGCTACAATAATTGCACCTGATTCATTTTTCAAAGGATACGAAATCTCCCAAAGATGTCCCTGCTCTGTTTCGTATTCTGTTTCTATATCAGAAATAGCAGACTGACAGCGCGGGCACCAGTTTACAATATAAGCGCCTTTGTATATCAATCCTTTATTGTATAATGTGCAAAAGACCTCTTTAACAGCTTCACTGCAACCTTCATCAAATGTAAATCTCTCTCTTGAACGGTCAAAAGAAGCACCGAGTCTTTTCATCTGATCTAAAATTGTACTCTTGTGTTCTTTTGTCCATTCCCAGGTTTTTTCAAGAAATTTTTCACGCCCTAAATCATGACGAGTTAAGCCCTCTTTTGCAAGCTGTTTTTCAACTACGTTTTGCGTTGCTAAACCTGCATGATCAGTTCCCGGAATCCAAAGCGCTTCGTAACCGGACATTCTGTGATAACGGATTAATATATCCTGCAATGTTTCATCTAATGCATGCCCCATGTGAAGAACACCGGTAACATTAGGAGGGGGTATAACAATAGAATAAGGCAGCTTTTGGCTTTTTGCATCTGCCTTAAACATTTCATTCTCTTCCCAAAACTTATATATACTTTCTTCTGTTTCTTTTGCATTATAAACGGTAGGTAAATCTTCAACTTTTATAGTCATAACAAATCCTCTTAAATATTCTATGAAAAAATTTTATCACAAAAATGCGATTTAAACATTGTAAACAAAATATTGTAATAATTGAAATAACAAGACAAATATGGTATAATTATTATATTATGGAGGATATGGGAGTAAGGATGAACATTTCAAAAAATCGCAAAGGTTTTACACTTGCAGAAGTTATGATTGTTCTTCTTGTGCTAACAATTTTGTTTGCAGCATGTGCCCCACTTATTACAAAACGCCAAAGAAGCTCTGCTACAAAGCAAGAAATGTGGAAATGGTCAAGCAGAAACTACATGGCAGGTCCTATGGATACATATTATAAGCCAATTACTAACAATTATTTGGGTGGCATATACATAGGTACGGAACCGGATTCTGATGCAGATGTTCGATCCTCGTTTACTCCTGTGTCAAAACTTGTCGTGCGTTCAGGATTTATATCAAACAGCATTATCCAGCGACAATTGCAGCTCCGTTTTGGACGGTCTATTTACGAGGATCCCGGACAACTTGCGGCTACGTTTCTTGCAGATAATTATAATTTACTCTTTGGTAAAAATTTTCCCGGGCTAAAAAATAAGATCTCTGAAATCACTTATCCTACCGGCAATGTGGTATTCGGCTTTAATTCAATGAACGACATTATGGACAGAGGTAATGTTGAAGAAAAACCGGATAACAATACGGCTTTTGGCAGCGATACTTATACAATTACTCACCAGGGGAAAGATAATACATACATTGGATCCAAAGCAGGGAATGAAAATCAAACCGGAAACGGAAACACCATGATTGGATACAATGCAGGCAGTAATGCAAAAATGTCATTAAATACTCTTATTGGCTACAATTCACAAGCAGCGCTGGGAAATTATAATACTTTTGCAGGTGCATTTACGGGGAATCAGGCAGTCGCAGATACTGATGGTTATCGATATGATGTTGCTTTAGGTTACGGAGCACTTGGGAGTATTACATCAGGGGAATATAATGTTGCTATAGGCGCGCACTCACTGAAGAATTTAACAACAGGGAATTATAATACTGCAATAGGTTATAATTCTTGTTTTGGCGTAACCACACAATCAAATATTACATGTATCGGAGCTAATTCCGGTCCTGCATCTGATTCACCCGTATATACAGAACTGGGTATTAAACCGGATGATACGACCCCAAGAACATATATTGGTTCAAACCCGAACTTAAAAAAAGTGAATTCAAAACTCTCTGATAATTGGGAATTTGCAGGCAATTACGGGGGCGATGCAGTTTTGGAAATACATAATTCTATAGGCACAGGTAACTCATACCTTATAAACAATCCTTCCATCGTTTCTAACGCAACAACTATTATCAATGGTAATCTTATTGTCCGTGGCAAAACATTTTTCACAATAGGTGATGTTTTGCACCCATTTTACTACAACGAAAGTAATATATTTGGAACCACCTTGGATGAAAAATGCGCTCAAAATCAGGTAACATATGATTTTTCTAATTCAGGTAATTGTGCAACACTTGCCCCTATTACAAGTGACAGAAGATTAAAAAATATAAAATCAAGAAATAATTTAGGACTTGAAAAAATAAAACAACTTAAAGTATTTAATTATGTATTCAAAGATGATAAAGATATAACACCTCACGTTGGCGTAATCGCACAGGATTTGCAAAAAATATTTCCGAACTCTGTGTCAAAAGGAAGTGACGGTTTTCTGAAAATAAAACTTGAAGAGATATTTTATGCTGCCATAAATGCAATTAAAGAAATTCATTCAAAAATTGCAAATTTATACAAAGAAACCGAAAAATTAGAACAAAATATAAATAAAATGGAAAAAGAAAATAAAAAGCTGCAAGCTGAAATCGATTCGCTATCTGCAAGAATAAATGCTTTAAAAAAATAAATAAATATTTATTTTTATTCTCTTTTATTAATAATTCTTCGTATTCTCTTTAATTTATTTGAAAAAAATAAGGGTTTAGATTACACTATTAAAAATAGTACAGTGCCGGGTCGGAATTAAAAACCTTACCGGCCGAAGAATAAAAATTAAGGAGAATTAAAATGAACAAGAAAAACTTTTTATTTACCTCAGAATCAGTTACAGAAGGACATCCTGACAAGGTTTGCGACCAAATATCAGATGCTATTTTAGATGAATTTTTATCAAAAGACAGGAATTCAAGAGTTGCAGCTGAAACAACTGTAACAACAGGTATGGCACTAATTTGCGGAGAAATAACAGCCGATTGCTATGTTGATATTCCACAGGTAGTGAGAAATACAATTAGAAATATCGGATATACAGGAGCATGCTCAGGCGGATTTGATGCTGATACATGTGCAGTTATAACCAGTATTGATGAACAATCAACTGACATAGGTAACGGAGTTAATAAGGCACTTGAATCACGTTCTGATAATTCAGATACTTCAACAACCGAAACAGAAGAAATTGGTGCGGGAGATCAAGGTATAATGTTTGGATATGCCTGCAATGAGACACCAGAACTTATGCCGCTGCCTATAAGTCTTGCACACAAACTCTCATACCGACTTACACAGATAAGAAAATCAGGGTTAATAGATTATTTAAGACCTGACGGCAAATCTCAGGTAACAGTTGAGTATGTTGACGGGAAGCCATCAAGAATTCACACTATTTTATTATCTACTCAGCATAATCCTGAAATTAATGGGGTTTCAGATAACAAAGCTGTTCAGAAAATAATTTCAAACGATTTAAAAAAATTAGTTATTGACCACGTTTTTGAATCTTGTGAAATTAAACCGGATGAAAAAACAATCATTCTTATCAACCCATCAGGTAGATTCGTTATAGGTGGTCCTCAAGGGGATTCCGGATTAACAGGAAGAAAAATTATTGTTGACACTTACGGTGGTTATTCTCGTCACGGCGGCGGAGCATTTTCAGGAAAAGATCCAACGAAAGTTGACCGTTCAGCAGCTTATGCATCAAGATATGTTGCAAAAAATATTGTAGCATCCGGCTTAGCTGACAAATGTGAAATTGAATTGGCTTATGCAATCGGCGTAGCAGAACCATTATCAATTATGGTTGATACTTTTGGAACAGGTAAAATATCTGACGAAGAATTGGCACAAATCGTTTCAAAAACTTTTGATTTAACTCCGGCAGGAATTATCAATAAATTTGATTTAAGAAACTTGCCATCAAAAAATGGCGGCAAATTCTATCAATTGCTTGCCGCATATGGTCATATGGGTCGAACTGACATTGATGTTCCTTGGGAGCATACTGATAAAGCAAATGAGTTAAGAGAAAAAGCTTCAACTTGTGGTTGTGGCTGCGCGTAAATAATATTTATCAAATAATAATTTAAAAAGGCGTGGAATCATTCCCCGCCTTTTATTTTTCAAATTTATCCAATTCTTTTGAAATTTCAACGAGTTTTTGCTTTAATCTGGAATTTTCATTTTTAAGAGCAACTATTCTCAGAATATCGTTTTCAAGACGTTTAGTTAGATTTAATAATTCCTTATATAATTCTTTTACTGAATTAATTGCCGCATAAAACATATCTTCCTTGCGAATTTTATAATATCCATTCTCATCTTTAGAAACAGAATCAGGGAACACCTGTTTCAAATCCTGAGCAATTACCCCTACATAAGGAGTTTTTGTCTTATCAGACTTAAATGTATAATTATAAATTTTTAATTTTAATAAATCTTTAAGACCATTTTCAAATGGAGAATCTACATCTTTTAGACGTAAATCACTTGATATTGTATCTGAACGTCTGTATCCAGTTGGCGTGAGAATAGGACAGCAAGAACCTCCTGAAAAAGAATCCACATCTCCACTATAATCAACATTAGATGCACTTTTAACTAAATTACGAGCTCTGTCAAGTTCAATATTATTTGCTTCATCACTTTGATTACTGTAATTTGAACCGCAACTATGCGGGGAAGGTCCCCAATAATAATCATATCCGTCCAAAAGATTCGAAAAAAGTTGTGCATATTTATTAAATGCCAAATAAGACCAATTATATGTTCTTCTGCCTTCAGAATCAGCAGAAGAATTTCCACAAGAATAGGCACATATACAGTGCTCCCTTGCATTATATTTTTGGTGTAAATACCTCTGATTTGAACTTGAATTTTCATGATCAACACGTTGTGAATAATCAGAACCATCCATGCCAATCAAAGGTTTGTGAGAAGAAGGAGATTCTTTATACAATCTGTAACCCATCAAAGAAACAGTATTTGCATAAACATTACTATCTGATCCCGGGGCAATCGGGTACGGAGAACGCCCAACCATATAGGTTTGACCTCGAACAACTAAGTTTCCATTAACTATGACTGATGCATTTCCAAGCCCGTATGAAGAACCCGGGTACGGATAATAACTGCTATTCCCTGAGGCATTATGCACTTCTAAAGTCGCAGCACTTGAAAACTTAGATGCGGATTTACCAATTAAAACCCTTGGAGTGTCACTATCTTCAGTAAAAAAGTTTTTAGCAGTGCCGCTCATTGCAGGATCAACACCGCTACCGCCAATACATGTAATATTTTTTGCCTGACGACCGATACCGGAACAAGAATTATAACCAACTGCCGTATTATATTTAAAACTCCCGTAAGTATCAGAATCAGGATTTTCAGACGCTAAAGCTCCATAACCAACAGCAGTGTTAAAATATCCTCCTGCATTTGATTTATTACCGACGGCAACGTTATCCTCACCTTTTACATTAACCTCATTTCCTATTGCAGTTACTCTTTTACTGACAGAAGAACGTCCCGCCGAATTGTTGCCTATAATTGTATTATATTCACCATCATTGCTATTATATGAATTATAACCGACAAATACATTCCCGTTGCCTTGAGTAAGATTTGAACCTGCTTGCACTCCGACAGCAGTATTTGCATTCCCTGCTTTTAAACCACTTAACGCAGAATAACCCAAAGCCGAATTATACATACCTGTTGTCAAAGAATCAAGAGCATATCTTCCGAACGCAGTATTCCCGGCTGCACCTGTACCAATATTCATTGCAGTAATATTATCTAAATTAGAGGGCCTATATGTAAAACTTACACTATTATAATTCCCTCCAAGCAGTAAATTTGAATTTGCGGCAAATAAGTAACCTACCTTTTCCCCGCCACGTCTAAAGTCAATCTGTTTTTGAAACTTGTTGCCATCAACCTGATTCGTAGAATGAATAATCAGCTTCGAGTACGGTTCAAAAGTAGTTCTTATATCCTCTAAATCAGCAGGAGTACTGCCAATTATAATCTGCTGACTCATTGCGCGCACAGGAGCATCTGCAAAGATGTCGTTAGAATTACTTGCCGGAACTTGCTCCCAAACATTATCCAAAGAAACATTTGTATAGCGAGATGTAAAAATAGGTGCAACAGCAGCCATTATAACCGCCATTACAGACATAATTACCATTAATTCTGCAAGCGTAAATGCTTTTTTATTATGTTTTTCTATATTATTACAAAACATTTACTGTTACTTCCTTTCGAGGCGCTTTATACGCATATCAAGAGACGATATTTGTTTCCTGATATCCTTATGATCTGCCTTAACTTTTATAATATCCGACTTGGCGGACGTTATCATAGTTTTTACATTATCAAGTTTTTGAGCCAATTGCTTAATAGAATTAATCAAAGCATAAAACATATCCTCAAACCTGATTTGCAAATATCCATTTTTATCTTTTGTTACGGCATCAGGAAATATTTTCTGTAAATCCTGAGCGATAACACCTACATGACGAACTCTTTTATCATCATTTTTATAAGTAAAATTGTATGGTTTTAACTGAATCAGTTTGTCAAGTCCGACATTATTCTCTGTTATATTTGATTTTAGCCGTATATCAGACGAAATAACATTAGGACAACCGTTACCTGCAGCATACCCGTTACTGTTTGAGCAAGCTCCTTTTTTGACAAGAACATTAATTGATTTAGGATTAGATTGCGCAAAATCAGTGCATACAAAATTATTGTAATTAAGAATGGACTTATAAGAATCACTACTGCAACGGTAATATGGCACTTCAAGACCTGATATTTCATGTGTAGTTTTAAATTCATTATATACTACACCACTGCCATCAGAAGGGAAAAAGTTTCCTCTTACAACAAGATTTGAATTTATAACAACATTACCGTAGGTTTGACCATTTACAGTATTATTATGGACTTCTAAAACAGAACGTCCGGCAAATCCTCTGGTTTGCGCAGAACTAGGAACCCCTCCGAGATAAATATGTTCACCTGTATCAGTATCAAAAACATCAGGAGTATTATTGGCCAAATGTCCTGAATTTGAACCAATACAAACTTTTGATCCATTTGAACCGGAAACTGATGAGCAAGCATTGTAACCGATTGCAGTTAAATATGAAACATTGGGATCTCCTTTTGCATATACATCATACCCGATAATAGTGTTGTATGAAGCAGTAGAACCCGGGAAAAAAGACCCTACAATAGTATTATAAGATGCGGACGTATCAGTAAAACCGTTACCTGTATATGCCCCTAAAAATACATTATGAAAGCCCTTTGTTTCTGTCTTTGCTTCAGTATTTAATGTATCGGAATAAGCCATGGAATTATATCCGACAGCAATATTACCGGTTGGCGGCACTTTTGTCTCAGCCAACGAAGTCCCCGAACCTGCACCAATATAAATACCGTTAACCGAATCACTAGTATCCGACGCACCTATTCTTTGAGCCGCACGACTACCGACAGCAATTATATACTGAGGAGTTGAGCCGCCGCCTGAACTGATTTTTGCATATTCCATAGCTCCTGAACCAAACACAGTAAGGGAATTTGCATAAGTATTGTTTACCAGATTCGATAAACCGTAAATAACAGATTTTGAAGTATTATACGGAGAAATAGAAGACCCGAATATAACACTTGAGCCATTCAAAAACAGCGAAGCCGAAGACAACCCTCTTCCTTGTTGTTTGGAATCATAAGAGTATCTGAACTGAATCTGCGGCTGATTATATGTTTTACTGTTATAAGTAATTTGTCCTGCATCGATAACCAATTTCCCTGCTGTTTTATCATTGGTAGTTGGTATCATACCCATATACACGCTTGAAGTCCATGTTTCTACACCTGGGTCAAAATACGCATCACGTTCAGAATCACCCGTTACAAAATTCCATATCGACTCAGACATATGCGTTTCTGAAACTTGCCTTTTGGTAATAATAGGGGCCATAGCAGCGAACAACACGGCAATAATTACGATAACTATCAAAAGCTCGGTTAAAGAAAATGCCTTGTTCCCTTTTATCATCCTCAATATAACTCCAAAGAAAATTTTACTTATACTTAAAATTATAACACATTCGGACTAAACATTCAATAATATTAACAATTTGTGACATTAAAAAATATTTGCTGACATTCAAAAAAATGTCGTGCTAAAATTATACTGTTATGAAAAATTTACCTGTAAAATGGATTATATGCATAATTATTATTCTTGGGAATTTTTTAGGGATGTTGGATTCTACAACTGTTCAGCTTGCTCTATATCCTATTTCACAAGGTTTGAATATTTCATTAACTAAAGTTCAGTGGATAATAATAGCATATATGCTCGTAATGACAGTATTTCTTCCGTTTTTTGGAAAAATCGGGGATTTATATCCCAAAAATAAGGTATATGCCACCGGCTTTTTTACATTTGCGTCAGGCGCAATATTTTGCACAATTTCACCTAATTTTACCACTTTAATTATATCAAGATGTATTGAAGCACTTGGGGCTTCAATAATGATGGCGAACGGCCCGGCAGTAATTGCTACACTGTTTCATGGGAAAAACAGAGGAAAGGCACTCGGGATAAACGGTTCACTCGTTGCAATAGGGGGAATGATGGGGCCTGCTGTCGGCGGCTTGATGATAAACTATTTCGGATGGAGGACTATATTTATTCCTTCAGTTCCGATTGCTTTGATTTGCGGATATTATGCTTACAAACTGATTCCGTCATATATAAGAAGAAAAGAACTAAAATTTGATTATAAGGGCTTTCTATATTTTGGAATTTCTCTGTTATCATTACTGCTTGCAATTTCACAAGGACACAGCTGGGGGTGGAAATCTTTACAAATCATATTATTGGGTATTTTAACTCTATTATTTGGCGGATTATTTTATTTCAGAGATAAAAAAATATCATACCCTATGATAAATTTTAAAATGTTTAAAATTAAGCCATTCACTTTTGGGAATATTGCTGTAATGACCTCGTATATGACAATGTTTACAAATGCAATTTTACTTCCGTTGTTTTTACAGGGAATATTAAAATATGATGCATTTACAACGGGTTTGTTAATATTACCGTATTCCATTGCATCAGCAACAGTTGCACCATTTGCTGGGGCATATTCTGGAACCCACGGGAGTAAAATTCTCACAAGAATCGGACCATGCATATATATATTAGCACTTTTAATATTTACGACCTTCGGATTAAAAACTCAAATGTGGCAAATTGTTGGGGCATCAATAATTATGGGTATTGGGAACGGTTTATTCCAATCCCCGTCAAACAATGCAATTATAACAAGCGTAAAAACAAACGAACTTGGGGTTGCAAGCGGTATACTGTCACTCTCAAGAAATCTTGGGAATATTCTTGGGGTTGCAATTACAATTACATTGTTTGAAAGCTTCAGGACATTGTTTTCTAATCGAGGAGAGCAAGCTGCATTTTTGCAATCTTATCATACTACAATGTTATTTGGCATTTTATTTGGAATAATGTGTCTGTCTTGCTCAATAATTGCCTATCACGATTACAGTACCAACAAGTAATATTACCGGCAGGTTGAAATAAAAAATTTACCGTATTATTATATAAGTGTAAAATTTACACTAAACAAATTGAATGGCGGGAATTATGACAGATAATAAAATCAGAAATATAGCAATTATTGCACACGTTGACCACGGGAAAACAACTCTTGTGGATTGCTTGTTAAAACAGGCAGGGGTGTTCAGAGAAAATCAGCATGTTGAAGAACGTGTATTGGACAGCAATGACCTTGAAAGAGAAAGAGGAATCACAATTCTTTCAAAAAATATTGCTATTAATTACAAAGATACCAAAATAAATGTAGTTGATACTCCTGGGCACGCAGATTTTGGCGGCGAAGTTGAACGTGTATTAGGGATGGTTGACGGTGCACTTTTAATTGTTGATGCTGCAGAAGGCCCTATGCCACAGACAAGATTTGTTTTATCAAAGGCACTTGAACTTGGGTTAAAAATTATCGTTGTTATTAATAAAATTGATAAGCCGGCAGCTGAACCGCTTACGGCTTTAGACAAAGTGTTTGATTTATTTACGGAATTAACTGACAGAGCCGATTTAATTGACTTCCCGTTCATTTTTGCAAGCAGTTTAAACGGATTTGCAATAAAAGAACTTGAAGATGAACCGAAAGACATGATACCATTGTTAGATTGTATTTTAGAAAACATAGCCGCTCCGGAAGGTGATTCGACAAAACCGTTCCAATTCAGAGCAACAACACTTGATTATAACGAATATGTAGGCAGAATAGTAATAGGGAGAATTGCACAGGGTGTTGTTCACTCACAAGATACTGTATGTTGGATTCAGCAAGATGGAACTCAAAGTAAGGGCAAAATAACAAAATTGTTTGGTTTCCATGATTTAGGCCGAATAGAAATTAATGAAGCAAATGCAGGAGATATAGTTGGGATAGCTGGCTTTTCCGACATCCAAATCGGAGAAACACTCTGCGACCCTGAAAATCCTCAGGCATTGCCATTAATAAAAGTTGATGAACCGACATTACAAATGAATTTTTCTGTTAATGACAGTCCGTTTGCAGGTCAGGAAGGTAAATTTGTGACTTCCCGCCAGTTAAGAAAAAGATTATATACAGAGCTTGAAAAAAATGTAAGTCTAAGAGTTGAAGACACAGATTCTACCGACTGTTTCAAAGTTTCAGGGCGAGGAGAACTGCACTTAAGTATTCTTATTGAGACAATGCGCCGCGAAGGTTATGAATTTGCAGTTTCAAAGCCGGAAGTTATTTTTAAAAATATCAATGGTGAACAATGTGAACCATATGAGAACCTTATTGTTGATGTTCCTGATGAGTATGCAGGTTCTGCAATTGAACGTCTTTCAAATCGTAAAGGTGAAATGAAAGATATGAAATCAGCTAAAGGCAGAACTCATTTAACATTCCACATTCCTGCAAGGGGCTTAATCGGATTTAGAAATGAATTTATCAGAATGACAAGGGGTGAAGGTATTATGTATCATACATTCCTCCATTACAGACCTTATGCCGGAGATATTAGCAGACAAAGATGCGGATCAATCATCGCTCACGAACAAGGAGAAGCAATACCATATGCATTGGCACAATTTGAAGACAGAGGAGTATTTTTTGTAACCCCAAAAACTAAGGTTTATAGAGGAATGATTATCGGTGAAGGAAACAGACCACAAGACATCGTTGTTAACATTTGCAAAACCAAAAAGCTTACAAATATGAGAAGTTCAACAGCTGACGTAATGGTTACACTGCAAGCCCCAAGAATTCTGTCCCTTGAAGAAGCATTAGAATACATTACTGACGATGAGCTTGTTGAAATAACACCTGAAAATATCAGGTTAAGAAAAGCCGATTTAAACAGAAAAATATACAACTAAAATTATATCTAATTATGATATTATTCAATAATTTTACCTTCAAAAAGGTCTAAGACCATATTAACATTATCAGAATGGAATGCAGAATCTTCTCTTTTTGACGTATTAACTATTTTTTGAGTTTTTTTTTCATCAGAATCAGAATCTTCAACTGCTCCTTCACTCTCATCAATCTGTTCAACTGCCTGATTTACATCTTCATTTGATTCAGACTCTTGCGGTATCAAAGTTTTTTTGGGCTCAATGTTTGAAGTTTTAACAGCTGATTCAGTTAACTTAGCATCATCAGAATTAGGAGAGCGCAAAACAATTTTCGGATTCCCGCCAACAACAGCTTTAACAGCTGATTCTATTAAAGATAAACGATCCGATTCATCTCTGAATTTAGAAAGCCAACTGTCACTTTTTATGGCTATAATAACCTCATCTGATGAAAATTTTACAGGTATCGCATGCTGTTTTAATATAGCCCTAGACGCGAAGCTTGAGATATTATCTAAAAATTTAGCCCACAAATCTTTTAGCGCCGAATTTGCAGATATTGAAGGTTTTGCCACAGAAGAATTCTGTTTCTGCTCTGATTTAATTTCATTGTTTTTTTGAGGGACAACCGGTTTAATATCTTCATTTTTATCATCACTAACAGCCATCTTATTAACAGGCATTGGAGGGGTATTATATGCAGGAGTATGCCTTGAAATATTTCCGGCTTCTAACTGTTGTAACCGGGTTTGTAAATCTTCAAGTTTTGTGTTTTGAACCAAATTAGACATATCCAAAACTGCAACATCAAGCCACAATTTAGGATTCGTCGCTAATTTTAATTCTTTAATATAGGATGAACATTTATCAATAAGTGATACAATCTGATGGGTTTCAATATTTTCAAGTAATTCCTCTAATTTTTTAATTTGTTCTTCATTTAGCTGAACAATACCCTGAACAGACTTTATATCGGTAGATTTTAAAATCAAAGCATTCCTCAGATATTCAAGAAAATTTGATAGAATCTGCGATGGTTCATTCCCTTGGTTATAAATATTATTCAACACTTCAAGTGCGGAATTTGAATCAGATTTAATTATATTTAAAAATAACTCGCTTAGTGAGCCGAATGACAGCCGTCCTAAAAGACGATTGATGTCATCAACAGAAATTGCTTCTTTTGTAGAATTTAAAACACTTAACTGATCTAAAAGAGCTATACTGTCACGCATACCACCAGCGGAATTGGAAGCAATATAATTAAGTGCTTCATCGGTTATGTTAATTTTCTCATTATCAGAAATAAAACGAAGATGTTTTGATATATCATCTGTCGTAATACGCTTAAAATCGAACCTCTGACAACGGCTTTTAATAGTATCAAGAACTTTGTGAACTTCAGTTGTCGCAAGTATAAAAATAACATTTTCAGGCGGTTCTTCCAATGTTTTGAGTAACGCATTAAATGCAGTAGGTGTCAGCATATGAACTTCGTCAATAATATAAATTTTATAGCGGCTGTGAACAGGCGCCATAGCGACATTTTGGATAATTTCTTCAGCATCACTTACTGAACGGTTACTTGCGGCGTCAATTTCTATGACATCGATAGGAATTGATTTTGTTATGTTTATACAATTTTCACATTCATTACAAGGCGAAATTGTAGGACCTTTTTCACAATTTAGAGATTTCGCGAATATACGCGCGGTAGATGTTTTGCCGGTACCTCTCGGTCCGGTAAACAAGTACGCATGGGCAATTCTATCAGACTCAATAGCATTTGACAAAGCTTTTTTTACATGTTCCTGACCAACAATTTGCTCTAATGCCTGAGGTCTGTATTTGCGATATAAAGGTACATAATTTTTATTCATGATAATGTTATTATATCAAAGCAAAATCATTTATACAATAATAATTTTTTTGCCCCTTTTAGGGGAAAATGGCTCAGGCAAAGGGGGGTATATCGATGAATTTAATTAAACCAAATAAACTTAAAAAAGGCGATACAATAGCTATAATTGCACCGGCAGGGAATGTCGAAAAAGATAAAATACTAAACTCAGTAAAATATTTTGAGAATTCAGGTTACAAAATTAAATTAGGAAAAAATATCTTCAAATCAGACAGATATTTTGCAGGACAAGATAAAGAACGTCTTGAAGATCTGCATGAGGCATTTGCAGACAAAGAAGTTAATGCAATTTTCTGCGCAAGAGGGGGCTACGGATCAATAAAACTAATAAACAAAATAGATTATGAACTTATCAAAAATAATCCGAAAATATTTTGCGGATATTCGGATATTACTGCACTTTCTTTGATGTTTTATAAAAAAGCCGGTTTAATTACTTATTCTGCGCCAATGGCTAAAGGAGATTTCCAACCTGATAATATAGATAAATTTACAGAAAATAATTTTTGGAGTGCACTTACAAATGACTCGTTGACAATTACTGCACATAATCTAAAAACATACAAAAGCGGAGAAGCTCAGGGTATCTTATGGGGCGGTAATTTAGCAACAGTTTGCTCTTTATGCGGAATTGATTTTATTCCTGATGAGAAATTTATATTTTTTGCTGAGGATTTAAATGAGCCGGTTTATAAAATAGACCGTTCGTTCAGACAACTTATGAATATTGATAAATTCAGACAAAATGTTTCTGCAATAGTTTTAGGCGATTTTTTAGGGGTTGGGGAGTTCAAAGACCAACTTCACAAACTGTTCAATGAACTTG
>CADCNV010000002.1 GCA_902802825.1 uncultured bacterium | reverse complement strand
TTAAACCGAATATTCATTACGGCTATAATTGCTCGCCTTTAGCTTACGCTCATGCCTCTGCTCGGGCGTTCGTTTTCAGCTATTCTGTTTTCAATGTTCTGATTTTCAGGTCCCAACACATCAGGCACTCTATTTCTGCCTGTCGGTGTTTGGGGCAAACAAAACCAAGCTTTTATATCTCGGTTTTCTTATCGTACTACAAGAATTTTTATTGTCAAGTAGTTTTGAAAATAAATTTTAAAAAATTTTGCTATTTATATTTTCAAAATTTATTCCATGCCAATGCACATTTTCCATTATAATCCTAATAAAAATAAAAATCAAGTACTTTTTATTAATTTATTATATACATATTTATGTTAAAATATTTTCGTTATGATAGAAAGATATTCAAGAAAAGAAATGGCTGATATTTGGGCTTTGGAATCAAAGTTTCAATATTATTTAAATGTTGAACTTGCAGTTTGTGATGCATATGCTCAAGTTGGTACAATCTCAAAAGAAATAGCTCAGGGAATTCGCCAAAAGGCATGCTTCAATATTGAAAGAATTGATGAAATTGAACGCGAAGTTAAGCATGACGTAATAGCATTTTTAACCTGCATAAATGAAAGTCTGGGCGATCTGGGGCGTTATGTTCATGTCGGAATGACAAGCAGTGATGTTATTGACACGGCTTTTGCTCTTCAAATTCAGGACAGTGCAAAAATTATTATTAGCGATCTTGATGCAGTTATTAACACATTGAAAAAACTTGCAAATGAGCATCGTAACACAATTTGTATTGGGCGCAGCCATGGGATTCACGCAGAAGTTATGACTTTTGGAGTCAAACTTTGCAACTGGATAGATATTCTATCACGCCAAAAAGAAAATTTTGAACAAGCGACAGAACAGATTCGTGTAGGACAAATTTCAGGCCCTGTCGGAACTTATAGCAATATTTCACCTGAAATTGAAAAAATTACATGCGAAAATCTTGGCTTGAAACCGGCAAAAATTTCTACTCAAATTATTGCTCGTGATTATCACGCACATTTCATGCAAACATTGGCGCTTATTGCAACTGTAATTGAACAGTTTGCGACAGAAATTCGCCATTTGCAGAGAACGGAAGTTTTGGAACTTGAAGAAGGATTCAGCAAGGGGCAGAAGGGGTCTTCAGCCATGCCGCATAAGAAAAATCCTGTTTTAAGCGAAAATCTGTGCGGCCTTTCAAGAGTCGTTCGCTCTAATTCGCTTGCTGCAATGGAAAATGTTGTTCTGTGGCATGAAAGAGATATTTCTCACAGCTCAGCAGAAAGAATTATTTTTCCCGACAGCTTAACACTTGTTGACTTCATGCTCAACAGATTTAACAATATTATGGAAAATATTGTTATTCATAAAGACAACATGCTCTCCCACAGTGAAGAATTTGGCGGCATTGTTTATTCTCAAAAAATGCTTCTTTCACTGGTTGCTAAAGGACTTTCGAGGGAAGATGCATACAAAATTGTTCAAAAAAATGCTCTTGATGCATTTGAAAATCATGGCAATTTTAAACAAAACATCCTTTGCGACAATGAAGTTTCAAAATATCTAAATACAAAAGAAATTGAACAAATTTTTAATCCAAAAGAATTTCTGAAAAACATAGATGAAATATATAAAAGAGTTTTATCATAAAAATATTTATCATAATAAAATGCACAAAAACAGGTATAGACAATCTATACCTGTTTTTATCAATTACTAATTATGGCTGCAAACTACCAGCTTGCTTTTGTAACACCCGGTAATAAACCCTGATGTGCCATTTTTCTTAAACAAATTCTGCAAAGACCGAAATCTCTGTGGTATCCGTGTGGTCTGCCACAAATGCTGCATCTGTTATGTAATCTTACTGCAGGGTATTTTCCTGCTGCAACAAGTCTTTCGCGTTTTGCTTCTTTGTCCATCATCGCTTTTTTAGCCATGAATTTCTCCTTTTATCTTTATTTTACTATTATTACCTAATTTATTACTTGTTCAAACCTTTGAATGGCATACCCAAAAGTCTTAACAATTCTCTTGCTTCGTCATCAGTTTCAGCAGTCGTAATAACTGAAACATTCATACCCTTTACTAAATCTACTTCTTCGTAAGAAATTTCAGGGAACAAAGCTTGTTCTTTCAAACCTAAAGTATAGTTTCCTCTGCCATCGAAACTTTTTGCACTTACACCGCGGAAGTCACGGATTCTTGGTAATACAACGCAAATTAATTTCTGCAAGAAATCATACATTCTTTCGCCTCTCAATGTAGCCATTGCACCAACAGGCATACCTTCTCTTAATTTATAAGATGCGATGGATTTTTTTGCCTTTGTTACAACTGCCTTTTGACCGGCAATTTTTGTCAATTGATGTTCGATTGCTTCTGCAATTTTTGAGTTGTGAGAAGCTTCACCAACACCCATATTCAAAACGATTTTAACTAATTTTGGTACTTGGTGGATATTTTTGTATCCGAATTTTTCTTTTAACGCAGGAACTGCTTCTTCCTTGTAGCGTTCTCTTAAATTTTTTGTTACTGTCATTTTTTCTTTCCTTTACTATTGGTATTAATGTCGTACAACTATGCACACATTAAGCATCTAGTTGTTCACCGCATTTTTTACAAACGCGCACTTTTTTGCCGTCAATAACCTTCATTGCCGGTCTTGTTGCTTTGTCACAAGCAGGACAAACAATCATTACATTTGATGAATCAATTGGAGCTTCCAATTTGATTAATCCGCCCTGAATACCTGCAGCCGGCTGAGGTTTCTGAGCTTTAGTAACCATGTTTGCACCTTCAACAGTGACTCTGCCTGTTTTACGGTCAACTTTTTTAATGTTACCGATTTTTCCTTTGTCTTTACCTGCAATAATGATAACTCTGTCACCATTTTTTACATGTAAATCTTTTTTTGTGGTATCTGTCATTTTTAATTTCTCCAATTTCGGTGAAGATACTAAGGCACTAAGCAACTAAGGTATTAAGAAATCACTTAGTTTTACCTTATTGACTTTTTGTCTTAGCCTCTTATTATTTTACTGTCAATGTTGTTGATACTATTATTTATTCTTCCTAGTGCCTTAGTATCATAGTGCCCTAGTATCTTTTGATTATATTACTTCCGGTGCAAGAGAAACAATCTTCATATATCCTTTGTCTCTCAATTCACGAGCGACAGGTCCGAATACACGAGTTCCTCTTGGGTTGCCGTCTTTTGCAATAATAACCGCAGCATTTTCATCAAATCTGATTACCGAACCATCCTGACGTTTAATATCTGCTTTTGTTCTTACGATTACTGCACGAACAACTTCACCTTTTTTTACGGTCATATTAGGAGTTGCATCTTTTACTGAAGCAACAATTTCGTCACCTACAGCCGCAAATTTTTTATTTGAACTGCCCATAACACGAATACACAATAACTGTTTTGCACCTGTGTTATCAGCAACTACTAATCTGGTTTCTTGTTGTATCATTTTTCTTTCCTTTTTTTAATTTGTTAGGCCTTGACCCCTCACCCGCCCTGCGGGCCCCCTCTGCCTTAGGTAGAGGGATGGTTTCTTTTGGAATCTAAACCCAACCTACATATACGCCTCTCATTACTCTTTGGTAATGTTGCTAAATTTCGGTTGAAAAATCAATTATCTTGCTTTTTCAACAACTTCTGCCACTGTCCATCTTTTGTCTTTTGACATTGGCTTGGATTCAACGATTCTTACGATATCGCCTTCGTTGCAAACATTTTCAGCATCATGTGCTTTATAATGTTTGTTTGATTCCATGATTTTTTTGTATCTTGGATGTGGTTCATAATCTGCAACTTTTACGACAACAGTTTTGTCCATTTTATTGCTGATTACCATTCCTTGTTTTTCTTTTTTAGGCATTCTGTGCCCCCTTTTCAGTTATAATTGTTTTTGCTTGTGCGATAAGTCTTTTTGTTTTTGAAATTGTTGCTGTATTTTCCAATTTATTAGTAGCAAGAGCAACTCTTGATTCTAATAATTGTTTTTTCCAATCAACAATTGCATTTTGCAACTCATCGACTGTTTTTTCACGCATTTCACTTAATTTCATTTTTTTATTTTCCTTTTTTATTACGCTTCTGTCTTTTCGACAATCTTAGTTTTGATAGGCAATTTCTGAGCCGCTAATTCCAAAGCGTGAACTGCAACTGCTCTGTCAAAGTATTCGAGTTCAAACATTATTCTGTTTGGTTTTACAACTGATACCCAATATTCTACGTTTCCTTTACCTGAACCCATACGAGTTTCAGCCGGCTTCGCAGTAATCGGTTTATCAGGGAATATTTTAATCCATACATTACCGCCACGTTTGATTTCACGGGTCATTGCACGACGAGCAGCTTCTATCTGACGGCTGGTAATCCAACCCGGTTCTACTGCCTGCAAACCGTAGTGACCGAATTCAAGTTTTGTACCTCTTGTTTCGGTACCTTTCATTCTGCCTTTCATCATTTTGCGGTATTTTGTTTTTTTAGGCTGTAACATTTTATATTGCTCCTATTATATTTTTATACCTTATTACTAATTTTCTTCCGTTGAAGCTGCTTTTGCACGTCTCGGACGTCTTGGTGCTCTTTCGGAATTGTTTTCTCTGTTGCCTTTGCTTGATTTGATGTTTTGATCAGCAAGTTCTCCCGGCATCAAATTGCCTTTGAAAATCCAAACCTTAACACCAATCTTACCCATGATTGTATCTGCTTCTGCAAAACCAAAATCTACATCGGCTCTTAATGTTTGAAGAGGAATTCTTCCTTCTTTTGCCCATTCTGAACGTGCAATTTCAGCACCGCCCAAACGACCTGATACCATAACTTTGATACCCTGAACGCCTGAACGCATTGTTCTTTGCATTGCTTGTTTCATAGCACGACGGAATGCAATACGTTTTTCAAGTTGTTGAGCGATATTTTCTGCAACTAATTGAGCATCTGCATCAATTCTTGCAACTTCTACAACATTAATGATAACTTCTTTGCCAATGTATTTTGAAACTTCTTTGCGAAGGTCATCAATACCTTGTCCGCCTCTGCCAACTACAATACCCGGTTTTGCGGTAACAACAGTAATTGTTATTTTGTCACCTTTTCTTGCAATCCAGATTTTTGAAATGCCGGCTGCATAAAGTTTTTTCTTAACGAATTTTCTGATTTTAGCGTCTTCCGCTACGAATTCTCTGTAGTCTTTGGCTTTTGCAAACCAAGTGCTAGCCCATTTTTGAATGATACCTACTCTGAATCCGGTTGGATGTGTTTTTTGTCCCATATCATTATTTCCTATTTTTTAATTACGTCACTTACTACTAATGTCAGGTGTGATGTACGTTTCATTCTTGAGTACATACGACCTTGCGCTCTTGTTCTTGCACGTTTGTATGTTGTACTTTCATCAGCGAAAATTTGAGAAATTTTCAATGATTCAGGAGCAACACCATACTGTTCTCTTGCATTTGCAACAGCTGCTTTTAAGTTTTTTTCTACAACTCTTGCTGCAAAGTATGGCATAAAACGCAACATATCCTGAGCTTCAATAACAGATTTTCCGCGAACTTCGTTGATTACTCTGCGTAGTTTTCGTGCTGTCATTTTTATGTCTGTTTGTTTTGCTTTTGCTTCCATTGTTTTTATCCTTTTTATTTAATAAATATTACTTGGATTTTGTACTAACCTCTTTTTGCAGTTTTATCAGAACCAGCGTGACCTTTGAAAAGTCTTGTCGGAGCAAATTCACCCAATTTGTGTCCAACCATTTCTTCAGTAATATAAACGGGTACGTGAGTTTTACCGTTGTGTACTGCAATTGTATGATTTAACATATCAGGTACTACCATTGATGCTCTTGACCAAGTTTTGATAACTTTCTTTTCAGAGTTAGCATTCATTTTTTCTATTTTCTTTTGTAGAGATTCTTCTACATATGCACCTTTTTTTAATGAACGTGCCATTGATTTCTCCTTTTTTTGTTATTACTTTTATTTGAGATTATTATCTCTTATTTCTTCTTCTAACAATTAACTTATCAGAAGCTTTACCTTTTTTACGAGTTTTGTAACCAAGTGCCGGTTTACCCCAAGGAGTCTTAGGATTACCGCCGGGACCTGTTTTACCTTCACCACCACCGTGTGGGTGATCGCAAGGGTTCATTGTTACACCACGAACTGTAGGTCTGATACCCATATAACGTTTTCTGCCGGCTTTACCGATTGATAAGTTTTTAAATTCAGCATTACCCAATACACCGATTGTTGCCAAGCATTCTTTTCTTATCATTCTCATTTCGCCTGAAGGAAGTTTTACTGTAACATAATTACCTTCTTTAGCCATTACCTGAGCGCTGTTACCTGCAGCTCTTACAAGAATTCCGCCACGACCTGGGGTCATTTCGATATTGTGAACAAATGTACCTAACGGAATTAATTCAAGCGGAATTGCATTACCTGTCTGAACAGGGGCTTCAGGACCGCTTACAATTTTATCACCTACATTCAAGCCATCCGGTGTTAAGATATATCTCTTTTCACCATCTGCATAGAAGCAAAGTGAAATTCTTACGTTTCTGTTTGGATCATATTCAACAGTCTTAACTGTTGCAGGGATACCAAATTTTTCTCTTTTAAAGTCAATAATACGGTATGCTCTTTTTACACCGCCGCCTTTGTGACGACAAGTGATTCTACCTGTATTATTTCTGCCTGATTTTTTATTCAATGGTTTTAACAATGATTTTTCAGGAGTTGAAGTAGTGATTTCTGTATAATCACTCTTTGTCATGCCTCTTTGTCCCGGAGACGTCGGATTGATTTTTCTGATTGCCATTTTAAATTTCTCCTTACGGCTTTCTACTACATTTAAGGACTTATGCCGTCTGCGCCCTTATTCGTGAGAGCATAACCCTCACCTAAACAGAATTCATTATACTTGCATAAATTCTAATGGTTCGCCTTCGATTGTTACGATGGCTTTTTTGGAAGAATCTGTTCTTCCGAATTTATAACCCATTCTTTTTGAATGAGATGGCATGTAAACTGTGTTTACACTTGTTACCTTTCTGCCAGGAAAAGCCAACTCAACTGCTTGAGCAATTTCAATTTTTGTTGCATTTTTTCTTACTTCAAACGTATATTTTCCGTTTTCAGTTGCAGTTACAGACTTTTCTGTTATTAAAGGTTTTTTAATTACGTCATATAATTTTTCTTTACTCATTTTTATTTTCCTTTATATTCCCGACTATGAAAGTCTTTCTGTAATTTCATTAACAGCAGATTCAGTCATAACAACAAAATCGGCTTCAAGTAAGTCTTTTACGTTCAAATTTGAAGGTAATAAAAGTCTTACACTTGGAATATTTCTTGCTGACAATTCAAGATTTTTGTTTTCATCAGCAGCGAAATTAGCAACAATTAAAACTTTTCCGTTTACGTTTAATGATTTTAATGCGCTTACCATTAATTTTGTTTTTGGTTCAGAAATTGTTGAAAAATCTTTAACAACAACAATCTGAGATTCTCTTGCACTCAATGCGGATTTCAAAGCCAATTTTCTTGCTTTTTGCGGCATATTGAACGCATAGCTTCTTGGTTTTGGCCCGAAGATTACACCACCGCCTGCAAATAACGGAGATCTCAAAGAACCTGCTCTTGCACGGCCTGTACCTTTTTGTTTCCATGGTTTTCTTCCGCCGCCTGATACTTCTGATCTTGTTTTTGTGCAAGCATTACCTGAGCGTGCATTGTTTAATTGTCTTCTCAATGCTAAGTGCATTACATGTATGTTAGGTTCTACACCAAATACTTCTTTATTTAAGGTAATTTCACCTAACTTTTCACCATTTGTACTTAAAATTTCTTTTGACATTTTCTTTTTTCCTTTTGCTTTCCGTCTACCCCTTTCTCGTTGCGAGTTTTATATGGCAGAAGCGGGTTATCTGTAAAGTTGTTAAGGTATCCGGCACTAAGGCACTAAGAATATTTTAGTTTAAGCATGCCTTATGACATCGTGTCATCTACCTTATATAAAATTTTAAAATGCGATACTGATTTAACTTCCTAGTGGCTTAGTATCATAGAGCCCTAGTGCCTTTTAATTAATTCCATTTAGTTCTTGTAGGAACAATTGTTACCAATCTTCCTTCGCATCCCGGTACGGAACCTTTTACCAAAACTAAACCGTTGTTTGCATCAACTTTAACGAGTTTAAGTTTAGTAATTGTAACTCTTTCATTGCCCATGTTACCTGCCATTCTTTTACCTTTGATAACACGGCTTGGAGTTGTACCTGCACCGATTGAACCCGGTTCTCTGTGGTTTTTGGAACCGTGAGCCATAGGTCCTCTTCCAAAGTTCCATCTTTTTACTGTACCCTGGAAACCTTTACCTATTGATTTACCTGTGACATCAACTTTTTCAACGTTATCTAATACAGAAAGTTCAACCTTATCACCTACTTTGAAATCCTGCGGATTATCAACTCTGAATTCCTGTAAGTGTTTGTAATTAGATAAACTGTTTTTCTTGAAATGACCTAATTGTGCCTTTGTCAAATGTTTTTCTTTTACTGCAACAGTACCAACCTGAATAGCGTTATAGCCATCAGTATCAACTGTTTTAACCTGAGTTACAACAGTTTCGTCAACTTTGATAACAGTTACAGGAATTGCCAAACCATTTTCGTCAAAGATTTGAGTCATTCCGACTTTTTTTCCTATTACACCTAGTGTCATATTTTTTTTCCTTTCCATGCTCATCCTACTTGATGCAGAATCTATCTGCCTCCGGGGTATAATTGAAAACCCATTTTCAGAATTGCACATTTTCGCTTGTGAGCGCTACTATTACTTTACCTTTTGAGGTTACCCTCGCCACCGCTTTGAGTGGTTGTAGTTCACATTATGTTGCATAATGCTATTAAATTTTCAAACTTGGCCGACGATTAAAGTTTAACTTCAATATCAACGCCTGCCGGCAAATCTAATCTACTTAACTCTTCAGTTGTCTGTTGAGTCGGGTCGTATATATCAATGATACGTTTGTGAGTTCTCATTTCAAAATGTTCACGTGATTTTTTATCAACGTGCGGACTTCTCAATACGCAATATATACGTCTTTTTGTAGGTAAAGGAATAGGTCCGGCTACTTTAGCGTCTGTTCTTTTAGCTGTTTCTACAATTTTTTCAGCTGATACATCAATAAGTTTGTGGTCATATGCCTTTAAACAAACTCTGATTCTTGATTTTTTTGTGCTGTTTGCCATCTTTAGCATTCCTTTATGTTTTCTATGTACTACGCGAAACAAAAGCCCCGAAAAGCCATTGCTTCATACTCAAAACTGCTATTTTACATACTTCGGACATTATTTTTGAGTATAACTATACTATGACAAACAAAATTCACTGTCAACAAGCATTTTACATGATTGTAAAGAATTATTAAAAATAAAACATATTACTGTGAAAGCAAGCTTAATAATCACAAATTTATTTTTATATTATCAATTTTATACTGACTGTCACTTTCAATATAAATTCTTAAAAGCGGTTCGGTTCCTGACGGACGAACGAGAATCCAAGTTTTTTTATCGTCAAAATATAATTTTATACCATCTTTACTGTCTTTTTTATAAATTCCCATGCCGGCAATATCTGTCATTTGCGAAAACTTTTCAATTGTTGGTGCAACTTCATCAAAATTATCCAATTTCTTATCAACTCTTGTATTAATAAATTCGCAGCCGACAAAATCTTTAAGACCTTGCTGCAGCGAAGTGAGAGTTTGCCCCTCACTCTCACTCCCTCTCCCCGATGGGGCGAGGGGAGCCACACCATATGCCATTGCTTCAAGTATCAAAAGATTAGCAAGGATTCCGTCTTTTTCCGGAATATGTCCATGAATACTTAAGCCACCGGATTCTTCACCTGCGATAATCGGATTATATTTTCTCATCGCCTCGCCGACATGCTTGAATCCGACAGGAGTTTCAATAACTTCAACTCCCGATTTTTCAGCGGCAATATCAAGCATTAAACTCCCTGCAACCGTTTTTACAAAACATCCGTTATAACCTTTGTTCTGTTTTAAATGCAATAATAAAATTGCCATAATTTCGTTTGGGGTAACATATTCCCCATTCTCGTTTATCACCCCGAATCGGTCAGCATCACCGTCATTTGCAAAAGCAATATAGCCGCCTTCTGTCACTCCGCCTAAAGGCAAAGGATTATTATGGAATTTTACATAATCAATAGCTTCCTGCATATATTGCGGTTTTGGCTCAGGCATTCCGCCGCCAAAATTAGTATCGTGAAACATGTGTACTGAGTCAAACTTTATATCATGGTAAGATAATAATTTATCGAAATAACCAATACTTGAACTATACAAACCATCAAACAGAATATGAGTATTTTTTAAATTTGTTTTTATTTTTTCAAAATCTATTATTTCATTTATTTTTTTGAAGTAATTATTTGAGAAATCAGTATAAATAAGCTTACCGTTAACATCGGTTGAAAAATCACATCCGAGGTTTGAAACAATTTCATCAGTAATTTCTTTTGTTGCAGGCCCTGCATAATCAGGAATAAATTTTATCCCAAGATATTCCGGCGGATTATGTGATGCCGTAAACATAATTGCGCACGCATCAAGATATTTTGCATTAAATGCCAAAACAGGTGTCGGGACAACTTTATCACTATACAAGACTTTAAAACCAATCTCGGAAAGAATTTCTGCACAATATTTTGAAAATTCGTCAGCCATATTACGCGGGTCATAACCAATAATTATTGGCTTATAAATTCCGTAATTATCAAAAACATACTTACCTATTGCCTTAGCTACAAGTTCTACATTTTCCTTTGTAAAATTTTCTCCAACTATTGCTCTCCAGCCGTCTGTCCCAAATTTAATCTCACTCATCTGATTTTTCCTTTTATTTTTGATATAATTGTAATTGAAATAAGAAAGAGGGGCAAATGTTTAATTTTGAATCCGTGAGAAATATCGCATACTTAGAGCCGGAAACAAGTTTCAGTGCAATGGCGGTAGATGAATTTTGTAACATGTACAATATGAATTGCTTTACAACTCCGCTTAATAATATTAAGCAGGTTGTTGAATATGTCGAACAAAATCCTGACACTTTGGGCGTTTTACCGGTAGAAAACACTTTAGACGGAACAATCAGAGAAACTTTTGACTACATTATGTCAACAAAAAATCCAAATATCAGGATTTTGTCGGAAATAATTATGCCTATTGAATATTGCCTGCTTTCAAAAACAACCGAATTATACAGTATTACAAATTTAATTGCTTCCCCAAGAATGATTTCAAAATGTCAGGATTTTATAAAAAATGAGATGCCGATGCATCATACAATTATTGAAGCGGCATCTATGTTTGAAGCTGCGAATGAATTAAGAAATTACAACCTGACTTATGCTTCCATCGGCAACAGAAAAATTGCACAGGAAAATATGCTAAACATTTTAAAAGAAAATATTCACGATGATAAAAATAACAAAACAAGATACATATTAATAGGTGACATGGAAACTACCCCGACAGGAAAAGACAAAACTACGGTTGCATTCCGTACAAATCATACTCCGGGAGCATTATTGAAAATTTTGAACGTATTTCTTGAGCATAACATTAATCTTTCATATATTTCATCACAACCGTCACGTTCAAACCCTGATGAATATATTTTCATAGTAAATTTTGACGGACATGTTCAGGGCTCCAACATGCTAAAAGCAATTGACGAAATAAAGCCAAAAACATCATTCTTTAGATATTTGGGCTCATATAAAGCAGGAACAGAAGTAAAATTACAATGAAAAGACCCCTTTGCAGGGGTCTTTTTTCACTTGTGCTTATTTTATTGCCTGATTATTTATTGTTGCATACACCGTAATGTTGTTCTGCAAATTCATCATCACGTTGTCTGATATATAAAAGTTTTAATTCTTCATCATTCAATTTAACAGTTTTTGCTTTTGTAATATGATCTTCAGTTGAATATTGAGGATCTCTGCTCCATTTAATCTTAGGATCACTTGCAATTAAATCTGTAAGAAGAATTGAATTCTTCTGTAAATAACCCTTGCTGAATCTGCCATCTTCTCTGTATAAACCTGTTTCAGGATCATAAGAATATACATCTACCGAATCACCGCGAGTTTGTACAAAATATCTTTGAACTAAATCGTTATCATAGATTGTTGATTTTTCATCAGCAGGATTTTTATATGTTTCAATAAATAAACCTTTTGGAGAAACTAACTTCTTACCACCGTATGTTTCGATAGTAAATCTTGATGTAGGAATTCTGTATACATCTTTACCCCAACCGGTGTGTTTACCTCTCCAGTCAAAATCTTCTCTGTCATATACCAATATATTTTTAGAAGATTCTAATAAGTTTGCATCCGCTTTGAAGTTTTCACCGTATTCCCAATCACGTGTACCTTCATAATGAACTATATTTCTTCTTGACGGATCATCATCGTCAATATCGAATTTTTTATTCCATTTGTCTAATGTATCCAACGGAATAGGTTTATTCCAATCACACATCCATTTAACAATTGTGTCATGTGTAACGTGATAACTTCCTGTATCAACAACTATTGTGTCATGGATTGTATCATGATCTACAATATACTTATAAATTGTATCTCTGTGATTACAGCAAGAATCACAACCGCATCCTTTACCATGCTTACTTATATAGTATGCCGTATCATTTGTGGTTGCTGTTGCAGATGCACTGTCATGACCTTCAGCATAAGCATATGCGTATGCTTCACCCTTATCACTACAACTCGATAGTACGGAAGGAGCAGCGGTTAATAATAATATTGAACCTAAACCTGCCATTGTTGCATTACGCATTGCATTGCCTTTGCCATTTTTATCCCCCGTAAAATATAATGAAGCAGTCAAACCCTGATCTTCAACAGGTTTTTGTTCCGGTTGAGGATTTTCAACTGCCTTATGAGCCAATCTTGAATGACCATAATTAAAATTAGTAACTGAATTAACTAGCATATTTTTTGCCTCCTATTATTTGCTTTTATTCTTTTTAAATCAAAACATTTTTTTACTTGCTACCATGAAAAATAAAAAAAAAAGACAAACATGCAAAAAACAAGCTATGCACAAGTTTCAGCCATAAAATACAAGTTAATATTTCTTAACAAACTGTCTATTGAGCTAATTTTTCACGTACCAATGTTTCAACCTGAGCCAAGATATCGGGGTTTTGTTCCAAATACTCTTTTGCTTTTTCTCTGCCCTGACCAAGTTTTTCATCATTGAAACTAAACCATGCACCTGCTTTGTTTACAATATTTAAGTTTACTGCAACATCAAGAATATTCCCGATTTTTGAAATCCCTTTACCGAAAATAATATCAAATTCAGCAGATCTGAAAGGTGGGGCAACTTTATTTTTCAGTACTCTTACACGAACATGAATACCTACTTCTCCGTCATCTCCTTTAAGAGTTTCCGTTTTTCTGATTTCCATACGAACAGACGAATAATACTTAAGAGCATTACCGCCTGTTGTTGTTTCAGGATTACCATACATTACACCAATTTTCATTCTCAATTGGTTAATAAAAATAACTGTTGTATTTGTTTTACCTATTACACCTGTCAATTTTCTGAGTGCTTTTGACATCAAACGTGCCTGAAGCCCCATTTGCTGATCTTCCATAGAACCTTCAATTTCGGCTTTTGGAACGAGAGCGGCAACCGAATCGACAACAACAATATCAACAGCGCCGGAGCGAACAAGTTCTTCTGTAATATCAAGTGCCTGTTCTCCTGTATCCGGCTGTGAAATTAACAAATTATCAACATCAACACCGAGATTTCTTGCATATTCAGGATCAAGAGCATGCTCTGCATCAACATAGGCAGCTATTCCGCCTTTTTTTTGACATTCTGCAACGATGTGCTGAGCAAGAGTTGTTTTACCTGAGGATTCAGGACCATACACCTCAATAATACGACCTCTCGGAATCCCTCCGATACCAAGAGCAACATCTAACGACAGCGCACCCGTCGGAATAGAATCAACACTGACAGTTGCCTTATCCCCAAGTTTCATGATAGAGCCCTTGCCAAAATCTTTTTCAATTTTTTCTATTGCAAGCTTTAGAGCTTTATTTCTTTCTTCACTAATATTTACTTCCGGTGCCTCTTTTGTTGCCATTATTTTATCCTCACAAATATTGAGTTATACCCTCAAACTACATCATTGACATAATATAACATCATACTATGTCAAATACGGACGAATAATTTTAATATTATTCCCAAATATAAATTTCTTTTTTCTTATAGAATCCGAAACCAACTGATTTGTAGCTGTTTACTTCATTTTTCAACTGATAGATTTCTTTATTTAAATCAACAATTTTTTGTTTTAAAGATTCATTATCAGTTTTGCATCTGATAAGCTCAACAACCACATCATCCATTCCTTCAAGTTTTTGATCAATAACTTTGGAAATTTTTTCGCTTAATTTGTTTTCTAAATCCTGTAATGAATTCAAAATACTTCTCACTGCAGGATTTGATGAGCCAGCAACAGCAACAGCAGTTGATTTTGAAGCAATTGGATCAGTAGCACCATTCATCTGTGCCTGTACTTTTCGTAAATTTTTTACTTCGTCATAAGAAAAATATGTGAAACCTTTTTCATTTTTTCTTGGTCTGATTGAAGCTTTTTTGCATAATTCGACAATTTCTTTATTGTCAGTTTTCAAAATCGTCCTAACTTCCTGAGGAGTTAAAGTTTTTTCTTCAGCTTTTTCTTTTATCATTTTACCTATCCCTATAAAACAACACTTACCAATACCATACTATTACATTTTCATGATGGAGGCAAATTATTTTCATGAATTCATGAAGAAATGTTAAGAAAAATTAACTGGAGTTTTTATAATATTTTGCATTAAATTAGTCTGCTTTTTAATTCCTCTATACTATCAGAACCATATTTAAGCAAAATTTCATTTACAATAACCCAAGCTATTCTTGCTTCTGCAACGACCGCACAAGATTCAACAGCACAAACATCAGATCTTTCGTAATGCGCTTTGGCTTTTTCATTTGTTTTTGAATCAACAGATTCCAGCGGCTTCATCATGGTCGGAATCGGTTTCATCACGGCAGAAACAACCAAATCCTGTCCGTTTGTCATACCGCCTTCAACCCCGCCTGCATGATTTGATGTTCGGCATATTTCTCCGTCTTTAATTTTAAATTCATCATGATATTCGCTGCCGCATAATCCAAGCGGATTGTCACCTATTTCAACAGCTTTGATTGCAGGAATACTCATTACAACCTGAGCCAATCTTCCGTCTATACCTCTGTCCCAATGAACATGCGAGCCCAAACCTACAGGAAGATTTTTATAAACAACAACAAATTTACCGCCTACACTGTCACCGTTTTCTTTGGCTAAATCTATTTCTTTATGAAATTTGTCGGGACAACAAGCCGAACCTATCTGAGTTATCTCACTTGACCCTGATATTCCTATTTCTTTAAGTATAAGTTTTGCAACTGCGCCGACAGCAACTTCAATTGCGGTTTTTCTTGCACTTGAGCGCTCCAATATATTGCGCAAATCCTGCTGATTATATTTTACTGAACCTGCATAATCCGCATGCCCCGGACGATATACAGAAAATGCCTTATCATCTGTACGGTTGTTAGGGGAAACACTCATGATTTTTTGCCAATTTTCAAAATCTCGATTTTTTACAACAAGTGTAATCGGAGAACCTAAAGCTTTACCAAAACGAACACCGGAAGTGATTTCTACTGTATCACTTTCTATTTTCATTCTGTCGCCTCGCCCGTACCCCTGCTGACGGCGATGAAGCTCCGAATTTATAAAATCAATATCAATTCCTACGCCTGCAGGAACACCCTCAATTATTGCAGTAAGACATTTCCCGTGACTTTCACCCGATGTCAAAAATCTAAATTTTTCCATAATTTGCCTCTCAATTATGCTCAAGTTTAGCAGTTTTTTTAATCTTTTTCAATAACCAACTAATATACTCTTGGTATAAATCTGTATTGTACTTTTTCGCAATATTTTTTATAATCGTCGTCTTTTATCAAATTACGTTCTTCGGTTACTGCTCGCAGCACATAAACTGCAATCCACAATAACATTCCTATTGTCAGAACCACATCCCCCAAAATATTTAAATCCCCCGCCGCATACAATGGCACCATTGTCAAAACAACATAACAAATCTGCATAGCATAATCAGGATGTCTTACAACATTATACGGGAAACCCGTCACAATCCCTCTGTTTGTAAGGTTCCCAACTCTTGTACCGAGACGCAAAATCGCCATTGTTGAAATCAGATTTACAAAAATTACCAATATATAAATACTTATTCTCAAATATAAATTATCAATCGGTATAAGCTCCTGCATCTGAATCGGGAAAAGTTTTTCGGTCAGCAGAATAAACGGATAAAAGCATATTAGACAGCTAAAAATTCCTAACGGAGTAGTATCCGCATATTTTATTCTGTTTTTTAAAAAATCCGCTTCCGTCAGATAACTAACCGCAAAAATCAAAGTCGTAAGGGTAAACATAAGATTCAGCCACATATCAGCGGTATCATCAATATATTGCATAATTCCGCCCAAAATACCGTTTGACTGAATATACTGAACACTTTGATTAAACATTTCACTCAAAAAATCAATATTGTAACCCATTTGAGGCAAAAATTTATTACACAACAAACTGAGAGAATAAACTCCAAAGAATGTTTTTATAAAAAGAATCATAAAAGATTGTTTTTCATTTTCTTTTAAATTCATATCAGATAATTTTTGTTCTAAACTACGCCCTCTTACAAACTGACGTTTAAAAAATTCAAAAATTATTACATTTCTTGAATCTAAAATTGAAGCCGGTCTTAATTTTTTAAATATCGGATAAGCAAAAATTACATATAAAATATAATACACACACAAAACCGAGAAATAACTGAACCACGGATTTTCAATATTTTGATTAAATAACGGACTGACAAAAAGAATTAACAATATTAATCCGTAAATCAAAACCGATGATAAATAATGTTTTAAAATATCTTTATTTGTAACTTCCATAATTTATTCCCCAACTTTACTTCTGAGCCAACTTTCAACAAATCCGTCCAAATCTCCGTCCATAACACTGTCAACATTCCCGACTTCAAAGCCGGTTCTGTGGTCTTTAACCATTTTATAAGGATGAAAAACATAAGAACGAATTTGTGAACCAAAATCAATATTAGCGGTTTCGCCCCGCAACTGCGCCATTTTTTGTTCCTGTTCTTCTTCTTTTATTGCAAGAAGTTTTGATACAAGAATTTGCATGGCATATTCTTTGTTTTGCAATTGGGAACGCTCCTGCTGACACTTCACAACAATTCCTGACGGTTTGTGTAAAATGCGTACGGCTGTCTCGACTTTATTAACATTTTGCCCGCCCGCACCACCGGAACGCATAGTAGTAATTTCCAAATCCTCAGGCGGAATAACAATTTCTTTTTCAAAATCTTCAACAATCGGCGAAACATCAACAGATGCAAAACTTGTCTGCCGCTTGCCGTTAGCGTTGAACGGAGAAATTCTTACCAAACGATGAACTCCTTTTTCGGCTTTTGAATAACCAAAAGCATATTTGCCTGTTATTTTTACCGTTGCAGATTTTATTCCGGCTTCTTCACCGTCAAGTTTATCCAAAAGTTCACACTTCCAGCCGCGATTTTCAACCCAGCGCATATACATTCGCAGCAGCATACTTGCCCAGTCCTGCGCATCAGTCCCGCCTGCACCTGAATTTATTGTCAAAATCGCATCTGCATTATCGTATTCGCCCGATAACATTTGCTGTAATTCAAATTTTTCAATCTCTTTTGACAATCCTTTTACACTTTCAAAACTCAGTTCAATAAGCTCTTTATCCCCGAGTTCTATTGCCGTAAAAGCATCTTCAATTGTTTGTCCCCAAGTTTTTAACTTATCAAGAATCTCTTTTTTTTCTTTGACTTCCTGCCCTATTTTTGAGACCTTTTCGTTATCGTTCCAGATATCGGGATTTTGCATTTGGGAATTCAATTCGTTTAATTCTTTTTCTAAATTCTTCGGGTCAAAGACACTCCTTGATTTTTTCAAATCGAGGTTTTAATATATTCAATTCCTGTTTCAATTCCGTTTCCATAAGATTATTTTAGTATAAAAAAAAAATGTGAACAGTAGGAAGTAAATAATAAACAGCATATTCGGATTATTTATACTCCCTCTCCTGAAATCAGGAGAGGGGTTGGGTGAGGGTTGAATATTATAAGTCGGCGTTGCCACGCCGACCCCATAACATGTCATTATGAGGAGCGGAAGCGACGTAATAATCTCATTATTCAATTCCGTACAACATTGAACCAATGAGATTGCCACGAAAATCAAAGATTTTCTCGCAATGACAATAAAAAGTCGGCGTGGCAACGCCGACCTACATTTATTATTGTTGGGTTTCACCCAACCTACTGCTCCTTAAAAATTTTTTCACGTTTTGCACCAGAGAATCACCTTCTTGCTCAAGTAAATAACTATTTTTATGGATTTTATTCATTACTGATTTATAATCATCATTATAAAAATTTTTATAAAATTTATCCCAAGTTTCACCCCATTTAATTTTCATTTGAGCCCCAATATTAGGTCTGAGAAATTCAAATTTTGCACCATACCCGTCAGAACCAAAAGAATAACGTGAAAATCTCCCGTCCCATGTAGAAACATGACCATCAAGATAGCCATTTGCCTGAATTGAATCAGAAATATTCAATCTCGCCTTTACAATACCATCAGCACTTCCCGGTTTTACAACTGACATTGCACCTGTTGCAAGTACTTGGTCCCCATCTATCAATTTGATAGCAGCAACATTGTATTTTGAACCTGTTTTATATGAAATGTTGGCAACAGGATTTTTTGTACCCTCTAATAATGGTTTAAAACACTCAGGCAATGATTTTAGTTCCTCTCCTGTAATTTTGACATTTCCTTTAGAAACAGTTGCAGAATTTAATACTTTTGTAATTTTCCCAAATGATGCAGACGTTTTAAACTGCTTTGCTACACTTGCAACAACTTTTTTGTCAGCCGAAATTGATGATGCAAAAACTTCTGACATGGCTCTTATTGCTAATTTCCCTAAACTCATAATTTTACCCCTTTCGTATTTTCTAAAAATAATTCCCCTGTACATTTATAAAAAAATTACGAGTAAAATTATTGCCCCGCCCCACCACATCATATCATATCATATCATATAGCAGATTATAACTGAGTTTGCGCCATTTTAAATTCAAATTTACAATTCGTAACAGTATGCACTCAGAATTCATACTAATGTATAGTTTTTAAATTTATCGGTTATATACAATCTGTTCCAAATCATCTTCCAAGAGCGATTGACGAAACATATCACATTCCTGCGAAAGTTCAAATATTTGCTCATACTCTTCCGTATTTAAAACAGCCGATATATTTTCCGTCCCCAAAAGATTTATTTTGCAATATGACTCTGTAATTTCAGTTACCTTTATATGCCCTTTATCCTCAAGTAATTTTAATAACGACAAAATTACTTCATCTGATTTCCCCAAAAAACTACCAAAGCGAACCAATTCAATCTTCCCGTCATTATTGTGTGCAGCAAATTTTATCATTCCGACAAAAGTATTTAATAACGAAACCTCATCATAAATTTTTGGCTCAAAGTTCATAAAATGCAGTCCTTTTGGTGCCGCAACACTTAAAATATTATCAAATGTTTCTCTGTCAGGCGGGTAATCGAAAAACATCACAAAATCACACTCAGGAACATTTTCCCTTGTAAAAACTCTTGAACTTATTGCAGGATACGGCTTAATATTATCCAAAACCGCCTTACATTCTGCAAAAACACCTATCTTTGAAGTTGTATTTTTCAGATAATCATTCACATTATTCAAAAAATCAGTCTTTTGACGATAGTCGTATATTTTCAGCTTTTCTCCCGTTTGCTCATCCTCTTCAAGTTTTTCGGAATGAATATCATCAACAATTAATTGAATTGAAGTATTTCCGTTAAATTCATTAACTTGAGGATGAAAAGCTATATCAAGCTTATCCCCTTTATCCAAAGCTACATCACCCCTGCTCCACCATATTGCAGGAAACGTATAACCATCTTTTGATATCATCAATTTCAAATGTTTTTTGTCACTGCCCATAAGCATTTTATCCGACACAACAAAATCATCTGATTCAAAAATCGGACTCGGATTATTTGCCCCAAACGGTTCAAGCTGAGATAAATGTTCTACAAAATCAAGCGTAATATCAGCTGACTCAAGCTTCATATCAATATTTATGAATGGTTTTAAATCCTGACCCGCCACATAATGCGAAACTGTTTCATTAAGCGCTTTTTTTACAACTTCAAAAGAAGATTTGTCTTCACTGAATGATAGCCCCGCTGCAAGTTTATGCCCTCCAAAACCGTCTAAAAGCTCGGAATTTTCACTTATAACATCATATAACGGAACTCCTTCTATGCTTCTTGCAGAACATCTGTATATTCCATCTTTTTTGGTCATTAAAAATGTTGGTTTATAATATTTTTCAACAAATTTTGATGCAACAATACCGATAATCCCGACATGCCAGTCCTCACAACATAAAATTATTGCAGGATTTTTTGTTCCCTCTTTTAAATACATTTCCTCAGCTTGTTTAAAAGTATCGTCACAAAGCCGCTGGCGCACAGAATTCAATTCATTCAGATTTTCAATTGCGACTTTCACTTCCTGAATATTATCCGAAATCAAAACCTTAATGGCATTATCAACACTGTCAAGACGCCCTGAAGCGTTTATCCTTGGAGCAACACCAAAGGCGATATTTTCAGATGTTATTCCTTTTGTTATGTCATAATTTGCACTTTCCAAAAGTAATTTCAAGCCATCATGCTTACCCTTTGAAATCAAATCCAAACCTTTTGTGACAAAATATCTGTTTTCGCCCAAAAGCGGAACTAAATCTGCAACCGTGCCAACTGCAACAAAAGGTAAAATCTCATTAATGAATGCCGTTTTATTATAATGAGTCAAAAGTGCCTGAGAAACTTTTAATGCAACACCGCAACCGGCAAGATAAGTTAAATGTTCAATTTGTTTGGCACTCAATTTTTCATCCAAAGCATTCGGTGCCTTCGGATTAATAATTGCGTATGCCTCAGGTAAAATTTCAGGTGGCTCGTGGTGATCCGTTATTATAACATCTATTGTTTTAAAGCTGTTTATAAATTTCACTTCTTCAACATTTGAAATTCCGTTATCAACTGTGATTATAACCTTTGGTTTAATTTTAATCATTATAGAAGTCAAAGCATTTGTATTTAACCCGTGTCCCTGAGTTTCTCTGTCAGGAATGTAATAACTTACTTTCCCGCCCAAATGACTTATTGTTTTATACAAGATCGAAGTTGATGTAACTCCGTCAGCATCAAAATCCCCATATATTAAAATACCTTCATTATTATCAATCGCCTGTGATAATCTGCTGACAGCTTTCCCCATATCAGTAAATACATTAGGAGAAGTCAGCTCCATATTTAAAGGATTTAAAAAATTTTCAATATCTTCTGAAGAAGAAATTCCTCGGCTCATTAAAAGTTTTTCAATTAAAGAACCACTGAATCCGTCATTATTTTTTAAAAACCACTCTTTTTTCATTATTTGCCGAATCCTTTTGTTTTTATATTATCACAGTTGTTATTTCGGGCAAGTTTTAAATATAACTTTCACCATTAATAATATAAATAACTGATACGACAAAATCGGGGATACAACTTAAAAAAATTAATTTAATTGTATATACTTTTTCAATAATTGACATTTACATAAATCAACTATAAAATATTAAAATAAAATTATTGTATAAAGATTTGGGGTTTATATTATGGAATTACGGAATAGTCACATTTTATCTCATATTCAGAACAAGACAAAAGATTATGAAGAACGTGTTGCACTTGGAATTAAAGGTCAATACGGTTGGGAAGAATTCACATATAAAGGACTTGGTTTATTATCAAGAAAAATTGCCAGATATCTTATTGAAGATGTTGGTATAAAAAAGGGTGAATGTCTTGCAATTTTATCCGAATCAAAACCTGAATACGGAGCTTGCGTCTTTGCATCAGTATTAACAGGAACCACTACTGTTCCTTTAGATATAAAACTTTCAAAATATGAATTAAAATCAATCCTTTCGGATTGTTTACCGACTGTACTTTTTGCATCCGAACATTACTTAGACACCGCATTGGAACTGCAAAAAATGATTCCTGAAATTAAATACATATATGTAATTGATGAACATACAAACAGTGCAGATGTTCAGAATATCTATGATTTCCCAGATAATTATGACGGGAAATGGCGTCAGAGAAGTTCTAAATCAACAGCATTTATCATTTATACATCAGGAACAACAGGAGCACCAAAAGGTGTTGAAATTTCATTCCAGAATGTAAATGCGCAGCTTGTTGATTTGATGGAAGTTGTTGATATTATTTTGCCAAAAGGGCAAGCAATTCATATGTTATCAATTTTGCCTATGAATCACTTATTTGAAATGACTGTCGGCTTTTCAACATTTTTAAATGCCGGTTTTTCAGTTTATTATACAAGCAGTTTCAAACCAAAAGATATAACGGGAGTAATGAAAGAAAAAGGTATTGAGTTTATGATTGCCGTACCTGCATTTTTGAAATTATTAAAAGCAGGTATAGAAAAAGAACTTTCAACAACTCCAAAAGCCGTACAAATTGCGTTTAAAATAATGTATTTTATTGCGCAATTTATTCCGTCATACAAAATGAGAAGAAAATTATTCAAAAAAATACATCAAAGCTGGGGCGGGAAATTCTTCGGATGCATATCCGGCGGAGCGCCGTTAGATGTTGAAGTCGGAACTTTCTTTGAAAGAATCGGTATCAGAGTTTATCAGGGATACGGATTATCAGAAACAAGTCCTGTTGTATCGGTTAACCATGACAAACGCGGAGAATTGGCTTCTGTTGGTCATCCTTTGAGACATTTTGAAGCAAAAATTGATGAAGCAACAGGTGAATTGTGGTTGAGAGGCCCTTCTGTAATGAAGGGTTATCACAATCAACCTGAAATGACAGCAGAAGTTATTGATGAAAACGGTTGGCTGCATACAGGAGATATCGCAAAAATTGACAAAGATGGCCATATATACATTACGGGGCGTATTAAAAATATGATAGTCCTTCAGGGCGGTAAAAAAGTATTTCCTGAAGAAGTTGAAGCGGTACTTGAAAATAGTCACTACATAGGTGAAGTTTGTGTTCTCGGAGTATCAAGAAGCTTTGGGGCAAAAGACGGCGCAGAAGAAGTTACGGCAGTAATTGTACCAAAACAGGAAATGTATAATACATACTCGGAAGACGATATTGACAGAATGATTAAACTTGATGTTAAGACATTATCACAGCAGCTTGCATCGTACAAACGCCCGACATCTGTTGTAATATCAAAAGAGCCGTTGCCTAAAACAACTACACTTAAAGTTAAGCGTAAAGAAGTTCGGGAATTACTTTGTATTTAATAAAGACTAAAATATTATAAGAATTATAAGATGGGCAAAGCGATAAGCTTGCCCATTTTTTTACATGCGCTCACACTCAATCTTGCCCGCACTAAAATTTGTAAAATCTCGGAGTTCATCCGCAACAGACTGAAACTTGTAGGGTACAGCTAATAGATCGGGTTTCAACCCGACAAAAATAAATGAAAAATGTGTCGAGAAATGTAGGTTGGGCATACCTGCCCAACAACTTACTTAATCGTTTTTCTCGGCAGCTTGTAGGGTGCATTAAAATGCACCAACTCATTTTTTATTTGTCAGGACATGTGCGGTGCAAATAATTGCACCCTACTGACTCATTGTCAAAATTGCATATAATTAATAATATGAATAATAATAAATAATTTCGTGCGTTTTTCTATTTACAACTATCCCATAGCTATAACCTCTATGGACTTCCAATGAGTCCCCCAATATATAATAAATATCATCTTTATCTCGTTCCCTGCCACGCGGAGGATGACCGGTGTATTTGTCACCAGTAATTATTGTAGTATATTGATAATTTTTTAATTCATTATTTATATACTCATCATCAATTTTAAATTTCAAATATTCTTCAACGTCGCCATGAAACAAATAATTCCGATATAATTCAACATTAGTAGCATTTGGGGGAATTACATCAGGAAAATGAGATGTTTCTGAAGTTTTATTTTCTACAAATTTATTGTATTCAGATATTGGTCTTATTGGGTTATAGGGTTTATTTTTGTCCATGTAATCTTCATAAATAACGTAACATCTTGATATTGCCGGATGAAAAAATATTAAGGCACAAATTAAAAAATATGATAAAATTTTCAATAATTTTGAATTTTTACCGTTATATTTTTTTGCTACTAAAAATATAACGGTAATCAATATGGCAGGGGTAAAAAACAACACTATAAATAAATTTATAACTAAAATATTCAAAATAAATGATTGAGTTAATAATGCCGGAAACCATAGTAGAGTGATTATTCCAAACAATGTTGAAATTAAAACCGCACTAATTAAGAAACAATAATCAAGTATTTTTAGTATTAATTTCATAAGCTTAATTGTACACAAAATTGTACCAATGGGTCAATACCCATTGGTACAAACAATTTATAAATTATAATTTAAATTCAATTGGAATAAGAGAATAATATTTTTGCAAAATATGAATTTCTTGTAAAAAATAAGCGGGATTATTAATACCATATAATTCTAAATTTTTAAAGTTGTCTTCGAGTTTTTCCCAATCGAAATCATAAATATCAATCAATGTACCCTTAAAAACGCCGTTTTCTATGTGTGGGTTAATTATTGTATAATTACCAATTGAATATTGAAGATTTTTATCCGTATCAATTCCCAATCCGGTAATACATTTTGCATCAGGATTTTTGGTTAATTCTTTACGAACATTATTCTGCAACTGCTCCAAATTTGATAACTTTTGACTTAGTGGACTTGATTTGTCAAAAACAATACCTTTCATATCTTTTGGTATAAATGGTTTCATACCGTTTGATTGTAGATAATTATTTAATTGCTCATTAAATATCGGTTGTATCATTGAATATTCTGAATTACTATACGTATCTTCCGGCAAATTTAAAGATAAATCCATTAATTGGTGGGCTTCGGGACGTGAAGCATTTAGAGTATTATTTGTAAGTTGAGCTAAATTTTTTATAGCTAAATCTGAAAAATATTTTGGTAAAATAGGAATATTATTATATTTTGGTATCAGTGATTGCGCGCTATTTTTCAAAAAATCATCGATATTTCCCGCATTAAGTATTTGACTCGAATTTTGTCTTAAGTTTGCTATAACATTTTGCATAATAGGATTATTTATTACTGCTCTGCCTGAGGGATTCTCACTTACAAAATTTCCCAACTCATTAGCAACGGATTTGAAATCTCCATTGTTGGCGTGAACTTTTATACGATTAACGATATTTTTTGCGTGTTGGTATTCTTGCCAATCTTTTTGTAATGATTCGTATATTTTTGAATACTCTGTTCTGTTTTTTTGCGTTTTATGTTTTGTTTTTAATTTTTTTTATAAACTTTTGTATATCCCACCATAGAAATAATACAAGATAGCAACCTAATAAATCACATGTACAAGTTAATAATGCATGCAGCTCAATACGCTCCCAATAAGGCGGATTATGAACAGTATTTGCATTTAATACTAATATCAAAAATGGAATTTCAATAATAATCAGTATAAGCAATCTATACAGATAATTATGTTTTAAATTATGTATAAAATTTTTCAGTCTAATGTTATTAGATTTTTTTTCAAAGTACCCATAAACACAAGGTAGTATGCATAGTCGTAATATAAAAAGAAACATAATAAATATACAAAAAAATATAAATACAAAAGTTTTAATATTTAATCCCAAAGGATTTTCTATATCTTGCGAGAATTCATTTAAGAATAATAAAAGGGGTACTATTAGTGTAGATATAAAAATAAAACAATACACAATAGGCATAAGAATATGTATGCCTATTGTGTATATTATATCTTTATTAGTTTTGTAAAAATTTACCATAGGGTAATACTACCATTTAAATAAAATTGGAGCAAGGATATAATAATTATGCCCAGCTTCATGTTGAATTACCCAAAAATAATTATTAACAATAGTTGTTTTTAAATTAGAGTAATATTTTAAATACTCATTATCAAAATCATATTTATCAAAAAGAATCCCGTGAAAATATCCCTGCGAATCAATGTAAGGCTCAAGAACTGTTGCATGTCCTATTGATAAATGTAAGTTAGAATCCTTTGAAAAATCAACTTCGAATTTGTCATTAAGTCTATCAGCTCGCATAATGTTATATTGTTCTCGAATTTTATTTTGCATTTCGATAGAATTTGAAACATTTTTGAATAATGAACTATATTGATTATAAACAATACCTTCCCAGTCCTGAGGGATTTCCTTATTCGTTCCAAATAATTTATATTTGTAATTTAATATATTAGCATTACCCTTAGGAATGTAACTATATTCTTTACTTAACGGTATATTTTGGGGTTTTGCTAAAAATATATTTGCCATTTCTTTTGCATTTGGTCTATTTTTATTTAAGAAATTATTTATTTTTATATTTCCATTACCATAATCAGTAAAATCCGCACTGCTACTTATGCCACTTGTATTGCTGCTTAAGGCATATTTGAATTCATCATCTAAATGGTATTTATTAATGATTTCTTTTACGTTATTAATATTATTTTGTAATTTTACATTTGGTTGTAATAAATCAGATATGATTTGTCTTTGATTGTTGCTTGCAAAATTCCCTAAATCACTGGCAACGGATTTGAAATCGCCATTATTTGCGTGAACTTTGATTCGATTTACAATATTTTTTGCTCTTTGGTATTCTTGCCAATCTTTTTGCAACGGTTCATAGATTTTTAAATATTCTGCCTGATTTTTTGCATTCACAAGTTTTGTTACATTGTTATCTATATTAGTTTTCATCTGTGCAACTTGTGTATCAAGTTGTTTAATTTTCGTATTAAATTGAGGTTTTAAATATTCTGTCGCTTGCACGTTTCCGCTATTCAAAGCTTCATATATTTGCAATGCTATTGGTGCAAGTGCTAAACCTGCAGAAACAACAGTTCCAAAAACACCGCCAATACCTCCAAGAACATCTCCTATGCCGCCACCTGTTGGGAATCCGACATCAACAGACACTCCGCCCTGTAATACAGGCGCAGATTCTACATTCATAGTCGGATTAAAAATATTTGGGAATAAATCTTCTAACGGATTATGATTTTGTTCATCAACTACCGGATTATCCGGATATTCCGGAACAATAGGCACAGTTCCATAATTATCCGTATCAATATTTCTAAAATGTTCTTTTACCTGAGTGCCATCTTGTTTTACATAAGAGTTTACATGAATTTGTTTTTCCATATATATCCTTTCATTTTGTAATTTGCAATAAAAACCAACCCGCCCGCCCTTCATATGTATAAAAACCACTCTATAGCCGTGGAGGAATTTGTTCTAATCCTTCATCTTTTAAAAAGTTGTTGGAGTTTTCCACTCCGTATTGTTCAAGTGCAAATTTGAAACATTCAAGCCAGTTTATACGCTGTGCTACTTCTTCTACTTTGACAAAATTAGTCAGCACATCAAACATTTCTTTAAACTTCGATTTCCGTTCAAATGTTGCTTTTCTGTCACCGTATCTGTATACATAATTTGAATTTCTGATTTCATCATCAATATCTACAAAATCAGTTCTGCCACGATCATTTATCATTATGCTTTCTGAACCAATTTTGAAATATGATATTAATTGAGCTGTTTTTTCAACCATAGGAACAATAACTTTTCTGTTGATAGAATCCAAAATCATGTTAAGCCGCGCTTCCTGCCCGTTTGCAGAATAATTTATCTCAGTTGCGCTGCGCTCAACTCCTGAAAGATTACCCGCCATATTTTTGAAAATTCCCGTTGCACTTTCAATAGTTGTCTTAAAATAATTGAGAAAATCCCACCCGGTCATTGCCTTATCAAAAGAAAGCGGAACAGGAGCAGAAGTCATTAATGTTGAATCATATTCAATTATTTTCCCGGGTTTAACGTCTTGTTTACCCATAAAACAACCTTTCGGCGCAAGATATGGAGGGTTCATCATCAGTGCAAGCGCATCAAGCTGTTTATTCAGAATTGTTGAAGATATGTTGTTCAATATCAAAGCCACACGCAAAGGTGAAATTCCTCTCCCTGTTGACGGATTTTCTATGATATTGGCATGTATAAACGGATTAATTACAAAAGGATTATCCTCAAAGCGTGTAATCACGCTTCTGCCTGCAACCGAAATCAGCTGATTTTTAAGAATTTCCCCTGAAGGCAGTTCAATATCGCCCCAATATTCCAATACTTCTATTTTTGGAATTGAATATTTAGAATCCTTTTGACCTTTTTTGTTTGCCACCACCCCTTTCAGTATTTCCAGCTTCTCAAAATTTAACAAATTATTTGATTTATTTGTTCTGATTTCATCTAAAGTCTGATATGTACGGTAAATCTTCGGGCATGAATCCCAGTTATTCACATTTGTTCTGTCGAACACAAAATCTTCATAATGAACAAATTTAATTTTTACGTTGTCATAAATAACCTTATCCTCAACCACAAAAGATTTGTCGGTATTGAATTCTGTTTGCTCCTGCAATGACAGCGCTCTGCGGACTTTTCTTGTTTTTGTTTCCCAGCCGACAAACAGTGTTACTTCTCCTGTTTCAACAACAGAATCCACTATCTTTTCCATTTCATCAGACAGTTTCATTTCTTCAAAAGTATTCACAAGCATTGCCTTTTGACGGTTTGCATATTTTTGGGATTTTAAATCCACTCCTGAAACATCAAACATACCATCGGGATGCGAATATAAATTTTGCACAATATGTGATTTTAATGTTTGTGCAAGTTCATAAATCTCAGGCAGCTGAATACGGCAATTCCAGTCATTTATCTGAGGAATATCAGCATTATAAATTGCATAAGAAATAAGTCTGTTATCAGCACGTTGAGAATTTCTTGCATCATTATAGTAATCGTATTTAGAAATAATATTATTTAAAATATTTTGCTCATTGTAATAATCCTGAGCAGTAAGTAACGTAATATCATTTGTATTAATCATAATTCACCTCGTCTTTGTAGTAATAAGTTCTTTTTATAGAATAAACATCAATATTTTGCGGTTTACCATTTCTTAAAGTTTCATCAGGCAATGTAGTTTCATATTCAAATCCAACCTGAGTGAGAAGCTTTTTTACTCTGAAGTTATCGGGAAAAATTAAGGCCTTAATTTTATAAAATCCAAAATCATCAAAGCATTTTTTCAAAAAAAATTTTGCACTATACCGGACAAAACTGCCCCATGCTTTTTTGTCAAAACATACGGTAATTTCTGCACTGAAATTTGTCCTTCTGCTGCCCGTAAAATTATCAAGAAAAACAAATCCCATAAATTCATCCGAATAATCCGTAACCACCCAAAAATTCGGACACGCTGAAAAGATCCCAAAATTCTCAGCATAATCATCATGTAAATACTTAGCATACTTGCCGTAACAATTTATGACTTGAGGGATATAGTGCAAATCGTAAAAAGAAAGGGAACTCATCCGTTTAAATTTGCACATATATATATCATCCTTTAAATTTGTAAAATTTGATATAACAGTCCTGATAAATAAAAGCATCAGTCTGACCGGATAAAAATTTCTCTCTTTCATAAGGAGATACCAAAAAAGATTCCGCCTGCATACCATTGATATAAGACGTTGTTTTACTCATTTTATTAATGACATAGTAAGTTGCCTTTTTAGAAAATAATTTATCCTTTGGCATTTGTTTAAAATCAGTTATTACAGAATCGTTTTTGGTGCAGGCATTTTCAACAACTTTATTGAAATCCTGCTCTGCTTTATTCTTTATAAATTTTTCATACTTTTCATCATTGAGCAAAATTTGCTCAATTTCATTATCTTGCTTCATAGTTTGTCCTTTCACAAATAAAAATTTATATTTTTTTATCATCTAAATTTGATATAGTTATAATTTTTGCCTCTTTGTATTCTGAATTTTCTTCTTTAGTCCCTGTGAAGCCCAAATATTTACAAAGACTTTCCAAAGCTTTTAAACCTGCCGAAGCATCACGTAGTTTTTTCTTACCTGTATAATTACCGTCCTTGTCTGAAATTTCTTCTTCTTCAAGCGAAAATTCCGCAATCTGAAGAAGTTTTTGTACTACATAACCTTTTGATACATTCAGAACATCTATCTGATGCTTTAATTGCTCTTTAATCTCCGTAATAATTTTCGGATTAGAAAGTAAACGGGGAAGGGCTTTATCTTTATTTTTCAACTCATAACCGGCAACTTTTAAAGCTTTCTCCGAATCCAAAGACTTTATATACTCTGAGACAAAAAGTTTTTGTTGAATTGTTAATTGTTTCATCATGTTACATTTCTTATTAAAATTTGTATTTTTCGCTGAAAAATTGTATAATAATCATGCTATTTATATTTCGGCTAGTGTAAATCTTAACAGGGGGGAATGAAAACGACTTCCTGTTTTTTTTGCCTTTATTGCCGTAATAAACGCACTACCGGAGCATCTTTTGAATCAATCGAAGATGTGGATTTCAGATTCGCAAGGGCTTCTTTATACATGCTCATCCAATAGCTGAACCTGATATATGAAGGATTTGCTTTTAGTCTTAAGCAGGTACCGTAAGTTAAAAGCTGCTCCGCAAAAGGAACCGGTATAATTGAAGAATCGGTTGGTTCCGTCATTTCGGTTTTTTCATTCCCTTGTGCATCCTTGACACAATTTTTTGTATAATAAACTACCTGTGCATTTCTTTGTTTAGGCAATTTTGGGAATAGTAATTTATCAGCGCAGGAAGAATATATGTTATCTTTTGCATTCCCCGACAAAAATAATTCTGCATCATCGACATAGTGATATTTTCTACCGTCGACAAGCATGTACAATATTCTGCCATTTACAGTATTATCAATTTCAGTCGTATTTGCAGGAATAAAAATATCCGCCTTTCTGAGCAGAAAATTCCAATTATTTGCACTGCAAATTTCCTGATTTACAATATTTATAATAGTTTTAATTCTTTTATGATCATTTTTTACAAGTTCCGAAAAAGCATTTACCTGTCTGTAATTAAGCTCTAACAGACATTTATTAATTATGTCCAGAAAATTCATTTATTTCTCCTTTAATTTTGGAAAAGCCCGAGGCAAGGCAGTCCCTGCCCCAAACTTCTCCTGATGTATTGTCAAAAACTATTTAATAAGACCCTGTCTTACCTGCTCCATAATAAGCTTTTCATTTTTGACAAATTCGTCACCACTCATTTTGCCGATTTCCTCACGAGTAAAGACCTTGTTATTATTACCGTCAATAGCTGAATTTTGTGCATAAGCAGTCAATTTGCTCTTTGCGGCAGTGTTTTCGTCATTTAATGTCTTATCGTGTGCTGTTTGTTTTAAATAACCGTCAATGGCTGAATTCTCGAGAGTTTCAATCATCTTGGCTATTTTGGAAATTTCATCTTTGTCCATATCAAAATTCCTGATATAATTCAAAACATCTACCCTTGCGCTTTTATCAAAGAATCCGGGATTTTCCTGATTAAAAATCTCAATAGGATTTTGAGCCGGCACCTGAGCTTGCGGAACAGCATTATTTGTTTGATTTACTTTGTTAGTTTCGTTAATGGCACTTATAAGTTGCTGAATTTGCTTGTTATTACCTGGTTGTTGTACAAGCTGCTCCTTTTGCGCATTTGCCGCAAGTGAAAGTAATAGTTGTTGAAGTATATTTTGGTAATTTATCTGCGGAGTCACGGCAGATGATGAAATACCATTAAATTGTTGATTTTGCATTATCATTCTCCTTGGTTTAATTTTTGGCTATGCAGCCATTCGACAGCAGATTCGACAAGCTCATCAATCATTTTTGAAAGCAAAAACGATATAATTCGCTTAATTGGTTCTGAAAAAGGCAAATTATTAATTATGTACTCTATTGCAATTTGTTTTTTTGCCTGACCGTTGCCTGAACCGAGTTCTTCCTCTGCAATCATTACAGCATTTTTAGCCAAATTTTTGATTATTGCCTTGATTTTTTTGAGCATAAATTTTCTCCTTTATCCGGTACTGGTACTCTTTTCCTATCAAAGAAAAAGAGTACTATACCGATTTAACAGTTCTAAGGGGTTTCTGATGGTGCTTCTGTCGGCTCCGGATCACTTGTACCCGCACTGACAATCATTTTTGCCAATGCTTTTGGCTGAACTGTTTTTGCGCCGTATAAATATAAGCCCCTTACCAAATCAGAGAATGAATCTTTATCTCTTAAGCTTTCAATTTTTGCAAGCTGAGAAGCAAACGTAATAGCATCGTTTGTACCTGCCAAAACGTAATATTTGTCATCCACTTCAGTTAAATTTGTACTGACTAATACATCCATGCCTGCAATTCTTCCGATTGAGCCCTCTCTCAATGTTGTATCCGCAACATTGTGAGCGGAAATAAATTCCGGACTTTGCAATAGATATGCTTCGATATTCGGATTAATAACAACCCATGGACGAACTCCGCCGTAAACTGCATCCGAATTTTTTAATGCCAATGCAAGTTCTACAAATTTTTCGTATATTGTTGATTTATTTAACTCAACAGGGGAATCAGCAGAGCCCACAATATTAGCAGACGGAACATCCGTGTGCAAGGATAATAAATATGAATCCTGAACAACCTCAATAGCTTTTCTTGCATTATTCAAATGCGCTTCCATAATATCTCCGTTTGCCTGTGCTTTGGCAACATCATCTATTTTGAAAGCAAAAAATTTCTTCTGATCAATTTCTAATTCTTTTGAGGTCGGGGTCAAAGCCGAATAAGTAATACTGTCTGTTGTCAGAGTTGAAACAGAAACATCTGCAGGAGTTATAATTTTTACTTTATCACCCTGTTTTGAAATTTCTCCTTCCCAATTTTTGTTAACACACTGCATCATTACGCAGTTTTTTTCAAGCATTGTGTTTAATTTTTGGCTCCATACTTCCGGAATGAAAGCAGAATAAGTTGTTGAAAAATCTGTCATTTTTCCTTTGTCCTTTCGTTTTCAAATTGTTGTGTAACTGTATATTGATAAATGAGTGGTGTTTTAATCGTCGTTATAAATCTCTCTAAACTGCAAACCGATTATTGCGCAATTATCGTCAATTTCATTACCCTCGACACATAATTGTATACTGAAACAGCTTCCGCATATTTCGGCTTTTTCTATAATATCGGCATTTATTGTCCATATAGGAGAATTATTTTCATCAAGAGCCCATTTGGAAATGTCAATATCCTCATCATCTTTTGCCCAAATTAATTGAGTCAAATTTCTTGAATATATAAGCTCCCTGTCATCAGGGCAATTTCCGTCATAATCCTTATACACATAAAAATTGAATTTATTGTCCTGAGCATCATCAAGCACAAAATAAAATTCATCAATCATCTTTCTGTGGTGAACATTACTTAAAGAAAGAAAAGGGGATTTCCACATAAAATCAATATTCTGACCGTCAAAAGTCGTACCTAAATCTTCTATATATACTTTCCCCGAGGAGTCTGAAGATAGAATATTATAATGGAAATTACATATACATGTAATATTTTGAGGTAAAATTCTTTTATACCAAACTCTGTTGACATAATCATTTATCCAAATCGTTTTATAATACTGTTGATTTTTATAAGGGAATAAAAACCACATTTGATGTTTATTTTGATAATGCACCCCAAGTGTATTTTTCAATCTTGTATCATCGAATTTTTCAAATTCAGGATAAATATTTTCGGAAATTGATGAACCCAAACGAATTTGATTTAACTCACCTACCTGTTCAAGAGCATAGATACCGTTACTGAGAAAATACTGTTTATTATCAACATTTAAAATAGAATTTTGGCTTATTGTACCTTTATCGGCAAAAGGTATAATTCTGAAATCCGCAGGACTTGTTCCCTGTAATAAATATACTTTGTCTTGTTTATAAATTGAAAGACAGTCTTTATAATTATGCATCCCTGTAATTTTTGAAGTATCCGTATAAAAATCATTTATATAACCTGCATCATCAGGTTCGGTAAAATTATCATAAGTCCCCAGTGCCGAATAATATATTGTAGAATCATCAGCAGCCCAAACTCTGCCCTGATAAACCGCAATACAATCAGGATAAACGTATTCATCATCAAAATCTTTTAAATTACAGTCCTCTATTGTATATTCTGCATCATTTTTTATATAAAACATTGCATCAGATTCAGTCGCAACAAGTATTCCATACAAAAAGCATGCAAATTTTACATTTGTACCTGATAAAGTTTTGTTTAATAAGGTAAGTTCATTATGACCTTCATCATAAATATAAATTTTTCCGCTTTGAGTTGTGATAACGAGTTTATAAACGTCATCAGATTCCATTTCATGCATACCCGTTATACTTTCTGGTTCCGGAAGCTCAAATAACAGAGTATTGCCCTTTTGTTTAATTATTCCTTTATTTGTATATATTTCTATATTTTTAGAATCAGACCACGGCATTTGACCTTTGTGAGTTCCAAGTTCGGTCTTAGTTGAATTAAGATTTATACCTCCTGATAAGTCAAAATAATTAATGTCCATATTTAACCTCCAAAATATTTTTGTTTGTACCAGCGAATCTTTGAACGGATAAAACTTCCTATATCATCTTTTGGAATCCAGGAATAAGGCGGGATAAAAATTATATCTATTTTCCCAAAGCTTGAAGTTCTCGGATTCTTTTGTCCAAATTCATAATGCGTCATTACATTTGACGGGTTAATTTCTATTGAATATTTTTGACAAAGCCGCGCACAAAGTTTCATACAGGCCTCAAACTGAACAGTTGTAATAGGATAATCCCCGCAATTTAAATTGTTTTTAAATCCGGCCATTGCACACATGGCAACTCCGATTGCGCCTGTGTTTCCACCACCTGTATGCGCGGCATATACTCCGTCCTTACAATTGATATTATCTTCCGGCTTGTATACTCCTGAATATATAGCCCCGTTTTTATCAACCAAATAGTGATAACACTGCTTTTCATGTTGAGTCGGATAATATGTTCCCGCACTCCAGTGAATTATTATTCTCTTTATTTGCATTTCAGTCTTTTTTCCTTTTCCCATTTCGGATATTCTTTGTAGTAAATTGCAACGGCATGCGCCCGAGTGTAAGCATTCATTTTGTTCATCATTGATGTAATGTAAGAATGAACCGTACCTTGACCTATGCCAAGTTTTTTTGCTATTTCTTTTTCGACTAAACCATTTGCGATGCACAACAGCACATCGTGTTCACGCTGTGATAAACTCATAAACTTCCTTTTTGAACTACCTTTTAATATTACATTAAGCATTTTTAGTATCGCTTAATAATATTTCCGCTCTAAAAAAATAAAAGGGGACATCATAGGAGGGAGAATCCCCTTTTGACTAATTAGAGTATTGGAATGTTAGGGTTAATATTAAAATTTCGTTTTTCAAGATTACATATACAGTATAATTATTTATTCAAAAAATAAAATTCCTCTTTTCCGATACTACTATTTAGTATTGATAAATCCCAATAAACCCATCATAATAAGTGTTTTCAGCATCATTGTATTTGGAACAAAGTAAAAGAGATTTCAAAAATTTTTGAAATCTCTCTTATATACTAATTATTGATTTTTATTTATTCAGCTATTGCAGGTTTCTTAGGTGCATTTGCTCTCTCTGTCCAAAAATCAACCAGCATTGAACAGAAGAAGATACTTGAATATGTACCTATCAATACACCTAGCATCATGGCCAGAACGAAATCTTTTGTTGTGACTCCGCCAAAGAAATACAATGCCGCTAAAGCAAGAACTGTTGTCATTGAAGTATTGATACTTCTTGTAACTGTCTGTTGAACAGAAGCATCAACTATTTCGCCAAAAGACATTTTCTTGCCGTGATATCTGAGATTTTCTCTGATTCTGTCATATACAACGATTGTATCATTGACGGAATAGCCGATAACCGTAAGCATAGCCGTTAAGAACAACCCGTCGACTTCTACATTAAAGAATAAACCTAAAATTGAAAATACACCCATTACAAATGTTACGTCATGTATTAAGCCCAAAATTGCCGATACCGCATATTTAAACTCAAATCTGAATGAAATATATGCAATAATACCAATTATTGCGGCAAGTAATGCAATAAATGACATTCTGAACAATTCAGAACTCAATGTCGGTCCGACAGATGTAAACTGAACCATTTCAGCATCTTTATAATCTTTTTTAATAACTTCCGCAATTTTATCAGCAGTGTCAGAACCCTCATCAATAAATTTTGTTCTTACAGAAATCATTGATGTAGATTTTGCATTCTCATCTTTAGAAGTATCCTTTAACACCTGAACATAAGCACTTGGGATTCCTGCTTTACTCAAATCAGTCTGAATTTTACCGACTTCTTTATGATCAACGTCTGCACTTGTTTCATATTGCAAAATTGAACCGCCTGTATAATCAATACCAACTCTCACAGGTGAATGTGTAGGATAATTCATCATAGAATATATCATAGCAATGATGCCAGGTATGAGTAATACGGCTGATAAACACATCCATAGAACTCTGTACTTGACAACATGTATTCCGCTCTTATTAAAATTAAACATTTTTATTTCCTCTTTTACTTTGTCAGCGTGGCAACGCCGACCTACTTAGTATCTTAGTGCCTCTAGTCTAATATTCCGAAACGAGCTTTTTCACGTTTTGTTTCTTCAAATACGGCTGCCTGTCCGATTTCTTCTTTTCTCAGACCAAACAATGCCGGATATTTAAGTTCGCCCGTACCGAATATCAGGTGCATAAAGTTTCTTGTAACGGTAATTGCCGTAAACAATGAAACAATAATACCGATAAACAGTGTCAGTGCAAATCCTTTAACAACACTTGTACCTAAGAAATAAAGAATAACACAGGTAAGCATTGTTGTCATGTTTGAATCGATAATACTTGTCCATGCTCTGTCAAAACCTGAATTTATAGCAGTAAACAAATTCCTTCCTGCCCTTAATTCTTCTTTTGTTCGCTCAAATATCAAAATGTTGGCATCAACTGCCATACCTATACTTAATACAAAACCTGCAATACCTGCAAGAGTGATTACGACTCCAAATGCCTTAAACAAAGCAAACAAAATTAAACCGTAAATAATTAATGCCGTATCAGCAATAGCCCCTGGCAATCTGTACATTAAAAGCATAAATAACATTACAAGCCCAATACCGATTACACTTGCTGTTTTGGATTTTTCAATACTGACTGCCCCCAAAGTAGGACCAACCGTGTTTTCCTGAATAATCTTTGACGGAACAGGTAAAGCACCTGCTTTTAACAAATCAACCATCGATTTTGCTTCTTCAGGAGAAAAACCTGATTCTCCGCCGCCTGAAATTTCGGCTCTGCCGCCATAAATCGGTTCGTTAATAACCGGAGCAGAAATTTCTTCTCCGTCAAAATATATTGCCATTGGCTTTCCAACCCATTTTTCGGTTAATTCTCCGAATTTTTGAGCGCCTTTAGCATTAAATTCCAAAGATACAGTCCATTGACCTGCCTGATTTGTACCGATATTAGCATCTTTTAAATCTTCACCTGTCAAACCTGCGCTTTCCCACACAGGGGCTTTTGTCTTTGGATCTCTTGCCTGAAGATTTCCATCCATAACAGGTTGTTTAAACTCTAACTGAGCTGTTTTACCAAGAATTCTTTCAGCTTCTTTTGAATTCATAACACCGGGGATTTCGATTAATAATCTTTTATCTCCAACCTGTGCAACACTCGTTTCTGATACCCCTAATTTATTAACACGTTTTTCAATCGCTGTTTGTAAACGATTCATTGTATCAGGAGTAATTTTTCTTATTGAATTTGTTGTCTGAGCTTCAAGAACAATTCTTGAACCGCCGACCAAATCAAGTCCGAGTTTTGTAGGTATTTTGCAAACAGTAATTATAGACGCAATTACAATTGCAACAATTACCCAGAACATAATTAATTTGTTTTTCAATTTTCTACCCTCTTATATGTGTACTATTATATATTTTAATACAATCATTCTGAACTTGTTTCAGAACTTCACCCTCACCCGAATTTCTAAACTCCCAAGTTCGTTAAGAAATTCTACCCTCTCCCATAGGTAGAGGGTAAAGAGTTATTTTATTCCCCGTTTTCAAGTTCTATTTTTACCTGATCAATCACCCTGAAAAGAACGATTTTTTCATCTTCATTAAGCACTGTCAACGGCTTTCTGACATATTCTTCAATCAGACCTTTATATTTTAAAGCTGCCTTCACAGGAATCGGATTTGGAGCCATAAACATTTGTCTAAACACAGGATACAGTTTTTTATGCATATTTCTTGCAGCCAAAACATCTCCTGACTTGAAGTTTCTTATCATTGACTTAATTTCTTTGCCGAACAAATGCGATGCAACGGAAATTACCCCTCTTGCGCCAAGAGAAAGCATCGGCAATGTAAGGGAATCATCCCCTGAATATATTGCAAAATTATCAGGACAATAGCTTCTGATTTCGGTAACTTTGTCCATATCACCGAAACTTTGTTTAATACCAACAATATTTTCATAAGTTGATGCCAAATAAGCCACTGTTGACGGTTCAATTGATATACCCGTTCTTGATGGAATATTATACAAAATAATCGGCAAATCAGTTGATTTTGCTATCGCTTCATAATGCTCAATCAACCCCAGCTGATTTGGTTTATTGTAATAAGGAACAACAGATAAAATTGCATCTGCTTCTTCTTTTTGAGCATTTTTTGAAAACTCGACAGCAGTTTTTGTACAATTTGAACCGGCACTTAAAATAATTCTTGCCTTATTTGCAACCGCATGTTTTACGGTACTTACCAACTCTCTTTCTTCCTCATTAGTTAATGTCGGAGATTCTCCGGTTGTTCCGGCAACCAATATTGCATCACTGCCGTTTTCCACTAAGTATTTTGCAAGTTTTTCGGCTCCGTCATAATCTATACTGCCATTTTCATTCATAGGAGTAACCATAGCCGTTATAACTTCGCCGCAATCAAATCTTGTCATATATATCCCTCGTCTTTATAATTATACGAGTTAATTATATTACAAATATAGACAATTAAGCAATTATTAAGATAATTTTAATAATTAAGATGACATTTCTGACAAAACTTCTGTTGATTTGATTTTTTTGGGACTTTTCTTTTCTATATAATCTTTCAACACTTCAAAAGTAACTTCGCAAACTTTTTCATTTGCTTTCTTCTCAAACTCACCGCAAAAAGCAAAATCATTTACAGACATTTGTTTAAAAAATTCACACAATTTTGCAGGCATCTTCTTCTTTGAATAAGCTACCCTGTCAAGACAATCGCTGCAAACTATTCCCCCAAGGTCAGGTACAAAATAAACTTCTTCCCCCGTTGTTTCATGCCTGCAATTTAAACAATTATCCAACTCCAGAGAAAAGCCGGAAACAGTCATCATTTTTAGCTGAAACTTAATAACAGCAATTAATAATTCAACTTTATTTTCTGCGTTAGACACTGCCTCCAGTGTTTTATATAACAAATCATAGACAGACATGGATGAAGGATCTTCTTCAAGTCCGAAGTTATTTACTACTTCCGCAACATACATTGAATAAAATATTTTATCCAAATCTGTTCTTGTTTTTTTAAACGTATCAAGACTTTCTGCCTGACAGATTGTACTAAAATTACGACCTTTTCTGAGCATAACAGTATTCGCAACAAGCAAATCCATTCTTGCGCCCAATTTACTTTTCGGTTTTTTAACACCTTTTGCTATTCCTTTTATAAGCCCTTTTTCTTTTGAATACATAACAATTATCTTGTCCGATTCACTAAGATTATATGCTTTTAAATTTATAGCATCGGTTATGTAATTATTTTGCATTTCCTTCCCAAGTGGATTTTTATATTTTACTGTTTACTCCGGTTCCGTGATATACCCCTCTTATCATCTGTTCAAGTTCCTGTTTGGCATCAGAATAATAAAGGGCAGTTTCTTTTGAAATTTTACCCTCTTCATACAATCTGTATAAGGACATATTCATAGTAACCATATTGTTATAAGAGCCCTGTTTTACGAGGTCATAAACCTGTTCTAATTCATCTTTTTCAATAAAATCAATAACCGGCGGAGTTACAACAAGAATCTCCGGAGCAGGCAATCTTGAATCGCCTTCAACAGTCGGAACAAGCTTCTGCGCAATTGTTCCGCGCAAAGTAGCAGCAAGCTGCTGTCTGACAAAATTTCTTTCATTCGGATCAAAGAAATTGATTATTCTGTTTACTGTTTGAACAGCATCATTCGTGTGAATAGTAGATACAACCATGTGTCCTGTTTCTGCTGCATTTAGTGCGGCTTCAACAGTTTCTCTGTCACGGATTTCCCCGATAAATATTACATCAGGATCCTGTCTCAGGGCATATTTAATCCCGTCAGTGAATGATGGAGTATCAATCAATAATTGCCTTTGAGAAACTATTGACTTTTTGTTTGTATAAATAAATTCAACAGGATCCTCAATTGTGACAATATGCTTTGCGTATTTTTCATTAATATAATCGATTAAGGCAGCAATCGTTGTTGATTTACCTGATCCGGTAGGACCTGTGACCAATACAAGCCCGTTATTAAAGTCTGCAAAGTTTTCTATTGTTTTCGGTAAAGCCAATTCCTCAAAAGATTTTATATTGTATGGAATAACTCTGAATACAATAGCATTTTTAGCCAGCTGGTGGCTCATATTAACTCTGAATCTTGAAAACTGTGGGATTTCATAAGAAAAATCGATATCAAAGAAACGGGTAATTCTGTCTTTTAAATGTTCGGGTGCAATTTTGTCTACTGTTGAATTCAAATCTTCATCCGTCAAAGGCGGAAGATTTATTCTCATAATTTGACCTGCAACTCTTATTGCAGGACGTTCACCTACGCTCAAATGAATATCGGAAGCCCCGACACTCACTGCTTGTCTTAAAAAATCATCAATAAAAAAAGTTTTATCCGCCATGTTATATTTTCCTTAAATAATCACATTCGTCTTAAAGTTAAAAACGAAAGATAATATATTTATATCATTTTTTTCTATTTTGTACAAGATTATTTCATGATAAAATCTCCTTATTGGAATTATGCTTGATATAGAAAAAATTAGGGATTATTTACAAAATAAAAATTTTATGATGTGCATAACATCTGCAGCATTCATGCTGGGAATATTGTCCTATTTTTCTCAAAAAGAAATTATATCCGCAATATCAATAACCACCATTCTGATAATTTTATTTGTTACAAAAATTTTTGATATCAAAAGAACAATAATATTAATCTTTGCATTCTACATCGGATTTGTGATTACTTTTTTAAGAGTAAAAAATACCGATGCACTAATTAGTATTGCGCCCTTAAATTCAAGCTTTTACGGGAGAATAGTAAGTATCCCGAACAGCACCGAAAAAGGGAAAGCCAAGTTTTTCTTTGAAGTTGAAAAAGCAGGAAATAAAATATACACGGGCAAAACTCTCGTAACCGTAACAGCAGAACCTGATAATATTGGAAAACTGAATATCGGACAAAAAATTACTCTCAACGGCAACCTTAGAAGACCGTTTCATTCCACAAATCCTTCACAATTTGATTATTCATCTTATTTAAAAAATTTTGGAGTATTTACGGTTTTATATTCCACCGATAACGAAATAAAAATCTCAAATGAGGCAATGAATGTAAAATGGAAATTTTTATATAATCTGAACAATCTGAGAAATTCCATATTGAAAACACATTCTAAATATCTTAAAAGCCCAAATCTTGAAATTTTGGGAGGAATAGTATTTGGAGATGATGCGGTTGCTCCTCCCGATTATATTAAAAATTCTTTTATAAATTCCGGCTTATTGCATATCCTTGCAGCATCAGGAATGAATGTCGGTTTTATATTTTCATTTTGGTTTTTTATAATGATGTTTTTCAAAGTCCCGTACAAACCGAGCATTATTTCAGGAATGTTTCTTGTTGCAGGATACACTCTTATGACAGGTCTTGGACCGTCAGTTGTAAGGGCTGCTTTAATGCTGATATTTGTACTTGTGGGGAAATTGCTTGACAGAGATGCTCATACTGTATCATTATTGTCTTTTGTTGCTGTACTAATGCTCTTATATAACCCCGCATACATAAATGATGTTGGTTTTCAGCTTTCATTTCTTGTAACATTCGGACTTTTAACAACGGCAAATATTTTAATACAAAAAACTGACAAAATTCCCAATCAGATTTTATCAGCTGTATTAATTCCTGTAGTTGCCCAAATATGGGTCGCCCCCATACAAATGTTCTATTTCAATACTTTTAGTCTTTATGCAATTTTTGCTAATATATCTTCATCTATATTATTATTTATAATAAGTTTTACCGGCTTTATAAGTTCTATTCTTGCAATAATAAAACCGATAGCCAATATTGTGTGCGGGGCAACCGATTTTGTAAATAATTACCTTATTAATATCCTTATACAGATATCTGATTTCTTTGGGAATTTGCCGCATAGTTTGATTCAGACAACACACCCTTATCTTATACAAATAATTGCATACTACATAATGCTGCTGGCAGTCACTTTTTTGATTAAATTTGACAAATATAAACAAGCTTTTATTACGCTGGTTACAGTTTCAATAATTATATTTGTATCAACAATAAATATACCCGACAAAAATCTTCAAATTATTGCATTTGATGTTCAAAATGCAGACAGCTTTCTGATTAAAACTCCTGAGAATAAATACTTTATGATTGACACCGGCAAAGCTCCATACAAAAGTTCGAATTCTCAGGCGAAAATTATCATGCTCAAATATATGAAAGATTTGGGAATTAAAAATCTTGAAGGACTGATTATAACGCACTTTGATAACGACCACGCAGGCGGAACATCAGATATAATACAAAACACAAAAGTCAATAAATTGTATCTCAATACAACTCAAACTCATACTCAGACTGCAAAAGATATTTTTAAAAATGCTGAAAAATACCACCAAAAATGGGAAATTGCACAAAATAATAAAATAATTTATCAGGAACCTGATCTTAAAATTTATACATTCAAAGCTGAAATTAAAGGAAAAGATGAAAGTAACGGGAATTCAATAATAACACTTTTGTCTTACAAAAATTTTGATATGCTTTTTATGGGTGATGCGGGCACCGAATCTTTTGAACAAATCAAAAATTTTATTCCGAATAACGTAGAAGTTCTGAAAGTGGGGCACCACGGAGGCCCGAATGTCGTAAATCAACAAATGACAGAGCATCTTAACAATAAAATTTCATTGATTTCAACAGGATTAAATTATTTCGGTCATCCGAATAAAGGGACTTTAGATATCCTGAGAAACACATATATTGCAAGAACTGATTTTTTAAATTCCATAAAAATTTCCTCTGACGGCAATAAATATATGATGTACTCTTACGATAACCAATCAAAAAAATATAAGTTAAAAAAAATATTTATTATAAATTAAAATCAGCAGTGAATGTATATTTAGCAGGGCCTATTAAAAAGATATCAAGTTCAGAATTATCTTTTGAGCCGTTCCATTCAACATTAACCACCCCGCCCGGCAAATTCACTTTCACATTATTCCCTGTAAAACTATTCAAAACAGATGCAACAACACTTGCACAGGCACCGGTTCCACATGCTAATGTTATTCCGCAACCCCGCTCATACACAGCCATCTCTATTTCTTTTTCTGAAACAATTCTTACAAATTCTACATTTGTTTTTTCGGGGAAAAATGAATGTTCTTCTAATTCAGGCCCGTACGTTACAGCCATATCCATCGGATTTTCTTCTGTGAAAATTACACAATGCGGATTTCCCATTGACACAGGATTTATTTTAAAATTTTCTATCTTTCTTTCACCCTTAAACGGAATTTTTTCATCTTCTAAAATTGGCTTGCCCATATTAACTTTAATCAGACCATCATCAAGAATTTCAGGACTTTTGATTCCGGCAAGTGTTTTTACGCCAAAAGATTTTTTATTAACAATTCCTTTATCATAAACATACCTTGCAAAACATCTCATCCCGTTTCCACACATTTGAGCCGTCGTACCGTCAGAATTATAATATCTCCACTCAATATCAGCATCTTCTCCATCATATGGAACAGGGATAATCAAACCGTCTGCACCTATACCAAAATGCCTGTCACAGAGCTTTTTTGACAAATTTTCAAGTGTCATTCCCGTTTTTACAAATTCCTCATAATCCATAAAAACAAAATCATTTCCGCATCCATGCATTTTAGTTATTTTAATATTAACCATAATTTACCTCTCAATGGCGTAAATTATAACACAAAATAATCTTTATGCACTATATGCAAGACTTTTTGGGGCGAAAGCACCTGACTGTTTTTTATCCTGAAACATTTTTACAATTTGTTCATGCTGTTGCTGCTGTTCAAGCTGAGATTTTTCATTCACTACCTTAAGTTTTGCAGCAAGCACTTTACCAATATTATAACAAATTGTTGAAGTCCCGATTGAACCAATAACAAAAGCTATTCCTCTTACGACAGGCAACCATTTTTTATTAATAGGCAGATTTTTTAATACATCATCAAGATGTTTTTTCATCCAACCTTCTATTGCAAACATACCCGCTAAATTTCCTGCTTCAGCAATAATTGTTGACTGCTTATCCTCAGAGGTCAATACATTTATACCACTTGAAACTACTATCAACGGATTAACATTTTCGCTTGCAAATTTTACACCCTTTGAAATTCCATTGAATACTTTATCATTTTCGGCTAAGGTTTTGAATGCATTTACCGCACTTTTTGCTCCTTTTGAAAATATATTATCGTACTCACATATTTGTTTTACAACTTTTGCGCCCTGACCGATTGCAACAAATCCACGCCCGCCTTCACCTTCCTGTGCGCGTTTTCCGTTTCTCATAAAAAATAAGACTGTTGAAAAATCAATCATTAATACACAAAACCTTTTTTCACACTACTTACATTTATATAAAGTATTTTTTTATTTCAGATTTGCCTGTGTTAATAATTTTGTTACATTTGTTTATGAATTATAAAAAATCATACAAATGCTTTATTATTATTTTAGATTACTTTGGTATAATTATTCTATGTTTGATTTATCATCACCAACGACATATATTCCTACAATATTTCTGACAATAGTAACAGTATTTATAGCTATACTATGGAAAGATGCAAGAAAAAACACGCGAGAAAATACATGGGAACTTCCGTATTTTGACGAAATTGCACTGTCGATGAATTATCTTAACAATAATATTCATCCCGACGGTCGTTTTCAATACATGCAAAATGTAGATCCTGATATAATATACAAAAATGATGTATACAATTCTCTGCGCCATGCAGGAACTTTATATGCAATGTATCAGTATGAAAAATTAGGACTTGAAACAAAATATAAGGATAACCGAATTGCATCTTCAAAATATTTTATAGACAGATATATTTCAAAATTAGATGATGATAAATATGTTGTAGTATCATTTCCGGAAGAAGAAAATATAAAATTTCATATTGCAAAATCAGGAGCTGCAGGGGTTGCTTTGTGTGCTTTGTGTAATTTATACGAAGAGAAGGAACTCGAATTACCTGTTTTACGCGGGTTGGGAGAATTTATCCGTTCGATGACCGATGAAGAAGGAAATGTTTGGGCATATTACAATCTCGAAAGTAATACAATTGATACTAAGGCAGAAGCAATATTTTATCCTGCCGAAGCCGCTATGGGCTTATTACATTTATATGAAATTGATCCTCAGCAAAAATGGCTTGATACGGCAAAAGATATAATATTCAGGATAATCGAATTAAGAAAACCAATGAATTTGGAAATTCCTTTTGATCACTGGTCTGCGATGGTTGTAGAAAATCTTTTGTTTAAAAGACTTGCCACCCCTGAAGAAGTAATCAAATTAAAAGAATATGTAGAACAAATGGCCATTCCTGTATTAACAAATCAAATTACAAACCCCAAAAACAGCTACTACGGGGCTTTTATTGATAATATAAGACCTTGCAGCATAGGAACAATTATGGAAGGTTTAGCATCTGTGTACTTTTGTACGGATAATGAACAATTAAAATTGGTACTTTCAAAAGCACTATCCATTGGAAATTATTTTCTCGCACGAGTACAGGTAAAAACCGGTGTTAATGCAGGAGGACTTCCGAATTCCGCGAATTGGGTAAAACCGGGAGTTACACCAAATGCAAGTATTATAAGAATAGATAATGTTCAGCATGTCGTACTTGGTTGGCTAAGATATCAGAAAATATTAAATCTTACAGGTCAGTACTAAGAACTGTTTTATTTCTTCCTGTATTTTTTGCTTTATAAAGTGCCTTGTCCGTTTCTTCAACGAATTTGTCTTTATCTGTCATTTCGGATTTGTATTGGCATGCTCCGATACTTACAGTAATATTTATATTTTGATTATTAAAATTTAAATACAGAGTTTCTATCGTTTTACGAAATCTTTCGAGAGGAATAATGCATTGATTAATATCAGTTTCAGTCAAAATTACCATAAATTCTTCCCCGCCGACTCTGTAAACAGTATCTGTCTGACGGAAGGTCTGTAAAGCAGCTTTTGACACCTGTTTTAAAATATAATCTCCGCACTGATGACCGTATGAATCATTTACCTGTTTAAAGTGATCTATATCAAACATTACAAGAGTTAAATTATTTTTATATCTTTGCGCACGTAAAAATTCTTTATTAAAATCATTATCAAAACAACGTCTGTTAGGAAGTTCGGTCAATTCATCCGTCAATGAAAGATATTTTGTTCTGGAGTACATATAATTAATTTGTTTAATCACTTCCATTTTGTTTTCTTCGGGAACGTCAAACGTTTTAATTATGTTTTCAATATTGTGTTGAATACTGTCTAACAAATCATCAGGGATATTAAATGAATCCTGTGCTAAATCTTCAACCATAACGCTCCTCTTATTTTTATGCTCTCTAATCTTCTAACAGTATTATTATCGGTTATATACCGTAAAACTTTAAAGAATTTATTAAAAAGTTTACAAATGTACATGAATAATTATTTGGAAGCAACTATTTTAATTCTTCCATCATCTTTAATTTGGGGAGATTCATTCATGGTTTTAAGAACATTTGCAACACTAATTGCCGAATCTATACCTGTTTTTTCGATAATCTGTTCCGGTCTGTTTAGCATTGAAAAATTATCATTACCCTGTGCACAATAATCATTTATTACCGTAGTATAAAATTTATCATACCTTGGATTTTCAACATTTATCGGAGTTTCGTTACCGTTTTTATCCACAAAACTCATTGAAAGGAGTTTTCCTCTGTCATTAACTGAATATTTCAAACCGGAAACATAAAACATTCCCGGTTTATGCGAATGAGAATTAAATGACTTGTCACAGGCAAATTTTATAGCATCAACAATATCTTTTTCACTATATTTTATCTTATATAATTCATTTTTAAACGGCAAAATATCATTTAAAATTCTGTCATCAACCTGCCCTTTTTCAAAATATCCCCGCATATTAGCCGATTGAATGAGCGCAATATCACACCCTGAATCTTTTCTCATACAATCAGCTATAAAATATCCGTGTGGATTTGGATCAATAAGCAAATCTTTTGGCTCCGGCGGTGCTGATTTTATTTCTCCGTATACTTTGTTATTTTTAAATAATTTATTAAATATGTATTCAAGCGGCATATTACGGTGAAAGTCCTTTGTATATCCAATATTATTCTGAACTTTTTTTATGATGCCGTTATTATCAAATTCAAGATTCAGAATCCCAAAACTTTTGCCATCCTTACCTGCCTGAGTAATAATAACCGGATCGCCATCTTTCCCGTACAACAAATTTTCGCCTTCTTTTACACTCTGGATTAAATCATGCGAATGTCCGCCAAGAATTACATCAATACCGGAGGTTTGGGTGGCAACGATTTTTTCAAACGTATTTCCAAGATGTGAAAGAAGAATAATTTTATTTACCCCTTGTTTTTTCAGGGCGTCAATTTCAGTCTGAATATCTTTTATTGTCTGAACCGCATCGTCAACGCTGATATCTCTTTGCAGCGGTCCGAGTTTCGTTCTTGTAAACAAATCAACAGGAGTGGAACCGATTATACCGTATTTGTGACCATTTACTTCTTCTATTACCGATGATTTAAGAACTTTACTCCATGGACTGCGCGGATTTACTTTTACATTATTTGACAACAGATTGTACCTGACATATTGCAAAACCTTATCAACATTACCCTGAATATCATGTTCATGATTCCCGACAGCACTTGCTCTTATCCCTATAAAATTTTGAAATAATACGGCGGCTTTATTAATTGTGACATCTTCTCCCACCATAATATCTCCTGAAGACAATTTCAAAATATCAGTATCTTTCTTATCTTTGTTATTTGCATCAAAAGTATTGGAAGCACTCATTGTACGTTCCATATTAATTGATTTTCCATGGTAATCGTTTATATAAAAAATACTTGTTTTAATATTCCCTGATGAAACCGGAGTAATCATAAAATTCCTTTTTATATATAAAATCACATAAAACAGAATTTTGCCTGATTATATACATTATTTTTTACATATTTTAAAATTTCATCATTTGAATTTCCCAATTTTTTGCAAGGGAATCATATATTTCATTAACCTTTGCAACAACTTCAATTAGCACAACCCCGTAATTATTGCACTTATATTCCCCGATTGAATGAAGCCCTATACGGGTTTGAATTTCACATCCGTATGAAGTAAGTATTTCTTGCAATTTTATAGCTTCTGAAACACGATTATCAAGTTTTATACCTATAATTGTTGTCATAACAAATTATTTGCAAAAATTATCAATAATTTGAATTAACCACACAGGTACTAATTTAATAATCCTGAAATCTCATTAAACATTATCATATTAAAATCTGAAACAGTAAGATGCGGATTTCGTTTCATAAATTTTTTCACGTCAAATTTACTTTTATACTTATCCAGCTTTTCAATAATTTTGGGATTATCTTCATGTTCTGCTTTACGCTTATTTATGTACTCATTCATAAGATATAAAACATCATCTTCATTCAATTCCGGCCTTTGACTGATAGAAACTTCATCCTGATCATCATCTTCAAGATATTTTCTTTCTTCATCTTCCTTTTGCTGCTGTTGCTGGCGCTTATTTTCCTGCCCGGTTGAAAGAGCTGATTCTATTTTTTGATTAAAAGGATTTCCGTTAACGAAATTAAACATAATATTCGCCCTTATTTTAAAAAGTACCGACATGAATATCGGTACTTTTTAAAATTTCTTTAATTAATCAACTGTTTGAGGGAGTTGATTATAATGAATGATAATAATCCCTTAAAATTTTTGTATCTGTTTCAATGTTAGGACTTTCACAAACCAAGGCCCCTTTTACCCCAAATGATTTTAGTGCTTTAAGCAAATCTTTATAGTTCATGTCGGATTCTTCAAGTATAAGATGCCGTTTTTCGCCTTTAGCAGTGTAGTCAATTCCCGCAAGATGTGCATGAAAATTATCAATCGCCCTTTGACCGAGTTCTTTTGATATTCTGTCTAAAATCAGACAAAATTCATCATAAGTATTATATGCACCCCCTGTGCGGGCATGAACATGTGAAAAATCTACACAAGGCAGCACTTGTTCAAATTCTTTTGATAATCGGATAATCTCCTCATAATCACCCCATTGTGTCGCCTTACCCGTCGTTTCAGGTCTGACCCAGACATCAATTTTTTCTCTTTCGAGTTCGGCTATAATTTTTTGTGTTTGTGTTTTGACCTGATTATAAACAGTTTCTTTATCCGCACCCATATTAAACGCGGCATGATAAGTTATACTGTATCCGCCAAAATCGTGAGCTGCTTGCACAGTTTCAATAATCCTTTGGACACTTGCTTCAACTTTTTCTTCTTCCTTTGAATTCAGATTTATATAAAAAGGCCCGTGAGATGTCAGTATAAAGCCCTGTTCAGACGAAATTTGTTTTAACAGAGCTCTTGTTTCATCTGACATTCTGACTCCATGCACAAATTCAACCTCAAGCCCGTCAAGCTTCATTTCTTTTAATATTTCAAATGCCCTCGGATATCCGCCTTTTCCTGTAGAAAGCGGCATTCCTGCCGTTAAAAAATTCAATTTATCAGGTTTAATCATTTACACTTTTACCTTCATCATTTCTTCCAATATTTCACAAGCATCAGATACAAACTTAACACAATGATTTTTACGCTCACTTCCGCTGAATCCCGCAGATAAAATTCTGCAGCAGGTTACTTTATTACGTTTTTTAAATTCTTCAACAAATTCAGCCGCTTTCTCTCTTGCAGATATTTTATTCCCAAATTTATTAGCTCTGCCAAACAGATATCCCAAAATCATTTGAGAGCCCGTAACAGAACCGCACGAACATCCTGATGACATTCCCCCTGAAAATGTTGTTGCACAAGGCAACAAACACTCATCACATATACCTTCATCAATACATGCCTGCACGATACACTCCGAGCATGAATACCCGCTCATAAAATATTGTATTGCTCTGTCTTTTATCATAATTTACCCTTTTTATTTTAATAAATTTGTAATATACTTAGTGCCTTAGTATCTTACTTAGTATCTTAGTGCCTTACTGCCTTTATCACTGCCTTATATAAAAATAATTTGCCGTTAATAATTTTGTCGGTTCATCCTTTGAATATGCTCTCATTTCGTAACCGCCTGTTTCATTAAATACGAAATAATCCGTATAATAAAATACCTGTTCATCACGAACTTTTACCTGTTTGCCCCACACTGTTTCATAACCAAGGCGTTCATGCTTGCCCATCTTCATTACCTGCAAAAGTAACCGCTTTGATTTTACTGTTTTTGGCGTTGTAACAAGGTAGTATATCTTCTCCCCGGGCTTAAAAACATTAGTTGTTGCACTCATTGTTTCTTCACTGAACGGATATTTATTGAAAAGAATGTACGCCTGTTTTTTACATGCTGTTGTAAATATCACCAAAAATAATACAACAAACAACAAAAAAATCTTATAAAACTGTCTTATTGCTCTATTCACTTATTGCCCTTTTACTATTGCAGTTTTTTAATCATTTCTTCGACAGTATCTTTCAAGCCCTTATCATTATTGTGCTTAATAAATGTTTTATAATTTTTTACTGCTTCTGCTTTTTTGCCCTGATGCTCAAATGCCATTCCAAGTGCATAATATGCATATCCGGAATTATAATCAGGATTTAATTCTATAACTTTTTCAAAACTTTTTTGAGATTCTATAAGATTATTTTCATTTGCATATGCCAAGCCAAGATTAAACCAGCCGTCAGTATATTCAGGATTGACTATAATTGATTTTTGATAAAAATTTATCGCTTTGGTATTATCTTCTTTCATCTTATAAATATTTCCGATTTTCAGCAGTGTAACAGCATCGTTTGGAACAAGCTGAAGAGCATCCTGATAATTTTTTACCGCCGCATCATAATTATTTTCTTTATAATTTTTATCACCCTGAGCTATAAATTCTTCACTTTTTTTAACAGCTACATCCGGTACGGCAGATTTTTCCGCAGTAGTTTGAACCGGTTTTTCCTTTTCTTTTTCTTTCGGGGGCTCTTTTTCTTTCGATACTTCAGGAGCATTTACTGTCAAATTTATTGACGGCAAATCAGATGAATTATCTGAATGTGTAACATCAACATTTGTGCTGTAAAGAGCCGATATAAAATCACTATATTCCGCAGAATATGCAGTCTTTTCAGGATCAATAGCAATTGCCTTTTCGTAATTTTCAGCAGCTTTCGTATTATCCCCGTCATGTCTGTATGCCTTTGCCAGACCATAATATACATATCCTTCGGAATAACCGCCTTTTATTGCCTCTTTGAAATATGAAATCGCATCTTTAGTATCTCCTGCCTTCACAAGTTCATGCCCGCGGGATACAATAGCATCATTCAAATTGTTTTTAATGGTTTTTTCATTCTTTTCAGATAAAAGTTCTTTATATAAAACTATTGCATCTTCATATTGATTTAGCGCATGTAATGCAAGTGCTTTATTGAATCTTATATTGAAATCTTTTGGATTATCCGCCAAAACTTCATCATAATATTTTAAAGCAGTTTTATAATCTTTTTTATTATGATAACAATTTGCAATATCTTTTTTAAGATTTATATTTTTTTCATCTTTCGGTATTGCTATTAAATAATTTTCAATTGCCTTATCATAATTTTGAAGCTTTTTATACACATTTGCAATGTTTATATAACCCTTAACATCATTGGGGTACGCTTTAATATACATATTGTACTGCTCAACTGCTTCCGTATTCTTATCCATATCTGCAAGAAGATTTGCATAATCAAGCCGAACAGTATTAAGATTTGGAACGTTTTTCAACACAAGCTGATATTGTTCGTATGACATATCATTTTTACCCAAGTCCTGATATGCCTGAGCCAAACCAAGATGCGCAGAATAATTTTCAGCATCAAGTTCAATGGCTTTCTCCAAAAACTGAGCTGCTTTTTCAGAATCATTTGTATTAAGCAAAGAAATCCCGTATTCATAAAAATGTTTGAAATTATCAGGATTTTTGTCATATATAAGTTTATACTGTACCTCCGAATTTTCATAATCTTTTATTGCAAGATATGAGGCGGCAAGATTTTCTCTAGCTTCAAAATGGCCTGAATATGTTTCGAGAAAAGAAGTATAATCTTTTATTGCTTCTTTATAATTCTTAAGCTGATAATTTACATTCCCGAGATTAAAATAGTTATATTTGTATTCAGGGAATAAATCAAGTGCTTTATTATATGCCTCTAATGCCTCTTTATATTTTGCCTGACTTTCATAAATACTTCCTATACTTATGTAAATAAAAGCATCATCCGGATTAATTTTTATAACCTTATTATAATTCTCAAGTGCTTTATCAAACTCATCAATCTCGGAATAGATTCCCGCAAGTTTTGTATAAAGCATGGCATCTCCGCCTGAAACAGCAATTGCCTGTTCAAGCTTTGAAATTGCGCCCTTCAAATCCTGCTGATGTTCGGCAGAGCATGCTTCCTGATATAATGTACTCGCTTCAGGCGACATATAAGAATGCGCCGGAATACCTGCTATACTTAAACCTGATACTAAAAAAGCCGTTAATAAATTTTTTCTTATGTCCATTTTTACACTCTATAACTGCATATAACTGCTTGAAAACACTTCCTGTCCCGATAAAATTTTTAAGGTTTTCATGATGTTTACCTGCTCATTGTTATTTTTATTATAAACAATATCTTCTACATCACCAAAACATTGTATCATATTTGAGATATTTATGTACAATTTGTCAATTTCATTTTGCGGATTGTTACATTCAAGCATTCTGAAAGTTCTTATTAGTTCTTCATCATTAGCATCAATAATAGCACTATCAAGCCCGGCTCCAAAAAGAACAACACCAAACACACGATTAATATGCCGGCGAATGTCTTGCGGCAACCCATTTGAAATATTTGAAAGTCCCACTATTGTATTTACTTTTGGTTCAAAACTTTCACGAATAACTTTTATTGTATTTGCGACCTCACATGCCTGATACTGATCAACCCCTATTGGCAAAATTAAAGGATCAAAAAATATTTTTTCCGATTCAATCCCTTTCTCCATAAATTTTTCATACATCTGAAAAATCAATTCCATACGCTCATCAGCTGTTTTCGGAATCCCTGCGTCTTTTGACATTGACAATGCAATGACATTACAACCAAAACGAACAGCCAAATCCGTAATTCTTTCAAGTTTATCCCCGTCAGCATTTGTACTGTTTATAAAACATCTTTCAGGATGATCAACAACGCTGAGTCCGGCCTCTATCGCATCAATATTTGAGGTATCAAACGATATACTTTTGTCGGCTGCAAACGGAACAAGCCATTCAAAAATGTTGTCAAGTTTCCCCTTTGCCGGACCGACATTCAGGTCAATACAATCACATTTTTGCATAATTTTTATCAAATTTTTTACAAAATTATCGTCCCTATTCTCTAATGCCGCGCGGGCGCTTTTTGAGATTATATGTATGTTTTCACCAATTAATATCATAGAAAAATTATATCATAAAAATTTAAAATTTTGCCAAAATTTTAATCTAGTGTGTAAATAATTATAAAAACAAAATATCTTTACAAAAATTTACATTCAAAACCCTTTAATAATAGCAAAAAAAAAGATTGTCATGTTTTATAGCTTTAAAAGGTAGAAACTATATGTTATAATTAATTGCATATAGGGAGGTCTGTAAAGACCTAAAATGTGTAAAGGAGTGTTTTATGGCAACAGTAACATCGGAAAAGGAAGTAAAAAAGATCAAATCACCGTTTGCTGATGAATTTGAAGATTATTTAAAACATCAGTGCGCAAAAACAACCTTCAATGGTACTGAGTTAGAATCATTCTCATGGTACAAAAAGGTTTTAGGTCTTATGTAAAAATTTGAAGCGGGTTTTTTAAACCCGCTTTTTTAAGATCTATTTTGTTAAAACAATTATTATTGTTTTATTGTTATTTTTTGTTGTGTTTCCTAATATTTATTTATTAACCCGTTCATTTTGGTTCTTGTCGTATATTCAAGATGTTTCATTTCATCATCGGATAACTGTCTGATAATTTTTCTATCTCCGGGAGCAGCTTGAATGTTTTGATCAGGTGTACTGATATATTCTTCCTGATTCTGAATATTTTTTACTTTTTCAGGTTTGACTTCTTTTACTTTAACTTCTTTAACCTTAACCGGTTTAAGTTCTTTAGTCGGTTTTTCTACTGCCTGCTTAGGAAGTTTTTTAACTGATTCTTTTCTTTAACCTTAACCGGTTTAAGTTCTTTAGTCGGTTTTTCTACTGCCTGCTTAGGAAGTTTTTTAACTGATTCTTTTGCCGGTTTTAATTCTTTTGCTTTTACAGGTTTCTGAACTTTTTCAGCCACAGGTTTTACTTCTTTAACTTTAGCTTCTTTAACCTTTGCAGGTTTAACTTCTTTGGTCGGTTTTTCTACTGCTTGCTTAGGAAGCTTTTTAACTGATTCTTTTGTCGGTTTTAATTCTTTTACCTTTACAGGTTTTTGAACTTTTTCAGCCAACGGTTTTACTTCCTTAACCTTGATTTCTTTATCTGCAGTAACACCATCTTGAGTTATAACCGCGTTCATCTTGGTTCTTGTCGTGTGTTCAAGATGTTTCTTTTCATTACCGGTTAATTCTTTTATAACTTTCTTTTCGCTCTGCTTTTGAGTTTTTACAGCAGAAGATTTTGGAGCAAACAATGAACCAAAGAAACCTGTAGTCTTTTTAGCCGAAGGTTGTGGATTAGTCTTTTGAGTTATTTCTTTTACTTCTTTCTTAGCCGATTTAACTTCTTTTACTTTAACTTCGTTAGATTTAACAGGTTTAGTTGTTTTCTGAACAGCAGGAATTTGTACCGGCTGAACTTTTGGCTGAACTTTGTCAACGGTTTGTTTTACCGGCTTAACTTCTTTTACCTGTTTTTTATCAACCGGCTTTTGCTCTGTTTTATTTATTGTTACCGGCTTTTGTTCTGTTGTTTTGATAACAGTTGCAGGTTTTTGTGTTTGTTTAGAAGAATTGTATTTAGTATTCTGCGGATAATCATGGTAATCTTTACCGATTGCCCATCTGAAGCCGGCAGATAATGCAACACCGTTTCTTCCGCCGCTTCTTGCCATTGCCTGGAAGAATCCTGTAAATCTGTCACCCCAGCGTTTTTGTACACCTAAACCGTATTGAATATAAGGATCAATAGTTAATTCAGGTAATGCTATATTTTCTGCAGTGTATCTTGTTTTATCAATAGTATTCCATACCATTCTGATACTTGCATAAGGTTGCCAACCGCCTTTTAAATTACCAATGAATTTAATGCCCGGAGCAATTTGTATACCATTTAATGATCTGCCATTAATATGTGCACCCGATTTAGACTGATAATTCATTGACTGAACAAATGTATAACTCATCAGATAATTTGGCTGAATAATGAATTTGCCTTTAGCAAGTTCAATATTATAACCTGTCTTAGATGCAACACCACCGCTAATCATAGGAACATCATCCGTACCAAACATCGTAGATTCATTTGCGATACTTGCACCAACGTTTGCTGTCAAAGCGGTAAAGAAGTTACCTTTAAACCATGCACCTGTTACGCCGATATTACCGCCATTTTGATAAATATCAACACTGTCATACCATTGATGTGAACCGTTATAACCAATGTATGCACTCCATTGATAATCCCAGCCGTGTTTTAGTTCTTTCATTTCGCTGTCACCACCGAAGAAAGTACCATACATAATATTATTTACGTTAGGTCCGTTACTTAGTGAAACATTTTCAAATACTGCATAAGGTCTTGCCCATAGAGCTTTGTCTTTTTCAGGTAAGTATAACGGACTGAATACTTGTGGCCCGTTTGCAGAAGCATATTTATTCTGAAGCTTCCAGGCATTTCTTTCCTGCTGATTCATCAGCATCTTCATATCAAGATTTCTGAATGCTTCATCATAAGAATTTAACTGACTTAAATATCCGCCAAACTGAACAGCAACAGGAGTTGCAAATGCTGCAGGGTTGAAATCTTCATAGCGATTTCCTGTCGGAGCATAAATCAAATATCCGTCTTCGACACGACCTGCAATTTTTCTTACCGGAGTCAGTATAGACGGCAAATCAAATGTATTTGAAGTAACATTATCCACACCTAGATTTGTTGAATCTCCAAGATGAATCTTAATATTATCTTTCAGTGTCGTACCCTGAACATTCAATTTATATACATTGAATATTCCGCCGTTGTTAGTAACATTGGCAATAAATGTATCTGATGTCATATCACTTAAATTGAAGTCTAATTCGAGATTCGATTTGCCGTTCAAATTTACATTACCAAGATTTGTAGATGTTATCTTACCATCCATAACATTTATTGCACCTGCATTGACATTTAATACAGCAGCATTTGATATATCAGCATTCGGTCCGAATGTAAGATTAGCATTATTCAGATTAATAGTATTCCCACTAATTACAGAATTCAAAGGTGTATCCACGTTGGTTGATGATGTCGGGTCATCTCCAAGATTAATAACCCCACTTGAAGCTCCTGAGATATCACTTCTTATCATACCGCCGGTATAAGTAATTTCACCATCATTGCTGATTCCATTAGTTGCATTAAAGTTATCTGCATTTGTAGTAATTTTTGTACTATCTGCAAGAGTGATTGAATTTTGATTAATATTACCGTTTGTATTATCGGCAACCGCACCTGCACCAAGATTCAATGAACCTGTTCCAACAATATCACCTTTATTATCCAAAGTATCATTTACAGTAATGTCACCAGTATTGGCAATTCTCTTATCTGCCGCCACATTGATTGAATCCTGTATAATATCTTTAGTATTTACAATATTACCATTTACATTTGTTGTACCTGTACCCGTAATATCATTCAAAACATTTCCGCCACTGACATTCATCGTACCGTTATTTTCAATAGCACCACCAATGTTATTCAAGTTTGTATCCAAAGTTCCTGCGTTTGTAACCGTTCCGACGATTTTACCGACTTCATTATTAAATGTTCCGCCTGTAATATCTACATTACCGCTAACTATACCATTATTTGAGTTATCAAATGAGCCGGATGTTGTTACATCTCCGGTAACTTTTCCACCCTGATTATTGAATGTTCCGCTATTTGATGTTACATTTCCTGTCAATGTTTTAGTATTGGTTACATCACCTGCATTTGAAAGA
>CADCNV010000001.1 GCA_902802825.1 uncultured bacterium | reverse complement strand
TGGTGTGATAATCTCAATTTCATCATTTTGCAAAATTTTATTTTTTATTTTTACAAGGAATAAATCTTGCGCATTGATTTTTTCTTTACCGTGAAATTCGAACAGGAAATCAGCCCCTGCAAGACCTTTTGACAAATCGTAACTATACCCGCCTGAGCCGTCGCCCAAAGCAAAGCCCGTTGTATAACCTCTGTTACCGACTTTTTTAAGTTCTAAGAAATATTTTTCCATATCGGCATTCGGGTTCTGGTAAAGTTCATCAATCGCCTGTCTGTACGTTTTTGCTACTGCTGAAACGTAATATAGACTTTGAATGAATCAACGCCGGCATCAATCATTTCTTTTAAATGATGCACAAGACACAAATCATTCGGGCTTAAAATATGCGTTCCGTGAGCGTCTTCATTGATTTCATAATATTCCCCGGGTCTTGTTTCCTCAACAAGCTTATAGCTCCATCTGCATGGCTGGCAGCAATTGCCCTGATTTGAAATTCTTTCGCCTTTTGTAAAATAATCACTCAGCAAACATCTGCCCGAATAAGAAACACATTGTGCACCATGTATAAAACATTCAACCTCCATATCGGGAACTTTGCTTTTAATTTCCGCTATTTCGGGAATTGAAAGTTCTCTTGCCAATACAACTCTTGTAGCTCCCATATCCTGCCAGAATTTTACACATTCGTAATTTAAAATATTTGTTTGGGTACTTACGTGCAAATCAGTATCCGGCATATATTTTTTGAGCATATTCATTATACCGAAATCACTGACCAAAATTGCATCAGGATTAGCATCTTTTATGATTTCAATACATTCTTCCAAATGTTTAATATCTTTGTTGAAAGCAAAAATATTCAGTGTCATATATGCTTTTTTACCGTATTTATGGGCCAAATCTATTGCTGTTTTAAGATTTTCAAATGTTATAAGCTCGCCTTTTCTCATTGCCCTTAAGCTAAAATCAACAACACCCAAATACACAGCATCTGCACCATAATTTACGGCATATTCTAATTTTTCCAAATTGCCCGCAGGCAACAACAATTCAACTTTTTTCATAGTAATTAAATGATAATAAAAAATAATTAAATAATCAACCAAATAGGTGATGACCTTTTCTTCTAAAAATGGAAAATAGAAATATAGATTTAAGAAAGAGAGAATAAAATATGAGAACAATAACAAACGCAACCGCTACTATTAAAGAAATTTGGTCTTATCAACACCCTGTAATGCATACATGGTTTTTATTCAGCGCCGTTTCTTTAGGTTGCATGTTTACGGTATTGTTCTTGGCATTTTAGAATTTATAAATATATTCGCAACCCCCAAATTATTAACAGGCATCGTTTTATACGATACCTGTTTTTCGTAAAAATAAGCGGGAACAAAAATTCCCGCAAGATTTTTATAATTTTATAATTCAAATTCTTCTTTTGACATTTTTTCGTATTCCTCGGAAGTAACAGTATCGCAGGTCATACCGTCTTTTTGCATCGCTTTTTTAGCAAGCTTTGGAAGGTCATTGGTCAATTCTTCCGAAGCACAAACCAAATCTCTGTTTTTTTGTTCTGCAATTACCCGAATTGTAACTTCAGACGGGGAACCGTCTTTACCTGCAGCTTTTTGAACATCATAGCTTGCCCAATCATCTGGAATATCTTTTACAAACTGATAATCCTTATTTGAACCCAATCGTTTATCTATCTCAGCACGCAAAACCTTTTCTACATAATCTTTTTGAGATGTAAAATGGCACGGATGAACTATATCTGTGCCAATAACTTCTTCAGGATCACGTTTTTCGTATTTTTTGAACAATTTAGCCGCAGTTTGAAGGTGATTTAATTCTATTGCCAAAAATTCTTCCCAAATCGGCATAAGCATTTCATCTTTTTCGTCAGTCATACAATTGTGATAAGTGCAGACTTCCGTAAATTCGTGCATAAGTAATTTTTCATAGAAGGATTCAGACGGATCAATTAAAGATTCATACATCGTAACGTGTTCTTCTTCGACATCTTTAATTTCCGCATAAGTTTCTCGTAACAGTTCACTACCGTAAGCAAATCCGTGTTCACCATAGTAATTGTGAGTCTGTTGTTCACCCGCAACAAGAGTCAGAATATTGACTTTTGTCTGAGGAGATGCAGTTGCTTTGTCATAGTGTTTGCGAAGTCTTACAATATTACAGTTGTGATGATTTTGTGTCGGACGTCCGAGGATTACATCTGTCTGCCCCTGTACTACGGCATTCGGAGTAATACCGTGAATCATATAAGCCCATTGAGAATATCTGTATAAATGGTCAAAATCTTCCAACAATCCAAAATCAAATGTTTCTTTGACATAGGGATCGGGTTCATTCTGTGCCATCCAGGCGGTTAAATCAACCGCAACCTGCTCATAACCCAAAGTCGTTTCCAAAACTGACTGATCGCATGGTGCAAGCCAGTTTATTGTTGTTTGCTGCGCATCTTCAATACGTTTTGTTTGTGCTAAAAATTCCAGTGTATCTTCGTCCTGGCAAACTCTTGCAAAATTATGTTTAAAATTCCACGCTTCGACTTCTATTCCGTTCATCAAAATCTGGCGGGTTCGGGAATAGCAATCAACCTCGTTTTTGTTGTATTTTCTGTGCGCAATATCATGCCAGGTTCGCACCTGTTTTTCTAATGGTAAACCTTTTTCTTTTAAAGCATTAAAAGTCATTCTATTTTCTCCTTTCAATCAGTAAAAAAATAAAATAAATTTTTAAGTTTTTTAATTAGATAACAAGGCAAACCTCAATTACCAAATTTTTGCTATAATACATATATGTTTAACATCAATGAAAATGATATTCCGTATCCTTATGAGCGGTTCAGGGCAAGATTGAAAGAGGGAGAATCTTTTGCCGTAACCGGTCTGACTACGTTTTTACGGCTGTTTTTACTTTTCAAAATCAAAAAATATGCAAAGAAAAAAGTTTTGATGGTAACTTCAACTGAACAAACTGCCCTGAAATACCAAAGCGATTTGAAAACCATTTTCGATTTGGATGCGCAAATAATGCCTTTTCAGGATGTTTCAATGTACGAAACAGTCAGTCCGAATTTATATGATTATGCAAAACAAGTCGAACTTTTGCTTGAAAAACCTGATGTAATTCTTTGCCCTGTAAAATCACTGCTTGAAAAATTCCCTAACGCCGATTTCTTCAAGAAAAATTGTCTGAAAATCAAAGTCGGCGATACAATTGATTTGGGTAAATTTTCAAGACAGCTTGTAAATTTGGGCTATAAAAAAACGACAATGGTTAGTGACATTTCGGAGTTTAGCATAAGAGGAGATATTGCAGACGTTTATTCTTTAAATCCACATCCGGTACGTATAGAACTTTGGGGCGATGAAGTCGTCGATATTCGTTATTTTGATAATGAAACCCAAAAATCAATTGAAAAAGCCAAAGAAACAACAATTTATCCCGTTTATAAATTCATTACTGCAGGTCAGGAAGATTTAGTAAAAGAATTACAAAGCGAACTTGACGATGACACCCCTGAAGAAAATTATTTTGAAGGCATTGAAGTTTTTCAAAGTTGTTTTAACAAACAATTAACGGGGATTTTAGATTACTTTAAAGATTATATTTTGGTTTTTGATGAAACAACAGAAATATATTCAAAATACGAATTACTTGATGATGAATGTGAAAAAAGAAAAGAAGATTTACTCAAGTATTCTGCATCAACCCCTCTACCTTTGGGAGAGGGAGCAGTTGCAGGCGAATTTTTGAGCCGTGCAAATGCGGGTGAGGGTAATAATCTCAATAACCATTTTTCATATGAAGACTTTTTGAGAGAAACATCATATTTTCAAAAAATCGGATTAAATAATTTTATTGACGGAAGTATGTTTGATGTGATTGAATTTAACGCTCAGCCGCTACGAAATTTTGAAGCAAATCTTGATGATATTTCGGATTTTATAAATAGTTATGCAGCCAACACCACTCAAAATGGTAAAAGTGAATGGTCGGTCATTATAGCAACAAATTACCCTGAACGTGTGAAAGAAATTTTATCGGAACGTGGAATTTTCAATGTCGACTTTCAGAGTGCAACTGTTTGCGGCGGATGCATTTTAGAGGATTTTAAAACAATAATTTTAACAGACAGGGAAATGTTTAATAAACGTCCCAAAGAAATCACATCAACAAAGAAATCTTACTACAAAGAAAAGCCCGAATTTATTGAAAATATAAACGACATCAAAATCGGAGAATTTGTTGTTCACACAATTCACGGTTTAGGGATATACAAAGGGCTTTCAAAGCAAGAAATAGACGGGCAGTTAAAAGATTATCTTACAATTGAATATGCAAATAAAGACCGTTTGCATATACCTGCAGAACAAATAAACCTTTTATGCCGTTATCGCGGTTCCGGCACCGCAAAGCCCAAACTCTCAAAAATGGGCGGTCGTGACTGGGAAAACACCAAAACAAAAGTTAAAAAAGCTGTTGAAACAGTTGCTTATGACTTGCTAAGGTTGTATGCAAGACGCAAAATGCAGGAAGGAATAGAGTTTTTACCTGATACCAACTGGCAGATAGAAATGGAAGAAGCTTTTGAATACACAGAAACTCCGGATCAGCTAAAAGCAATAACAGAAGTGAAATCCGATATGGAATCCTCCCAGCCGATGGACAGATTAATCTGCGGAGATGTTGGGTTCGGGAAAACAGAGGTTGCAATGCGGGCAATTTTTAAAGCGATAACATCAGGCAAACAGGCAGCCGTGATCGTACCCACAACAATTCTGGCTCTGCAGCATTTTCAGACAATGGAAGAACGATTCAGACCGTTTGGGGTAAAGGTCGAACTTTTATCAAGATTCAGAACGTCTAAAGAACAGAAAGAAACAGTTAAACACCTTGCAACAGGCGAATGTGATGTTGTTATAGGCACTCATAAGCTCTTACAGGAAGGAATAGTGTTTAAAGATTTGGGGATTTTAGTTATCGATGAAGAACATCGTTTTGGAGTCCGCCATAAAGAAAGATTAAAGCAATTAAGAGAAAACATTGATATTCTTTCTATGTCTGCAACTCCGATACCAAGAACACTTTATATGTCATTATCAGGGATTAAAGATATTTCATTAATCAATACACCGCCCAAAAACCGTCTGCCTATTAAAACTTATGTCGGCAATTGGGATGAAAATCTTGTAAGAAACGCCATTAATCACGAAATAGACAGAGAAGGTCAGGTTTTCTACCTTTATAACAGAGTTGAAACAATTATGGAAATGAAAACCTTACTGCAAAGAATTGTTCCTAACGCACGAATCGCTGTCGGGCATGGTCAGATGGATGAAAAAGAACTTGAAGAAGTTATAGTTGATTTTGCTAATCACGAGTATGACATATTACTTGCCACAACAATTATAGAAAACGGTATTGACATTCCCAATGCCAATACAATGATTATTCACGGGGCGGATAAATTCGGACTTGCGCAATTGTATCAACTGAGAGGACGCGTCGGCAGAAGCGAAAGACAGGCATATTGCTATTGTTTTTATAAACGAAGCAAAGAACTTTCAAAAGATGCAACAGATCGACTCAAAGCCATCAAAGAATTTACAACTCTTGGCAGCGGATACCAAATTGCAATGCGCGATGTTGAAATTCGCGGAGTAGGAAACATATTGGGAACAAAACAACACGGTCACATGGTAAATGTCGGGTTCGATACATACTGTGAACTCTTGGATGAAACCGTAAAAGAACTCCAAGGAGAAAAAGTAAACAAAACTCAGCCGACAATCGTTGATATTAATGTAACCGCTTATATTCCTGATGAATGGGTCGGCTCGTCAGAACAAAAAATGATTGAATATAAACGTCTGGCGGATGTAAAATCAGTTACCGAACTTGATTATATTGTTGATGAATGGAAAGACAGATTTTCAAAACCGCCTGAATCTGTTGAAAATTTAATAAAATTAATAAGATTACGACTTGGGGCAACAGAAATAAAAATTAGCGCAATCCGAGAAGCACAGGATAATATAAGGATTTATACCCCTTATTCAAAAGCGGAGTGGAATCTTGTTGCACGAACACTGCCGCCGAATATTTTAAGGAAAATAAAATTTACAATTGCCCCAAAAGCTTGCACAGAAGGATCTTCAATAATTATTATTAATACATCTTATGTAAATTTTGATGAAATATTTAACATTTTGAATGATTTGTTTTATTATATACGCAAGGTTAGTTACGAATATTAAAAAAGAGAGGGATATGTTAATGAAATCAACAAAACTTTTAGCGACACTATTAGTTGCAGGAATGTTATTTACCGGCTGCGGATTAAAAAATTCACAGGCAATAATTAAGGTTAATGACAAAGCAATTACTCAAAATGACTTTGACAAACTTCTGGATAAACAATTGTCTGCATCTCCGTTTGCAAAAATGGGACTAGGAGATATTAAAAATGACAAAAACAGTGTTTTATACCTGATGACTGAACGTTCGGTTATTACCCAACTCATAATTGAAGAACTTTTAAATCAGGAAGCAGACGCAAGAGGAATTAAAGTTTCAAATAAAGATGTAGATGAAGCAATAAATAAAATTATAGACAAAATCGGCGGCAAAGAAAGATTATCTGCAATATTAAAAGAAAATAATGTAAGTATTAACCAATTAAAATCTGATGTAAAAACTCAGGTCAGAATGCAAAAACTGGCAAGAACCGTTGCAAATCCGAAAGTAAGCGACAAGGAAGTTAAAGATTTCTACAACAAAAATATTGATAAATTTAAACATGGCGAACAAGTAAGGGCTTATCATATTTTGTTAATGACAGATCCTATGCAATTAAGTCAGGAAATTGCAAGCCAAAGTAAAAAAGAATTATCTGAAAATGAAATGGCAAATAAAATAGGTGAAAAAGTAAAAGCACAAGAAGAATTAGCAAATAAATTAGCAAAAGAATTAAAAGCTGACAGTTCAAAATTTGCACAATATGCTAAAAAATATTCACAAGATACTACAACTGCTCAAAGAGGCGGGGATTTGGGATATTTTGAAGCAAAGGTTATGGTTCCTGAATTTTCAAAAGCTGCATTCGGAGCAAAACCCAATACGGTTGTCGGTCCTGTTAAAACTAAATTCGGTTATCACATAATATTTGTAACCGACAGACGTCCTGCAGGAACGGAATCATTTGATAAAGTTAAAAACAATCTTAAAGAAAGCTTAACTAACGAAAAAGAAATTAAAGCGATTGATGATATTGTAAATGCAGCAAAGAAAAAAGCCAAGATTGAATATGTTGATAAACAATACGACCCTGAAGAAATTACCAAAAAGCTTACAAGCCAGCTTGAAGAAATGCAAAAACAGGCAAATGGGACAACTCCAAAAACAAAGAAATAATTATATATGATAAAAGAGGACCTGATTTTATATCAGGTTCTTTTTTATTATCTTCGTCAAACCATTATAATATGCGAGATTTAAAACCTGCTGAATATATGAGCCAATGCACAAAGCCACCAAGCTATAAGTTAATTGAGAAAATCTTGACACATTCAAGCCATATATGTATGTTGAAATAAACACACAAACAGACAAAACTATAAACATAATTAAAATATACTGAATCACAAATAATAATGTCGGGACAAAAGATTTTTTCATTATATTTACAATAATTCCAGGATTGAAGAGTTTTAAATTATACTTAAAATCCTTTGCAAATAATAAAAATACAATATTAATAAAAGGCAACAAAATGCCCAACGCTGCTAAAAATATGTATAAAAATACCCCATAACCAAACAATAACAACCCGACATATATTATAAAAAATAAATAAATTCCCCAAACAACACCCAACGGAACAAGTCTTAAAAAAGTTACAAAACAATTCATTGAAATTGAGGGTAATTCTGCTTTTTCATTTGTATAACTGTCATGTACAAATTTATAAATGTAACCTGTAAAAAATACAGTTATTATAATTGCAGCCAAAGAAAATATTATAACCTCAAATTCAGATGGAACTGCAAATAATGAATACAAAGTATTTCCCGTATATGCAGAAATCACCTCGTTAAAAGCTATTGTCATTATACCGATTAGTGCAAACAATCCCAGCTGCGCAATCAGATTATCCTTACCGGAATATAACTCTTTTATAATTCCAAAAATATTCATATAAAAATCTTATATTAAATTAAACGGACTGTGTTCATCCGCATAAACTATTTTTACATCTTTTCCGATTATTTTTTCGAACACCGGAAGTATCAAAATTTCACTTTCAAAATGCCCTATGTCATATACAATAATCGGACTTTCAATTGCTGTGTGAAACTTTAAATCTCCTGTTACAAGACAATCCGCCCCCAATTCTTTGGCTTCGTTTATAAATTCACTGCCGGAACCTGCGCAAAATGCAATTTTATTCAGCCCGGTCACCTTATAATTGTTTATCAATCTTGCATTGAGCGAAATTTGCCTTAATAATTCGCTGAAAGCCGAAACCGTCGTTTTGTATTCAATCATTCTCAAAAATTCATGTTCTACATTTATTTTGTAATTTGACAGTCCGAGTTCTCCAATAATTGTATCGGTTGTTCCTCCTTTTGCTTTATCCATATTGGTATGCGCACAATAAATATTTATACCTGACCAATCAAGCGGAATATAAAAACATGGATGATGCGAAATTATCAAATCACAATTTTGCTCTTTTGCCTGCCTGACAACATCATTCGTAACCGTTAAGCAAAGCATGGCTTTATCAATATTATCATATCCTTCAACATTTACTGCCCAGCCGGAACAATCCCAATCCTCCTGAGTTTCAGTCGGTGCAAAATTTTCTATTCTTTTTGTTATTTCATATTTATACATTCCAAAATCTTTCTGGCAATAATATTTTTGGGCGCTTTGTCAAGTTTGAGAATATCACCGTTTTTATTTAATATTGTGACTTCATTATCATTTACCCCGAAACCTATATCTTTTCGCGAAATATCATTTGCAACCAAAAAATCACAACCTTTTTTGGCAATTTTTGCTTTCGCATTTTCAAGCAAATTTTCACTTTCGGCGCAAAAACCAACAATTACAGGTTTATCATTGCAAGCTGATTTAACGTCGTGCGATTCCTCAGCTTGAACGTCATTCTGAGCAAAACGAAGAATCTCATTTTTATTGGTTTCAGAACAATTAAATAATTTACGATTACACAATTCTGCCAAAATATCGGGATTTTTAACAAATTCCAGAGTAATTGAATCCTGTTCACCTTTTTTTATTTTTTGCTCCGAATGTTCTTTTACTCTGTAATCCGCAACTGCAGCAGCCATTATTATATAATTTGAAGAGTCAAATTCATCATTAACAGCATTTTGCATATCTTGCGCAGATTTTACCATAACTTTCTTAAACGGGACATCAAAATCTTTTGTTGTAATAAATACCACATCAGCACCCATATCATACGCCGATTTGGCAAGTGCCAAACCCATTTTCCCTGATGAATAATTAGAAATATAACGAACAGGATCAATTTCTTCTATTGTCCCGCCAGCTGTTATAACGATTTTTTGTCCCTTCAGCATCTGTGAATAATTTAGTGCTTCTTCAATCGCATTAAATATTTTATCTGATGAACAAAGCCGTCCTTTCCCCATATATCCGCACGCCAAAAAACCGTTCTCCGGCTCTAATATCTCAATTCCACGCTTTTGCAATATTTTTATATTATCTTTTATTGTTTCATTTTGCCACATATTGCAATTCATTGCCGGAGCCATAATTATTTTTTTTGAAAATGCGCAGGCAACAGAAGTCAGTAAATTATCTGCAATACCTTGCGCAATTTTGCTTATAGTATTTGCGGTAGCCGGAGCAATAAGCATAATATCCGCCCAATCTGCAAGCGAAATATGCTCGGGTTTCCAATTTTTAACATCAAATTCTTCAACATAAACTTCGTTTTGGCTTAAATTTTGCAAGGTGAGTTTTGTAACAAAGTTTAATGCATTAGGCGTAGCAATTATTTTTACTTCTGCCCCGGATTTTTTAAAATCACGAATCAGAGTGCAGATTTTATACGCTGCAATTCCGCCTGTTACTCCTATTAAAATATGTTTACTTTGTAACATTATTCCTCACGATATTTTCAATTTCTTCGACTGCACGTTCTACACTGTCATTAATTACTGTATAATCATATTTTAAAGAGCGCTCAAGTTCTATTTTGACCTGTGCAAGGCGTTTTTGGATAGTTGATTCATCTTCTGTATGACGCCCGCGCAAACGATGTTCAAGCTCTTCAACACTGGGAGGTGCAATAAAAATTAATACTGCATCAGACATTTTATCTTTGACCTGCAAAGCCCCCTGCGTATCAATTTCTAATATTACGTTATAACCTTCTTCCATTTTTTGCCGAACATACTTTTTCTTGGTTCCGTAATAATTTTCAGCAAACTGCGCATATTCAAGAAATTTATCTTCTTTTATATTCTTTTCAAATTCATCTTTTGATATGAAAAAATAATTTACACCATCAATTTCATTCGGGCGTGGATTTCTGGTTGTACAGGAAACAGACAAAATAAAATCACCGGAATTTCGTCTCATAAATTCATTTATAACCGTGCCTTTGCCTACACCGGAACAACCTGATATTACGAAAAGTCTTTTACTTTGCATGTATACATTTTAACATAAAAAAATAACAAAATAATTCACGGCTATGCTTTTTTAAATAGAATTTTCAAATTTCGACATAAATATATTCAATCGAAAGATTGATTTTTTTAACATTAAACAATCTGTTACGAAATATAAACCTTAGAAAAAGCGACAGCAAAAGGAATTTCAGCTAAAATACATCAAACAGATGATAATTCATACCATTTTTGCCCAATATTACGAAATATGTTATTATTAGTGATAGAGTGGTTATTTGTCGAAATGTACGGATAATCAAAAATTGAAAGACTTGACGGGTAAAATGAGAAGATTATTAGAATTTAAAATTTTTAATATGCTGGGGCTTTTAACTACGGTTTTTGTATTTTCGTTTTTATTGGGCGGATGCGGGAATTCACAGAATCAACCTGATTTACAACAACCTGATATGCCCCAAGCTGATATGCAACAGCCGGCGTTTGACAATGGTACAACCCCCGAGCAAAACAGAAACAGGAATAAAAACCGAAGAATGGATCAGGGTCAATATGCACCAAATCAAGGCGATATGGATATGAATAATATGGGAACAGAGAATCCTACGACAAATAATAGAAAGAATAAAAAATCTGTTGATATTGATGTTAACGATGATGTACCAAACAGTTTAATATCATACGATGTCACAACAATTGGAAGAAGCAATCCGTTTATGCCATATAATGAAATGATTGAGTATGAGAAAGCAAGATCTTCTGCGATTGCAGAAGCAAATGCTAAGAATGCAAGGATTCGTGAAATCAAAAGACTTCAGGATTATGCGGTTAGAGAACAAGATGATATCAGCCCTTACAAATTCAATCTTCCTGTACCGCCAACTTCACTTGACACACATACGGTTGCAGCTAAGATAACAAAAACGAAAGTGGTTGGTATTATGTATAATACCAAAAGCCCGTCTGCAATAATTAATGTAGATAATAAAGATTATCTGGTAAGACCTGGAGATAAAATAATAGGGCAAGAATACCGAGTAGTTAAAATAACTCCGAACTGGGTAACTGCAGCTATGGGCTCAAACGTTTATTCTGCAGCAATAGGAGAAGCATTCTCTAAAGATAAAATGAATACAAATCAAACTGATATATATAATTTAAAAGAAAGATTTGGCGGAAGAAAAATTTAATAAATACAATAAATCGGGAGCAGATATGGAAAATAAAATCAGAAAAAAAATTATAGCAAGCGTAATGATGTTATCATTTGTATTAACCGGAGTTTCTCCTGTTGTTTATGCACAGGATGACACCCCTGTTATTCGTTCTCAGCAGCCAATAAAATCAATGGATATAAATTCCGATTTACAAATCAAGAATGCGGATTCCATTGTAAATTTGAGTTTAAGAGATGCAGACGTAACGCAAGTTTTGAGAATGTTTGCCGATCAGGCAGGTATGAACATTATCTTTGCGCAAAACATTAGCGGCAAAGTAACAATGGATTTGGTAAATGTCACCTTACAAAAAGCATTGGCTCTTGTTACAACAACAAGTAAACTCAAATATGGGATTCAGGGGAATACAATGATAGTTACAACAGCCGATGATGAAGATATCGACTATGGTGCAGGAGCAAAAGATATTATTATTGTTCCTGTAAAATATGTAAGTGCCGCATCTATCGCAGATTTTCTAAATAAGAGTATATTTAGTAAAACAAGCATAAGCCCGGGAGTATCATCTAAGCCGGTAGTTACAACCAATCCTGCAAATAACGAATTGATTATAATGGGAACTCAGTCAGATGCTCTTATGGCTCAAAAAATTATTGAACAATTCGATAAAAAACCAACCATTACAAATTATAAAGTCAACCACGTCACACCCGCGGAAATGGCAGGTTTAATATGTTCAACATTAATACCTTCCTTCATGAGTAACGGGGAAGGAGCAACAGGCGGAGCCGCAGGGGTGCCGACCGGCTTTGCATCAGATTCCTTTAGTGGCGGTAGCAGCGGAAGCGGGAACAGTCTTGCAATAGGAGGTGGGAAATTACTTTGTTCTGTCGATCAAAAGGCGACAAATAATGACTTATCATCTTTACCATTCAAAAATATGACCGTTTCATACTTCCCGACAATTGGTATGGTTCAGGTTATCGGGGGTTCTCCCACTCAGCTTGAAATGATTAAAGATTATATTGCTGCAAACGATATAAAATCACCACAAGCATATTTGGAAGTTCAAATTATTTCATTATCTGAATCCGGAAGTAAAACTTTTGATAACACATGGCAATATATGAGCAAAAGTATTTCATTCAATGCTTCAAACGGAATCCGCACAGCAAGCTCCGGTGGCGGTAACAATTATCCGATATTCTTGACAGGTCACGGATTTAGTGAAGAAGCAAAAGGTAAAGGCACCTCAACATCAAAAGATGATAACGGGGATATCAGATACAGACAATGGCCGGGTTCTCCACAGTTAATTTGGACTATCAACTATATAATTGAAAATAATAAAGGGCGTGTTCTTGCAAATCCGAGAATACTTATCACAAACGGCCAGCAATCTGTTATTGACTTGACATCAGATTATGTTGCAAAAGTTACTTCTCAGTACCTGGATTCAACCGGGACCGGCTCATCGCAGGTACAAAAAGATTACGATATCCAAAGCGATAACGGTATAAAAGTAACAATTACTCCATTTATCAGCCCTGACGGATATGTAACTATGGATATTAATCCTGATTACAGTACTATTGCAGGACAATTATACACAGGCGGTGAAGTTGAAGGTGAACGGGATTTGGCCGCAACATTACTGCAAAGACGTAATCTTACCTTAAAAGGGATAAGAATTAAAGATGGAGAAACACTAATTATAGGTGGTATGATTCAGGAAACTGAAACCAAAAACGTAAGTAAAATTCCATTCTTAGGAGATTTACCATTTATAGGTATGATCTTTAGAAGCACAGGAACACAAAGATCTAAAGAAGAAATGGTCATTATGCTTACTCCACAAATAATTGTTGATACGGAGGATGCAGCAGAAATAACCGATTTAGATCTTTAATAAAGATAATCCAGACAAAACATAAATGAACGAAGTTATATCAAGAATAAAAAACAGTATAGATACAACAATAATTGACAAAATGGATAAAACTTCAATGGGTAAAATGAAATTTTTACCTATAAGTATCCGGCAAGGTCAATTATTTGTTGCTATTTCAAAGAAATCAAATATGGACAGGATAAGTCAGATTATAAAACGATATTATCCGAATCCTATTCGATTTATGCCTGTTGGTGGAGATGACGTTTTAAATGAATTGTTAAATGACTTCGTTAAAGAAGATAAAAAAGATGAGACTCCGAAAGTTGCACAAAAAAAAGATGCACCCGTAATGATAGCCGAACCTGTCGGAGGTAAGCTCGGAGAATTACTCATTAAAAAAGGATTAATTACTCAGGAGCAATTGAATGATGCCTTAACAGAAGCAAAACGCTCAAATGCACCGGTTGGTTCAACCCTTTATGAAATGGGTTATATTACCTTGGCCGATTTAAAGTCCGCATTGAGTGAACAAACCGGATATAAGCTTGTTTCAGCAGAACAATTGCAGGAACAAAAAAGCTACATAAACAAGTTACCTGAGGATTTTATACGTACAAATTCGGTTATTCCGATATCTTCTGACGGGAAAACACTGACAGTCGGAGTCTTAAAGCCACTAAAACAGGATGTATTAAAAGCAATAATTTATATTACCGGTCAAAATCCAAGACAGCTTTTAATGACTCATTATGAATTCCAAAATTCATTAGAAGTATTTTTCTCAAAACGTAAAAAACAAACAGAGCGTATTCTTGAACAGATTAAAACAGAAACTATTGAATCTGAAATTGAAGCAAGCTTGTCAGATCAATTAGATGCAGAACTTTTGGATTCAACCGGTACGGTCGCGAAATTTGTAAATCAGATTATTACAAACGCAATTGATAATAAAGTTTCAGATATTCACATTGAACCAAGACTAAATGGATATATTGTAAGATACAGAAAAGACGGCATCTTACAAAAAGCTCTCGATATCCCTGACAAAGCAGAATCTTCAGTTATTACACGTTTTAAAGTTTTGTCAAGAATGAATATTGCAGAGCAAAGAAGGCCTCAGGACGGTACCTTTACCCTGCCATATAAAGATATGAACTATGATTTCCGTATCAACACTCTGCCTGTGTCCGGAAAAGAAAAGGTTGTAATCCGTATTTTGGCTCCTGCCGTAAGTTTAAAATCCGAAGATAAAATTATTAAATTGGTCGGAGCAAGTCAATCTGACCTTGAAGAAATCACAAAAATGGTATCTTGTCCAAACGGAATTATCTTAACATCAGGTCCGACAGGTTCAGGTAAAACAACTACATTATATTCAATTCTAAAAAGTTTGAACGATGAATCGGTTAATATCACTACAATTGAAGACCCGATAGAAATTAAACTTGACGGTATTAACCAATCTCAGGTAAACGTCAAAGCAGGTATTACATTTGCATCTTGTATGCGTGCTATTTTACGTCAGGACCCTGATATTATATTAATCGGTGAAATCCGTGACTATGAAACATTAGAAACGGCTATTTCAGCCGCATTAACAGGGCACCTTGTATTAAGCACAGTCCACACAAACTCGGCTGCTGCAACTGTTACACGTTTAATTGAAATGGGTGCAAAAGATTACTTGGTATCATCAACATTATCAGGAGTTGTAGCTCAACGTCTTGTCAGAAGATTATGTGATGACTGCAAAGTCGAATATCATTGCACAAGAGAAGAAGCAATGCGTTTAACACTTGATGAAGATGAAATAGAAACTTTGATGAAAACTCCTATATATAAAGCTGCGGGATGTAATCATTGTAATTTCCAGGGTTACAGAGGTCGTATGGGGGTCTATGAAATAATGCCGATTACAAAGGATATTAAAAAACTCATAGCGCAAGGGGCTCATGATTTGGAAATTGAAGAAAATGCAGTTGAACACGGAATGACTACATTGAGAGAATCCTGCATTCAACATATATTACAAGGACACACGACAATAAATGAATTTGTCAGAGTATTAGGTTTGGCGGGCGAATAGTATGGCAAGATACAATTATACAGCATATAAAAACGGAACAAGCGATATAGTAAAGGGGCAAGTTGAAGCAGCTAATCTGCGAGAAGCCAGAACTGAAATACGTTCAATGGGTTATACCCCAACATCGATTATTGAAGAAAATACAGTATCGCAAAAAGATAAAAACAGTAAAAAAGCTGTTGCCCGTATGCCAAAAATGGGATTATCCGAACAAATAGAATTCACATCTACTCTGCAAATACTTGCTGCTGCAGGTATACCTATAATTGAATCTTTAATGTTCATTGAAAATGATGCGGCTAAATTAAAAATGCGTCAGGTTGCAGCAGAATTAAGAAAACAAATTATGAACGGGGGTACTTTTGCCGGAACAATTGCGAAATACCCGGAACAATTTGGGCACGTATATATCGGCCTTGTTAAAACAGGGGAAGATGCCGGTGAACTTGAAAAAACTTTAGACCGTTTACTCGAACTTTTAAATAAACAGTCAAATATCAGAACCAAGGTAATAGGAACATTAATGTATCCTGCATTTATCATTTTACTTGCAATATTCATCGTCATTGTTATGTTAGTATTTGTATTTCCTGTATTTAAAGATATGTTTGATCAGATGGGGATGCAATTGCCATGGATTACCGAGGTACTGATGAATACGGGTATATTCTTAAAACAGAATTGGATTTCAATACCTGTTGTCTTTGCCAGTGCTATTTTTGGAATAAATTTTCTGTTCAAATGGAAACCGAGTAAATGGAAAATTGATGAATATGTATTGAAAATTCCTTTATTGTCAAAATTAATTCAATTTGCAAATTTTGCCAACTTTATAGCTGTCATGCAAGTCGCATATGACGCAGGTGTACCAATTCTGGAATGTTTGTATCTTGCAAATTTAACCCTGACGAATCACACACTTGAAAAAAGAGTTGAAGAAGCAACATTAAAAATTCAACAAGGTCAGCATTTGTCAGCAGCATTGAGAGCAACCAGAACAATGCCTAAAATGATTTTGTTTATGATCGCAACAGGTGAACAATCCGGACGTTTGGGCGATATGCTCGGACAGGCAGTAAGTTATATTGATAAAGCATTGGACAACACTATCGACTTAATGACGAGAATGATTGAACCAATAATGCTTGTTGTTATAGGAACTATTGTTCTTGTTTTGGCCTCTGCCTTGTACTTACCGCTGTTTGCTTCTTATATGGGAATGTAAATGATGGAAAAAGTGTATGTTATTACCGGTTCAACGTCAGGCATCGGTAAAGCAATTTTGGAAAAATTGTGTAATAATGAAGATTCTGTAATTTATGCCGGATATCGTAATGAACAAAAAATACCTTCAGATAACCGAAAAAATGTAAAATATTTTTATATTGATATGAATAACAGAGAATCTGTTATTAAGGCAGCCGAATTTATAAAAACTGAAACAAATCATGTTGATACCATAATAAATGTTGCAGGTTCAGTCGTTGCAGGTCCGATAGAAAAAATTGATACACAACGACTCAGAGAGCAATTTGATGTAAATACGTTTTCGCATATAGAATTTACACAAAATTTAATGCCTGTTCTTGATAATTCAAAAATTATAAATATAAGCTCTATGTCGAGTTTTGGGATATTCCCGTTTATAAGTCCTTATTGTGCATCAAAAAGAGCTTTGGATATATTCTTTAATGCACTGGAACTTGAAAATCATAAAAATTTAAAAATAATATCAGTAAAACCGGGAGTAATAGCAACCCCTATATGGGAAAAATCTGTTAATGCCAACCTGCAATATCTTGAAAGTTGTACAGAATATGCACAAGAGCTTGACTTTATTAAAAGAAATGCCCTGAAGAATTCTGCAAAAGGGCTGTCTGTATCTAAAGTTGCAGACTTAATAATAAAAATTGATAAGAATAAAAATCCTAAATCTTCCTATACAATAGGCAAAGATGCAAAATTCGCCCAAATAATGTCAATACTGCCGCAGGGATTACTGAATAAAATCATAAAATTCGGGATGAAATACCGAATGAACTTGTGATATAATATTCTTGTTATGGAAGAAAAAGAAATCGAAAAAATATATAATCTTATTGAAAAGGGAGAGTATATAAAAGCAAAAGAACTCCTTGCCAATATTATTACAAAAAATGAAAAAGACATCGATGCCCTTAAACTTGTTGCATTATGTGAAGTAAATGTTGGAAATTACGATCAAGCAAGAAAAATCCTGGAAGATATAATCAAATATCGTCAGGATGATGCTATTTGCTGGTACTATTTGGGTTGCTGCTATGACAATCTTGATCAGTTAATCGAAGCAAAACATGCATATTCAAAGGTTATAGAGCTTCGTCCGGAATATGTGGACGCATATAAAAGCATGGCAATTGTTCAAATTAAATCTCAAAACCCCCAAAAAGCTATTGAATTTGCCAAGGAAGGACTAAAATACGCAGATAAAGAAGATTATGCTTTTTATTATATTGCGGGAACCGCATGTATGGCAGCTCAGGATTTTGAAGGGAGCATACAATATATTGAAAAAGCCATTGAACTCGACCCGAAGAATGTTCAATTATACAACAATTTAGGAACATCTTATCTTACGACCGGTAAACTTGATAAGGCAATTGAAACTTACGAAAAATCAATTGAACTTGAGCCGTCAGACTCACTGGCATATTTTAATATTGCATCAATCTTACAAATGCAGGACGAGCACGAAAAGGCCTGTGAATATTTTGAAAAAGCTCACAATCTTGAACCCGGGGATGACGGATACGTAATTGCCTGGGCTATATCAGAAATCAAAGCAAACAGAATTGCGGAAGCTATTGAACATTACAAATATCTTTCTGCCGCATATCCTCAAAAAACAACATATAAATTAAACCTTGCAAGCTGTTTACAGATGATTGGGCAATATGATGCAGCAATATCAATACTTTTACAACTTAGTATTATGAATCCGAAATCAGTACCAATATTGAAAAAACTTGCTTCTGCATATATTATGACAGGTCAAATATCAAATGCCAAAGAAATTTATGAAAAAATAATAAAATTCGGTTCTACAGATTTTATGCCCTACTATGAACTTGCAATGCTATGCATAAAAACCGGAGATACAGACAGAGCCGAAAATATGCTCAAAAAAGTTACAAAAATTGAACCGAAATTTGCAAATGCACATAAAGATTTAGCCGTAATTTATTTGAATAAAAGACTTTTTGATTATGCAAAAGATGAATTTGATAAAGCTTATGAATGTGCACCAGATGATTTTTCAATAATTATAGAATATGCAAATTACTTTCACGCAACATCCGATTTTGAAAAAGCAGATGAAATGTATGCCAAAGCTTTGGCTCTAAAACCTGATAATTCAACAGCTCTAGCTTTTTCGGCATTAAATAAAACGCATTTAAAACAAATAGACAAAGCTACAGAACAAATAAAGAATGCACTTACAAAATCTCCTGCCTCAGCATTTTTATTCTTTATTGCCGGAAGAATTTATTTCTTATCAGACAATTTTGAAAGAGCAAAAGATTATCTTATTAAATCTTTTGAAATGGAAAAACTTCCTGAAACTCAGAATCTTTTAGCTTTGTGCTACTTTAATCTGAAAGATTTTAATCAGGCAAAAATAATATTTAATAACATGCTTGAAAAATCACCGATGAATATCAATACTTTATTAAATTTAGCAAAATGCTGCATCGAACTTAAACAAACTGATGAGGCACTACAATATCTTGATAAAATTGTTGATACGTTCCCTGAATGCGAAGAAGCACAGGAACTCATAAGAGAGATTTCATAAATTATGATTACAAAATCAGAACTTGATGAACTTGTCTTGAAATATGAAAATGAGGATTTTATCAAAGATGATCCTGTTCAATTCATTCACAGGTTTAAAGAAAAAAAAGACATTGAACTTGCCGGTTTTATAGCATCACTACTTGCTTACGGAAGCAGAAAACAGTTTATCAGAAAGCTTGATAATTTATTTATCAACATAGCACAAAATGAGCCGCTTAATTTTATACTGAACTTTGAACCAAAACTTATCGGAGATTTTAATTACAGATTTGGAAAACCATATGATTTTATATCTATATTTGAGATTTTAAAAGAATTATATTCAAATTCGGGTGGCTTAGAAGAACTTTTCAGATACGGTTACAAACAAAACAAAATGTTTGAAACCGTTACGGATTATTTTTATTCAAGAGCAGATAAATCTGTCGGGCAAGGGTTTTACCATATGATACCGAATCCGCGTAATGGCGGAGCGATGAAAAGAATGTGTATGTATCTTAGATGGATGGTGCGAAAATCGTCTGTTGATGCCGGAATATGGCATTTTATGAAGCCATCGGAATTATATATTCCGCTTGATGTTCACGTTGGAAGAATCTCAAGACAAATGGGGCTGCTTAAACGCAACGCAAATGATTTTAAAGCTGTAACGGAATTGACAAACAAGTTGAAAGAATTTTGCCCGGAAGATCCGATAAAATACGATTTTGCAATGTTTGGCTACGGAGTAAATAAATAATTTACAAATGAAATGGGCCGTGAATATTATCCACGACCCTTATTCATTTTATATTACATTATTTTTGTTTTATTACAATGCAGTTGCACTTCCGTCTAACATGTAGTCATAGTGTCTGACATCATCATAGTTATTAGGCAATTCGATTGGAGGTGCTTCCTTTGGTTCCGGTTCCGGTTGAGGAGCAGGCGGTTCAACAACAGGCGCTTTTGGCTGTCTTTTTGCAAGCAATCTGTCTAAATCCGGTTCAACAGTCAATTCAAAATGGAATCTTCCGTATTTTCTATCAGTTTCATATCTGTTGTTAACTAACGGATAGCCCCAATATAATCTTGCACTCAAGTCACCCGGTAACTGAACTCTTAAACCCATACCTAATGATGCTAAGAAGTAACTTCCACCATAAACGTCTTCACCTCTATACGGGAATACCCCCGCAGTATCAGCAAATACCGCACCTTTTATGTAATTTCCGATAAAGTTATGAATCTTGCCGTCTTTTGTTGTTATTGTTCTTGGTAAAAGAGGGAACATCAATTCACCACTGATTAAATATCCGTTTTTACCCATCAATACACCTTCTGAGTAACCTCTGACTGTAGCCAAACCACCTGTCTGGAATAAATCCAAATAAGGAATATGTTTGTCATTAGGAATAATTTGATAATTACTTCTCAATTGACCTATAAAGCCGTGAGAGAAATCATGTAATCTTAAGATACTACCTGAATATTTAAAATAACTTGATTCACTGTCAAATATAGGAAATGCCATACTAGCCATCTGGTTTAAATACCAAATACCGTATTTTGTATCTTTTCTTAAATTAAAGCCGGCATCCAAGCTTGTAATTTGAGTTAATTTTTTAAATGGACTGTAACCAATAATATCTTCATATATGCCATCGTATTTAGACCAAGATCTTGAACGTTTGTAGTTCAAAGCAGCATAAGTTTTGAATTCAAAACCTCTTTTTCTGACAATCGGCTGATCATAGTACAAGCTATAAACATAAGAATTACTTCTCAAACCCAAATTAGTAACAGTAGAAGATCCGTTAACAACTCTGGCAAAAGATGAAGTGAATGAAAAACCGATTCTACCATCTTTTCTGTTGATTGGAATACTATAATCAAAGAACGGACTTATTACACCTTTAGAGAAGTAAACACCGGATGACATTTGGTCTCTTTGGTGGAACAAAGAGTCAACGATAATAGCAGGACCGCCTCTTAATGAACCTGTTGAGTAACGACCCGCATTATCAAACATACCGATAATGTGAAGCGGGAATGTTTCCTGAGCCGTCAATTCAATATCGGTAGTTCCGGGAGTCTGACCTGCTTTTAAGTTTGCACTTAGGTTAACTCCATCGTGATATCTGTTGAAATCCAAAACATCATTTTCTAAACCCACAATATCAAATAATTGTCCTGATTTTTCAGGCATACGGTTTAAAATATAATTACTTGTAGTATATCTGTTATTTTTAACAGTTACATTACCAATTTTACTTTCGATAAGTTCAATTTTAATATTTCCGTTTGAAACGGTTTGTTCAGGGAGATATGCTCTTGCAGTTACATATCCTTTTTCTGCATAAAGTTTGTTGATTCCGTTTATTGCTTCCTGAATGTCACTCATAAATACGTTTTTACCAACGTATTGACCGATTACGCCATTGATTTCATCCTGAGATAAAATTTCTGACGGAGAGACTTCAATTGAGTTTACATAAACACCTTTTGTGCCAATTTCATCAATTGTTGCCTTCATATAGTCACTGTTTGGAGATGCATAATTTTTTACGGGATTACCGTTTGTACCGTAACGTTGACGACTGTAGTTACCGTAATCAGACGCTTCATCACGACTGTCACGATCAAATTTCATCATATCACGGTCGTGCTGAGTTGCACCACCTTGTTCATTCCTTAACAGCTGTATGCCTGTTGGAATATCCTCCGCATTTGCAGGCACAGAAGAAAGAATACAACAAACTGATACAGCCAAAGCCATACCAAAGAATGCTTTTAAATTTCTACTACTTTTCATTATCTATTCACCTTCTATTTTATATATCTAGTTATTTTCTTATTAAAAATCTTTACGTCTTACACCATCATTTGATTCGGCGTAATTCGGATTTTCAGCCGCGCCGCTATCAATATCCCTGATACGGCTGTTTTTGTCATATCTCATAATTGCTGCATCGTGAATTTCCGGTTTGCCCGTTGCTTCAACAACAGGAATTCTGCCGTGAGTATAACCATAACCCGCCGGAATTAAACCTGCATTTGATACCATATCTGCAGACGCAGGAACTGATACCATAAAAATACAAGCAATAATAAGAGTTGATAAGCCAGTTAATTTTTCTAAAATGTTAAAATTTTTCATTATTGTGATCACTTTCTTTTATATATCCAACTATATATCCTTGAGTATATTTTCTTACAAATAAATAAAAATATTACTTTATATTACAACATGTTACGAAATATATAAAAATCTCCTCGGTTTTCTAAATAAAATTATATAAAATTAATCAACCCATGTAAAGAATGTTACAAAAAGATAAATCAAACGGATGAGATATGGCATAAAAAATACATTTGTGGTAGTATATAAAGCGTTAATAAGGAGATTAAATTATGAAAAAAACTTTAAGCACATTAGCAGTAACAGCTGCATTATTAGGTGGTTTAACATTCGGTTCAGCTGTACAAGCTGCAGATTTTTCAGTTGCAATAGTTGACGTTCCTGTTGTAGTAAATGCTTCAGCTCAGGTTCAGGCATTGAAAAAAGATCAACAAGCAAAAGCAAAAGAAATTGTTCAGTTTATTGAAAAAGCAAGAAAAGATGTAGCTTCTATTTCTGATGCAAAGAAAAAACAAGCAGCTGAAGAAAAATATAATAAAGAATTGCAAGCTAAAAAAGAAAAAATGGATAAGGATTACGCAGCAAAATTGCAAGCCATTGATGAATCAATTTCAGCTCAGATTGCTGCAAAAGCAAAAGCTGACGGCTACAATGTAGTTTTAAGCAAGAGCATAGTTCTTTATGGCGGAACCGATATAACAGCAGAAGTTGCAAAAATTATTAAGTAATTTTTACAAAAATAGTAAAATAAAAAGACCTTTCATATTAATGAAAGGTCTTTTTTATTAAATCGGGAATTTAGTATGATACTAAATTCCCGATTCTTATTTTATTTAATTATATATCTCTGTATGAGCCATTGTATTTGTTGCGATAGGATGTATGCAACAATTCGTGGGCTTTGTGTGAACCCGGATGTTCAAAATCTTGTGAATAAAGTTTTTGAATCGACGGATTCATGTGAGATTTACGAACAGGAAGTTCCGCATCTTCTTTATAAAGGCCGCAGGCACGCTTACCCTTAATTGACGAATCATTGTGACTATTTGGCTGACCGCCGCCGTTGATACAACCGCCGGGGCAAGCCATAACTTCTAACATCTGGAAGTTTGCTGTTCCGTCTTTGATTTCTTTAAGCGCTTTTTCTGCCTCAACCATTGTTGAAACAACACGAACAACAACTTTTGTACCTTTAATATCAAGTTCGACAGTTTTAGAACGATTTGAAGTTCCTCTCATTTCTTTGATATCAACATCTTTAAGCTCTTCCCCGGTTACGTATTCGTAAGCTGTTCTTACAGCAGCTTCCGCAACACCGCCTGATGCCCCAAAGATTGTTCCGGCACCTGAATATTCCCCAAACGGCAAATCAGCTAATTCCGGCTCAATATTTTTGAAATCAATTCCTGCACCTTTAATCATTGCACCAAGTTCTTTTGTTGTAAGAACAATATCGGTGTCAGGTCTGCCGTTTGTGTATAATTGTTCACGTTTTGCTTCATACTTTTTAGCAGTACAAGGCATAATTGCAACAATTGTAAGATTTTCTCTGGATACATTGTGATATTTCGGCATCAAATCAATCAATGTCGATGACATCATACTCATCGGAGATTTGCAAGTTGACAAGTGATGCAGCATATCAGGATGTAAAGTTTCCAAATATTTTACCCAAGCAGGGCAGCATGATGTAAATATCGGTAAATTTTGACCTGATTTTAATCTGTCTAAAAATTCTGTTGCTTCTTCCAAAATTGTTAAGTCAGCAGAGAAGTTTGTATCAAATACAAATTTGAAGCCAAGCCGTCTGAGAGCTGCATTAATTTTACCTATTGTATTTTCACCCGGTTCAAGTCCGAACATTTCACCTAAAGCAACACGAACTGACGGTGCCATCTGAACAACCACAGTTTTTTCAGGATTATTAATCTGATCCCAGACTAAATCAACTTCATTTCTTATAGTTAAAGCGCCCGTCGGACAAACAGCAACGCACTGACCGCAATTGATACAGTCAACCTGACCGATAGGTCTGCCATTAAGCGGTTGCACTTTTGTTTTAGAACCTCTGTTTGCAAAACCCAAAACAGAATGCCCCTGAAACTCTGAACAAGCTCGAACACAAGCTCCGCAAAGAATACATTTATTCGGGTCACGAACAAATGAAGGACTTGAATCATCTATCGGCAAATATTCCTTTTCTGCTTTATCAGGGAAACGAATATCTCTGATATTATATTCTTCTGCATATTTTTGTAATTCGCAGTCACCGGATTTGTCGCAAGTTAAACATTTTCTGTCATGATTTGCTAACAATAATTCAAGGACTGTTTTTCTTATACGACGTACCTTTTCAGTATTTAAATATACTTTAATCCCTGCTTCCGGAGGCATCGTGCATGAAGAGTTGATAATTTTTCTTCCGTTTGGATATTCAACTTCAACAACACACATTCTGCAAGCCCCAAATGAAGTCAAATCAGGACGGTAACAGAATGTAGGAACATTCATCCCTGCTTTTCTGATAACTTCAAGCAAATTCGGTTCATCAGTAAATTCAACTTCTTTGCCTTCTATTATTAATGTTTTCTTATCTGTCATTTTATTATTCCTTTATTTATTCCAAAACTATTGCCTTGAACGGACAATTTTTCAGACACGCTTCACATTTAATACATTTAGACTGATCAATGTGATGCGGTTGTTTAATTTCTCCTGAAATTGCTTCGACCGGACAATTTCTTGCACATTTTGTACAACCCTTACAAAGATCTTCCTGAATAACAATCTTTTTCATTGCTGTACAAACACCTGCAGGGCATTTATGATCCCTGATATGTGCAATATATTCATCTCTGAAATATTTTAATGTTGAAAGTACGGGATTCGGAGCAGTTTTACCCAAACCACATAAAGAACCGTCCTTAATCGTATGGGCAATTTCTTCCAACAAATCCAAATCCTTCATTGTTGCTTTGCCTGCAACAATTTTTTGCAGGATTTTTAACATATTTTTTGTACCTTCTCTGCAAGGAACACACTTGCCGCATGATTCGTTTTGCGTAAAGTTCATAAAGAATCTTGCAACTTCAACGATACAGGTATCTTCAGCCATTACAACAAGCCCGCCTGAACCGACCATCGCACCTGCTTTAATTAAGTTATCGTAATCCATCGGGATGTCTAAATGTTCTTCTGTTAAACATCCGCCTGACGGACCACCAATCTGAACGGCTTTAAATTTCTTGCCGCCACGGATTCCGCCGCCGATATCAAATACGATCTCTCTTAATGTCGTTCCCATCGGTACTTCGATTAAGCCGGTATTGTTAACTTCACCTGTAAGAGCAAATGTCTTTGTTCCTTTAGAAGTTTCTGTACCCATGGAACTAAACCAATCTGCACCTTTTAAAATAATGACAGGTACGTTAGCCAAAGTTTCGACGTTATTAATTAATGTCGGTCTGCCAAATAAACCTTTATTCGCAGGGAATGGAGGTTTTGGTCTTGGCATACCTCTTTCACCTTCAATTGATGCAATTAATGCTGTTTCTTCACCGCAAACAAATGCTCCGGCACCTTCTTTGATATGAATAGTGAGGTTAAACTCGGAACCCATAATATTTTCGCCCAAGAAGTGTCTTTCTTCCGCCTGAGCAATGGCCCTTCTTAAACGCTTGATTGCAAGCGGGTATTCGGCACGGACATAAATATATGCTTCGTCTGCACCAACCGCATAAGCAGCAATAGCAATACCTTCAAGAAGTTTGTGCGGGTCACCTTCCATAACAGAACGATCCATAAATGCACCGGGGTCACCTTCATCACCGTTACACACAACATAAGACTTTCCGCCTTTATTTGCCGCAGTGAATTTCCATTTTTGACCTGTCGGAAAGCCGCCGCCCCCTCTGCCTCGTAATCCGGATTTAATAATTTCATCAATTACTGCATCAGGATTACCTTCAGTTAACACTTTTGATAATGCTTCATAAGCACGCAATGCAACTGCTTCATCAATGCTTTCAGCATTCATCTCCCCGCAGTTAGCAAGAGCCGTACGGGTTTGCTTTGCATAGAAGTTGATGTCTTCATTTTTGCGAACTTTTTCATTTGTATGCGGATCTGTGTATAAAAGTCTTTCTACCACCTGATTATTTTTCAGTGCTTCATAAATTTCTTCAACATCGTTAAGGCGGACTTTCACATAAGTCAAATCCAAATCAGGGAATACTACCAAAACACCCTGTTCACAAAAACCGTGGCATCCTGTCGGAACGATTGTAACCTTGTCATAATCGGACATTACAGATACATCAGCACCAAGTTCTTTAAACTTTTCTATAATCTGCAAAGAACCGTTTGCAACACAACCGGTACCGGCACATACAAGAACTCTGAAACCCTGTTTTTTTATTTCTTCACGAGCTCTTTCCTGCTCATTTTTTATATCAATATTCAAATTTGCCATATCTCTAACCTCTTTCCTGCTTTAAAAGAGTGTCTAAAACTATTTTGACAGCATCAGATGTCATTTGCGGGTAAACTTTACCGTTGATTACGCAGACAGGTGCAAGCCCGCAAGCCCCTAGGCAACTGACTGTTTCCAAAGAAAACAATCCGTCAGAAGTTGTCATTTTACCTTCTTCAAGTTTTAAATGTGCTTTGATTGCGTTCAAAACAGGCATTGAACCACGGACGTGACATGCTGTTCCGTCACATACTTTAATTTCATATTTACCTTTCGGATCCAAAGAAAATTGGGCATAAAATGTTGCAACACCATAGACCGTTGCTGGAGATAGCCCTTCAATCTTTGTTCCTATGTAAATCAACGCATCTTCAGGCAGATATTTGTATTCTTCCTGTACTTTTTGTAAAATCGCTATCAAATGGGACTTATCTCCGCCGCAAGCTTCAATAATTGAATCCAATTTCTTTGTGTCGATTTTACGAGAATTTTCTTCCATCATTCTCGCTCCTATTCCTTCATTTGTCTCATTTAACCCACAACTGTTGTTTAAACAACAACAATTAATATTAATGTACGAGAAAAATGTTAAAAAATCAAATTAATTTATTTAGCCAAAAACTTTTCCATAGAAATTTTACCGCGGAAAGTCGGAGCTGAATTCCCGAATTCTTGCTGCTTTTCCTTTTCTATATTATGACGGAGAAACTTATTAAGCACCTTTGGGAGAGCAAAACCAATCAATGCGGTATTTGCAAGCAGCGAGAACCAATACAATCCCGCCCCGATAGATTTTGTTTTTTTCAATAATTCGACAGTAATATCATTTGATTGTTCCAAAGTTCTGAAATTTTTCAGCGGCATTTTAAATTTTTGAATAAAATTCAAATTCCGCCCTTTATCATCCATAATCTTAGTTCCAAATATCTTATCTGCCATTCTGCCTGCGATATTATTAATAAGAAAATCCCCGCCAAAGAACATTGTAAACAGCCCAATATCTCTTAAAGCTCTGTCTTTACGTTCATTTGAATCCCTCGAAGAAATCAGTTTTGCAGGAAAACTTGATAAAACCCATATTGCAGCATAAATAGTTTTTGACATATTTGTTCCTGATGTATAATCAAAATTGCGCGGATTATCAGCAATTTTTTTCAGTATCGGATTTACGCTTTTTGAACTTAAGCCATTTGTAATTGTTTTTGCAAAAAGTATCCCCGGAATAATAGAAAATGCAATATTCCAAGCTAATTTTTTAAGTTTGGATTTTTTATTTTCTTTGTCGGATATATTTTTTTCCTGCTTTAGTTCAAAGCCGGCAGAAAAATCTTTGCGTTTTGTTCTGTGCTGGGTGAACTCGGTTGCAATCCACGGAATTGCAGACCACATTGCACCTGTTGTAATAAAATCAGTCATCAAAATTTTTTCGTGAACAGAAAGCAAATCTTTTTTCAGCTTTTCCGGATTATTATATCTGTTATAAATTTCTTCAAATGCCTTTTGATATTTATTTGTGCCTAATTTTTTATCAAAAATTTTTGCGCTTTCTTCTAACCCCTTTTTTAAATTCGCATCAGGAGTAAGGTATTTTTTTGATACCTGAATTATTTTCTTACCCGCATCATCAAGATTTTTTATTACACCTTTATTTTTCAGAAAATGCTTGTTATATAGCGGAATTAATAAAATTGGGGTTAAATATGAAGCGACAAAATATATTCCGCCCATCAGGGCACGCTCCTGCGCTTCATACTTGTTATTTGACATAACACACTGAGGGAATGTACTGCCGCCAAGAGTAGTTATCCCCCTATTTATCAGGGTGTGATCCTGGACATAAGATGTCGCATTATATAAACTTATCCCTTTAAAGGGTAATGCATTTGATACTTTTTTACAATCCATAATCTTATTCATGGTATTCGCTGATAAAAAAAAGGCAAGCAGACCTGATTATAATTTCTCTTGACAAAATTAACTTATAATCAGACAATAAAACATGACAGAGGGATATAAAATTATGGTTAAACAAACTTATTTACATGACAAACATGTCGCGCTCGGTGCTAAAATGGTCGATTTTGCAGGATGGCACATGCCCGTACAATATTCTTCAATAATTGAAGAACACAAAACGGTACGCGAAAAATTGGGAGTTTTTGATGTTTCACACATGGGAGAAGTTTTTATCTCGGGAAATGACGCAACTGCATTTTTAAATAAAGTAGTTCCTCAATGTATAGATAAACTTCCTTATGAAAAAGCTGTATACTGCCAATTGACAAAAGAAAACGGCGGGTTGGTCGATGATTTAATTATATATAAATTAGGAATTGAAAATTATCTTATTATCTGCAATGCATCAAGAATTGATGAAGATATAAATTGGCTTTCATTAAATGCAAGAGGATTTGACGTTGAAATAGACAATCAATCGCACAATTATTCTCTTATCGCCGTACAAGGTCCAAAAGCAATAAATTTGATGCAAAAAATGGGTTATAACATTGAAGACCAAAAATCATTCACTATAAAATCCGCAGATATTGAAGGAATTAAACTTTTAGTCTCGCGTACGGGTTATACGGGCGAAGACGGGTTTGAAATTCTTGCAGAAAACGAATTGTCCGAGTTTTTATGGGACAAAATGCTGGAAAAAGGACAGGAATTCGGCATAAAACCTATCGGACTCGGAGCAAGAGATACACTGAGATTAGAAGCAGGACTTCATCTGTACGGGAATGATTTAAATGAAAACACAACACCGATTGAGGCAGGATTAAGCTGGTCTGTTCCAAAAGACAAAGTGCAGGATTACAACGGGAAAGAAGTAATTATGAACCAAATACAAAACGGAACAGACAAAAAACTTATCGGTTTTGAAATGCTTGACAGAAACATCCCCCGTCACGAATATGAAGTTTATTTCAACGGAGAAAAAGTCGGAGAAGTGACAAGCGGCGGCGTTGCACCAACAGCAGAGAAAAATATCGGGATGGCCTATGTGAAAAATATTCCTGATATTTGCACAGATACAACCATTCAGATTATGATAAGAGAAAAATTACATGATGCAAAAGTAGTCAAAAGACCTTTTGTACAAAAAAGAAATAAAGTATAAACATATAAAGGAGTATGATAAATGAGTTACAAAGATGAAATGTATTGCACAAAATCTCACGAGTATGCAGTAAAAGAAAACGGTAATTATGTAATCGGATTAACAGATTACGCAATTGAACAGCTCGGAGATATTGTATTTTTGGAATTACCATCTGTCGGAGATGAATTTGAAAAAGGAGAAACTTTTGCAAATATTGAATCCGTAAAAGCTGCTTCGGAAATTTATATGCCAATTAGCGGTAAAATTGTTGAAGTTAACGAAGAATTAGTTGATGCTCCCGAAAAATTGAATGAAGATTGCTACGAGGGCGGCTGGCTTGTTAAAATTGAATCAAATGCAGCGGATAGCGAACTTGATGATTTAATGACTTACGATGAATACAAATCAGAATTGGATTAGAATATGAAAAACTTTTTAGTACATAACGAAGAAACAATAAAGGAAATGTGCTCCGAAATCGGGGTAAACAATGTTGAAGATTTATTTAAGCAAATTCCGCAAGAAATACGAATGAAAGAATTAAATCTGCCTGACGGTTTAAGCGAAATGGAAACCCAAAGACAGGTAAAAAAACTAGCCCGAGAAAATAAATCAGATTACATTAACTTTATGGGGGGAGGAATATATAATAAATTTGTTCCTGCATGCATAGCACAGGTTGCAGGCAGATTTGAATTTAATACTGCTTATACCCCTTATCAGCCGGAAATTTCGCAAGGCACATTACAGGTTATGTACGAATTCCAAACAATGATTTGCCGTCTGACAGGAATGGATATTTCCAATGCAACAGTATACGACGGCGGGACAGCTTGTGCGGAGGCAATTTTAATGGCCTGCCGTATAGCAAAAAAATACAAAGTTTGTGTCTTAAACTCGATTAATCCTGAATACAAAGAAGTAATAAAAACCTATACATATTCACAAAACATAGAAGTAGATTGGGTTGATGAAATTCCTCAGGAAGCAAAAGATTACGCATGCGTTTTGGTACAAACTCCAAATTATTACGGAGAAATAATTGAACCGAAAAAGAATGAAGATTGCCTGCTTGTAGTATGCACTGATGTATCAACACTTTCAATTCTCAAACCGCCGAGTGAATACGGTGCAGACATAGTTGTAGGGGACATTCAGACACTTGGTATTCCTATGAATTTCGGCGGACCGACAGCCGGTTTTGTTGCATGCAAAGAAAAATTTATGCGCCAATTACCAGGACGACTTGCAGGAAGAACAACGGATAAAGAAGGTAAACAAGCTTTTTGCCTCACGATTCAAACAAGAGAACAGCACATAAAACGTGAAAAAGCAACAAGTAATATATGCTCAAATCAGGCATTAATCGGATTATGCGCAAATCTTTATCTTTCTGTTATGGGAGAAAAAGGATTTTATCAGGCAGGATACCTGTCAACACTGAATGCTCATAAACTCGCAAAAAAATTACAAGACAAAGGAATTAAAGTTTTGAATAAAAATTTCTTTAACGAATTTGTTATAGAAGTTGATGATTCCGGTAAATTTTTATCTGATTTGGAACAAAAGGGTATTTTGGGCGGAATTAAACTTGATGAACACAAAATTCTTGTCGCAGTGACTGAAATGATTACTGACGAAGACATAGATTTATATACAAAATAATTACAATCTGAATAAGTTCAAACTGTTTATTTCACATTTTTATCTTTTTAAGTTATAATCTTTACAGTAAATACATAGATTATTTTTGGAAAGGTTATATTTATATGAATAAAAGTCAATCTACGGGGTTATATATAATACTTGCAATAATTGTTGTGGTATTTATGTCCACAATTTTTGTGACAGGTCCTAATACAAATACTTCTGAAATATCATATACAAAATTTCTTTCAATGCTTGAAAACAAAGAATTTTCAAGAATTGAGAAATATGACGATATGATAATTGCAGTTCCTGTGAATCAGCCAAAACAAGAAAAAAAACAGGAAGAAGAAATAAATATAAATTCCCCGTTTTTATCTCCTGATATGGCAAATAAAGCGCCATTATACCAATATAAGGTGCAAATACCGGCAAGCGATGAAACTCTGATGGATAAATTAAATGAATCCGGAGCTGATGTTACGGTCAAAAAAACACAGGAATCCGGCCAGCTTTTAGGTAATATCGGGACGTTTTTAATCGTTTTATTTGCTGTCATTTCACTTGGCTTAATGATAAAAGCCATTCAGGCAGGCGGTTCTCAGGCAATGTCATTTGGTAAAAGCAAAGCAAAAATGTTGTTAGACAGTAAAGTCAAAACAACATTTAAAGATGTTGCAGGGATTGATGAAGAGAAAAAAGAACTTGAAGAAATCGTTGATTTCCTGAAAAACGGTGAAAAATACATGAAACTCGGAGCAAAAATTCCAAAAGGAGTTTTGCTTGTAGGGCCTCCCGGAACAGGTAAAACATTGATGGCAAAGGCCGTTGCAGGAGAAGCAAATGTTCCTTTCTTCTCAATTTCCGGTTCAGATTTTGTTGAAATGTTTGTGGGCGTAGGTGCAAGCCGTGTTCGTGATTTGTTTGAACAGGCAAAAAAACATCAGCCATGTATTATATTTATTGACGAAATTGATGCTGTCGGACGTCAGCGCGGCGCCGGTCTTGGCGGGGGGCATGACGAAAGAGAACAAACCCTGAACCAATTGCTTGTTGAAATGGACGGATTTGATGCCAATACAAATATTATTGTAATTGCAGCTACGAACAGACCTGATATTTTGGATAATGCACTTTTAAGACCGGGAAGATTTGACAGACAAATTTATATCAATGCTCCTGATGTCAAAGGCAGAGAACAAATTTTGGAAGTACACGCAAAAAACAAAAAACTTGATAGTGATGTTGATTTAAAAATTCTTGCAAAACGTACCCCGGGATTTACAGGTGCAGATTTGCAGAATTTATTGAATGAATCAGCACTCCTTGCAGCACGCAAAAACAAGGATAAAATCAATATGGAAGATGTCGATGTTTCAATAGACCGTGTAATTGCCGGGGTTGAAAAGAAAAGTCGTGTATTAACCGATAAAGATAAAGAATTAACTTCATATCACGAAGTAGGGCATGCATTGATAGACAAGCTTTTGCCTGATGCAAACGAATTGCATAAAGTTTCAATTATACCGCGCGGAATGGCTTTAGGTGTAACATGGACAAGACCAAAAGATGAAAGTGTACATGTAAGTAAAGCAAAATTGTTAGCAAAAATTGCAGTATCGTTAGGCGGTCGTGCGGCTGAAGAAATTGTTTATGGCAAAAATGAAGTATCAACAGGTGCTTCTCAGGATTTGATTAATGTAACAGATATGGCGCGCAAGATGGTTACTGCATGGGGTATGAGCGATAAGTTAGGGCCTATGGCTTACGGTAAAAATCAGGAAAATGTCTTTATGGGCAGAGATTTTGGGCATCAGAGAGATTACTCCGAACAAATTGCTTACGAAATAGACGAAGAAATTAAAAATATTGTTGAAGAAAGATATGAACTTGCTAAAAGATTATTAAACGAAAACAGAGATATGCTTGAAGCAATTTCAAAAGAACTTTTAGACAAAGAAACAATTGATGAACAAGAATTTGCACAGATTATGGAACGGGTAAAAAACAGCCGTAATTTTTCATAAAATTTATGATTAAAATAAACAACGAATCAAAATTAATTGCATTAAATATAAATGCCAACAATCAATCTTTACCGGATGCTGATTGTGATATTTTGGCTATAAAATTTGATGAAGATATTGAAAAATCAAAAGATATTTTAAAAAATAAACTGCCTGAATTTGATAAGCCACTTATGATTTGCGGATGCGGGAAAGATGATATCGACAGAGTTTTACTCCCTGAACTTTTGAAGATTTTGGACAGAGAATGTATTATTTCTTATGTAACCGAAAAAACTTATAAAGACATTATTCCGGCTGTAATTAAAGGCGGGCATTATGCTGTTTTGAAAACTCCCATTGATATTAATTTGGCTAAGGAATTGAACATTTTATGTTTAGATATGGGGTTAGATAAAAATAAAATTATTATGAATACGGATATTGGCGGCTTGGGTTACGGTTATGAATACGGTTACAGCATAATGGAAAAAATCCGCCTTGAAAAGGAAGATGAATATCTGAATCTGCCATTAATCAGCGAGGCGGGAATTGAATCTTTAAAAACAAAAGAAGCAAAACTTGGCAGCACTAAACGTGCAAAAATGATAGAACTTACTGCGGTTTCCGGGGCTTTGGCAGCAGGAGCGAATATTGTTTTAATTCAAAATCCTGAGAATATTAGTATAATACGGGGGCTATTATAGTATGGAAATGACAGGTTTACAGATTTTTAAATATATGCCTGCCGCTAAGAAACTCCCGCAATCAAATTGCAAAGAATGCGGCTGTCAGACATGCATGATCTATTCACTAAAACTTGCTAAACAACAAATTGAAATAGACAAATGTCCTTATGTCTGTGAAGAATTAAAACAAAATTATTCTCAAAGTATAAAACATCCGCAAAATACTGTTGAAATCGGAGATTTAAAAATCGGCGGCGAAAATGTTTTATACAGGCACGAAAAAACATTTATAAATCCGACAGCATTGGCTGTTATAGTTGATTGTTCAAAAGCGGATTATCAAGAAAAGATTAAAGCAATCTGCGAATTTAAATACACTCATGTTGGACAAACCTTCGGTGTGGATTTGATTATATTTAAAAACGGAAATATAAAAAATGAAATTAATTCTGTTAATTTTGAACAATTACAGGAGTTGGGATTAAATATTATTAAAGAACAGGATTTTGGAACCACAAAAAATTATCTGATTGAAACCCGTACAAAAGCCATTTCGGAAAAAGATGAAAGTTGTTCTGCTCCTGTATGCGTTGTTATGAAAAATGATGATATTTATTCACAATGCGCAAGAGCAAGCTTTTATTTGTGCAAATACGCTAACATGCTTATTTTTGAAGAATTTGATAAAGATTTGTTTTCAACACTTATAACTTTAAGGCACAATATTTTTACTGATCCGCAAAGAACTCTGCAGGTTGATTCGGGCTTATACAAATATAATAATCCGGATGAAAATTCTATAATCTTTATGACTACAAACTTTGCACTGACTTATTTTGCTGTTGCCAATGAACTTGAAAATCTTGATGTCCCTGCATATTTAATAATTGTTCCTGCTGATGGAATGAGTGTTTTGACTGCGTGGTCCGCGCAAACTTTCACCCCGGAAATTGTTTCAAAATTTTTAGCTGAGCTTGATATAAAAAATAAAATTAAAACCCGCAAAATTATTATTCCGGGGCTTGTTTCGGATATGATTGAAGAACTAAACGCACAATGTCCTGATTTTGAGTTTGTCGAAGGTACAAAAGATGCTTCGGATATTAGGGAGTTTGTGAAGATAAAGGCGCTAGGGCAGTAAGGCACTATCGTAAAAATCTTAGTGCCCTAGTATCTTAGTGCCTCAATGCCTTTTGAGAAGCAATAAATTTCACCGCTTCATTAGACGGAATTGCAAAACCGATTCCGATATTTGAGATATTATGGTCCGGATTATAAATTGACTGACTTATACCGATAACTTCGCCTGTTGAATTTAGCACAGGGCCTCCCGAACACCCGGGATTTATTGCAGCATCAGTCTGAAAACGATTTTTTACATAATCAATTCTTGATATTATACCCTGAGTGAGGGTATTGGAAAATCCGAACGGATTGCCTATTGCCAAAACTTTTTGTCCGACTTTTACTTCTTCCGAATCCCCAAATGATACTGTCGGGAGCTCTTCATTTACTTCAATTTTTATGATTGCCAAATCCTTTTTATCTGGCATTTTTGCAACCAATTTTGCTTTGTAAGTTTTACCGTTTGATGTTGTTATATCAATAGTTTTTGCCCCCTCTACAACATGCCAGCCGGTTAAAATTTGTCCGTCTGTTGTAATTATACACCCTGTACCCTCTGAAACCCCGTCAGCCAATTGTGCCATAACTGATACGATTGCAGGTGAAATTTTTTCGTAAACATTTATATTAATAAGCTCATCATTGTCATAATTTTGTGCAAAAACAGGAGTACAAAAACCTAACATAATTGCAATTGTTATTATAATTTTTTTCATTTTACCTCATTTAATTTACAAATAATTATTATTTTTTATTGTGACAAAACCATTCTCTTTTTGTTTTAAACGGGTTGTGTTCTTGCAAATATTAAAATAATAATGTATAATTGCCTTGAGAGTTGAAAAGAATATGTAGGTTGGACATATTTGCCCAACATAAAAATATAAAAGGAGAAAATTATGTCAAGAATTGATTTATTCAAACATCATTTAGAAGAAAAAAGAGCAGTAAAAATTATCGCAGGTATTGATAATTTTGATATTGAAAACATTAAAAAAGTTGTAACTTCCGCAGAAAAATCAGGTGCAAGTGCAGTTGATATCTGTGCAAGAGAAGATATAGTCAGAGAAATCCGTTCAATGACGGATATGCCTGTTTTTGTATCATCTGTTGTTCCGTCAGAACTTGCAAGAGCGGTTGAACTCGGAGCAGACGGCTTGGAAGTAGGTAACTTTGATACATTGTATAAAGAAGGTCGTTCATTCAGTGCTGAAGAAGTTTTAAACATCGTTAAAGAAACAAAATCTTTAATCGGTGACAGTGATGTATTTTTCTGTGTTACAATCCCCGGTGAAATTTCTACAGCCGAACAAATTGAACTTGCGCATCATTTGGAAGAAATGGGTATTGATTTGATTCAGACTGAAGGACATTACCATGCTCACGCTGAAATGACAGGTGCAAGAGCATTGATGGACAGAGCAGAATTAACTATTTCAAATACAATTGAACTTTGCAGAAACGTTGAGATTCCTGTGATGACAGCAACAGGTATCAATCCTACAACTGCACCGTTTGCTTTTGCAGCAGGCGCAAGTGCTATCGGATGCGGTTCTTGTGTTAATAAATTATCTTCAGAACTTTCAATGATGGCTACAATTTCAGCTTTGGTTGAAATTGCTAACAGAAATTCTGTAAAAGTTCCTGAATTGGTATAGTTTTATAAGTTTTTTAAAAGTCGTTTGGCAGTTTGTCAGACGACTTTTTTTGTGGTATATTTATTTCAAATGATTAGATTTTTAGGTGTTTGTGTTCAAAATTTAATAATTTGTATTAAGTATTTGTTTGGCGGGAATCAAAGACTCAAAACTGTTATTTCACAGGCGGCAGCCATTAGTTATGATTCTTTACCCATATCACTTGTAATCGCATTTATTGCCGCTGCTGTTATTACCATTCAGGTTTCAAAAGAATTTTTGATGACCGGAGCAGAAGCATACATTGGCGGAACAATAGCAATTGTAATGATAAGAGAAATTGCCCCCGGATTTGTAGCATTGGCAATCGGGGCAAGAGCAGGAACAGCAATATCAGCAGAAATTGCAAATATGCAGGTAACTTCACAGGTTGATGCAATAAAAACATTAAAAATAGACCCTGTCGGGTATTATTTCACCCCGAGAATTATAGGTGCAGCGATTACAGTGCCTATGGTTGTTTTGATTGCGGAATTTATAGGGATTGCCGGCGGAATGGCAGTTGCTCACGGAACAATCGGACTCCACCCCGCAAGATATTGGCACTCTGTCTGGGCGTGGATGTCAACAAAAGACATTTATGTAAGTCTTTTAAAAGCATGTATTTTTGGAGGATTGATTTCACTTGTTTGTGCTTCAAAAGGATATGAAACAAAAGGCGGAGCCAAAGAAGTCGGGACTTCAACTACAAGAGCGGCAATTTTATCAACAATTTATATGCTTGTTGCGGATTTCTTGATAAATTTGCTGTTTTACATTGCAAAATAGCAATATTTTCACAGCGTATTCTTATAATATTAAACCCCGATATTTCTGCTTGCACATAATTTTGGTTTAATCTAAAATATTATTAATTAAGAAAGGGATAGTAATATGGCAGTTGACAGACAAAGAGTAAAAGAGCAGGATAAGATTGCGCGTCGTTCAAATTTTGATGCGGTAGAGAGTAATTTAACTCCTGAACAGGTAAAACTTGAGGCATCGAGATGCCTGCATTGCAAAAATCCAAGATGCGTTCAGGGCTGTCCTGTTAATATTCAGATTCCTGATTTTATAGAGGCAATAAAAAATGATGATTTAAATAAAGCCGGAGATATTATCAGACAAACAAGTATGCTTCCGTCAGTTTGCGGCAGAGTTTGCCCTCAGGAAAGACAATGCGAAGGGAACTGCGTTTTGGGGATTAAAGGCGAAAGCGTTGCTATCGGAGCGCTGGAAAGATATGTCGGAGATAATACAAAAGCTTCTCAAACAGATATTATTCCAAGCGGTAAAAAAGTTGCAGTTGTCGGCTCAGGTTGCGCAGGAATAACAGCAGCCGCAGACCTCAGAAAAGCAGGACACGAAGTTGTTGTATTTGAAGCTTTACACAAATTAGGCGGAGTTTTAAGATACGGTATCCCTCCTTTCAGATTACCCCGAACATTTTTAGACAGAGAAATCGATAATCTTAAAAAAATGGGGGTAGAATTTAAAACAAATGTTATCGTCGGGAAATCAATTACGCTAAAACAATTGAAAGACGACGGATATGATGCAATATTTATTTGCTCCGGAGCAGGATTCCCTAAAATGATGCACATAAAAGGCGAAAACTTAAACGGTGTATATTCCGCAAACGAATTTCTTACCAGAGTAAACCTAATGGGCGCAGGAAGAAATGATTCCCCAACTCCGTTGCGTATAGGTAAAAAAGCAGCAATAATCGGAGGCGGTAATGTTGCAATGGATGCTGCAAGAACAGCTGTACGTGTCGGTTTTGAAGAAGTTTCCATTATGTACCGCAGAACAGAAAAAGAACTCCCCGCACGTCTTGAAGAAATTCGTCACGCAAAAGAAGAAGGAATCATTTTTAAATTTTTACACGCACCTGTCGAAATTTTAGAAAAAGACGGATATGTTGACGGAATGAAATTTGAAAAAATGATTTTGGGTGAGCCGGATGAATCAGGCAGGTGCAGACCTGTCGGAACGGGAGAATTTGTAGTTGAAGATGTTGATACGGTAATTGTTGCTCTCGGTACGGACCCGAATCCTATTATTCAGCGCTCGGCAGAATATGACGGATTAAACATAGAAACAGACAGAAAAGGTTACATCGTAGTTGATTCTGATACTCGCTCAACCAATATTCCTTGTGTTTATGCAGGCGGAGATGTTGCTCCTGTGGGTGAATCAAACGCAATTAATGCAATGGGTGCGGGCAAAAAAGCTGCAAAAGCAATTAACGAAATGCTTGCAAAATAATGAGGTTCTGAGAATTAATGCAATTTAAAAACTTATTAAAAATAAACAATCCGATAGGGCGATTTGAATTTTTTAAATATTCAATTTTGATTGCAATTCTGCAATTAATCTTTGCTCTTATATTTGTATATGCAACAAGTAACATTTTAGGTTTAAAATCAATAATTTGGTTCCCGCTTGTTTTTGCTATTTTCATTGAATTACCACTGCTTTATCTTTATTTTGTTCAAAGTGCAAAACGGCTTTGGGATATTACGGGCGAAAAAAACAATGCCATTATAATAAATATATTTATTTTTATAATCTCGGTTATCGGTATGATTAGTTTTGTTCCTCTTGCGCTTATAATTTATCTTGTATTGATATTGCGTCAGGGTAAAATTATCAAAAATGTATAGATTTATATTAGTTTTATTATTATGTTCACTGTGTATTCCTGTATTTGCATACAATTTAGACACTTCAGTTAACAGTGAAATTGAGCAAAAATATGATGCCAATAAACTGAATAAAGACATGAAAGTGAATCAAAATCAGCAGGCAAAACAAATATCAAACAAAAAACCGCCTAAAAATACACCGGTTTTTGATAATTCAACTCCTGCTGTTACAAAAATTTCCAATACAATATCAAATATTGTTACGCCAAAGACAGGAACGAAAATACCTTCCGGAACAAAATTCACTGTAAAATCAAACGCAAGCATTTCAAGCTGGTCAGGCGTAAACTCACTATTAACCTTTACTTCAACCGAACCGGTATATAAAAACATAGTTATTCCTGCCGGAACTCAATTTAAAGGAGTTATATCCGCATCACACGGAGGACAGATTACAGGTAACGGCGGCTTAATTAAGATAAAAATTACAAGTATGACTCTAAACGGTAAGACAATTGCAGTTGAAGGGAAGATAACAAAAGCAAATTCAAAAAATATATTTTTTAACAATATCAAAGGAGCAAGACAATATTTGCAGGGAGTTGATAACAAAATTACACAGGGCATAAATTTCTACAAAAAAGCAAGAAATCTTTCGACCAAAATGTCCTCGAATCCTGTCGGCACAATTCTATCACCAATTCCGACCATAACGGGTTGGCTTGGCTCTGCTGTTTGCACGGTTACTTCCCCTGTTACGGGACTTACACAAAAGGGCAAAAATATTTCAATACCATCAGGGTCTTTGTATGAAATAAAATTAACTCAGGATGCTTACGTAAACTAATGAAAACACCGCGCAATTACTATGCTTTCATTTTCATAGGACCTTCCAGTGAAGCCGTAACAAATTGTTTTGTATAAGGATTGTCCTGTCTTAGCAATTCTTCAGGTGTTCCTTCGAATACAATTTTACCGTCATAAAGCATAATTACTCTATCTGCAGTCCTTGTAATCGTTGACATTTGGTGAGTAACGACGATTGATGCAGCATTAATTTCGTGCTTCAAACTAACAATATAATCTTCAATCAGAGTTGATGACATAGGATCCAAACCTGCCGTCGGCTCATCATAAAGAATCGTATTCGGTTTTGTTACAATAGCTCTTGCAAAGCTGACACGCTTTTGCATACCGCCTGACAATTCGGACGGGTATTTGTTTTCGATTCCCTGCAAGCCGACAAGTTCAAGCTTTTGTGCTACTATTTCGTGTAATTCTTCTTCGGTATAGAGTTTTCTCAAATCTTTTCTTTCTCTCAGTGCAAATGAAATATTTTCAAAAACATTCAGAGAATCAAAAAGAGCAGAATACTGAAATACCATTGCAATATCGCCCTCTGAAGTAATAATTTCGCCGTTATCGTAAGGAATAAGCCCTGAAATAAGTTTCAAAACCGTACTTTTACCTGAACCGGAGAACCCGACAATCGCAAGAACTTCACCGTCATTAACCTTAAATGAAATATCATTTATTACGACTTTATCTTCAAAACTTTTTATTAAATTTTTTACTTCAATACTCATTTTTTTGTCCTTTATTAAAAGAAAAACAACATTGCAAAAATCATATCCCAAATAACAATTGAGATAAATGACCATACAACGGCTTTAGTTGTTGCAAGTCCGACACCTTTTGCTCCGCCTTTTGCAAAATACCCGCAGGTACAACTGATTAAAGCTATTGTCCCGCCAAAAACAGCGGCTTTGGCTAAACAAACCCACAAATCTTTCATAAACAAACCGAGCCAAACTGATGTAAAATATGCTCTGTATGAAAGACCTGAAAATATATTTGATGCAACCCCGCCAAGAATAATCCCGAATACGGAAGCTATTATGACTATAACAGGCATCATTAAAATTCCTGACAACACCCTCGGAGTAAATAAATATCCGACGGAATCAACTCCAAGAACATCAATTGCATCTACCTGTTCTGTTACACGCATTGTAGCAAGTTCAGAAGCCAATGAAGAACCGATCATTGATGTAATAGCAAAACCTGACATAATTACACCAACTTCTCTGACAGTCAGAATGGTCATTAACATCCCGATTAAACCGGAGCCGCCTTGCTTTACCATCTCATTTGCAACCTGAGAAGACACAATAATCGAAGTCATACCCACAATTGAAAGAGTAATCGGCAAAGAACTTATCCCGAATCTTTCGCATTGAGCGAATAATTCTTTAAACTGAACCCCGTCGACCAGAATACGTTTACACATCCTGATACCCATCTGAGCAATCTGACCGATTGTAGAAGTAAATACCTTAAAATCAGCGACTAACGTCGAAAAGACTTTGTATGTTGCGGATCTTCTGAAATACTGTGCAAATGTTAACATAAAATGATTATACCATAGATATGTGCAATGAATCAATTAAGTAAAAATATAATGTAGTTGATTAAATATTTTTTCATGATAAGATTTAAACACACACAATATAAATAGTAAAAGGAGAAATTTAAAATGAGAAAATACGAATTAATGAGCGTATTCAAGCCAAATCTTGACACTGAAGAAGTTGAAAAAATTATTGAAAAAATCAATTCAGTAATTACTGATTTTGGCGGAAGCGTTGAATCTGTTGATAAAGCAGGAAGAAAAAAACTGGCTTATGATATCCAGAATTTCAGAGACGGATATTTTACGACAACAATACTTTCATTACCTGCTGATAAAGTTGCAGAATTTAAAAGACAATTAAGATTGAATGATAACATTTTAAGAACAATGTTCATGGAAGTTTCAGAAAAAGCTTCTGTATAATAAACATTCCCGACAGATAAAGGAAGTAGGTCGGCATTACTATGCCGACAACGATAAAGGAAGTATATATGACTTTAGCAAAAGCAGCCGTAACAGGCATAGTATACAGAGAACCAAAAACAGGATATACGCAGAATAATGTTGCAGTATCTTCTTTTGTTATGAATATCGGCGAAGGCGGAGAAGAAACATTAGTCAGAGTAATATCAAAAAGACAAGCGCTTTCTGATGTAATTGATACTCTTTCAAAAAATCAAAAAGTTTTGGTTGGCGGAAGACTTCAAACAGGGGTAAGCAAACTTGATGACGGAACAGAAAAGAAAGTTTTTGAAATTGAAGCATCATCAATCGAATTAATGGGCGGGAGTTCATCATCATCAGAAGTACACGAAGAAGGCGACATCCTGAGTTTTGGAGATATGGAACCATCAGGAGCTTCCGAAACAGAAGTTTTGATGGATGACGGAGAAATTCCGTTCTAAAGGCGAAAGCCGATGTGAAGTGCCGGTGTTGGCTTGCGATTAGCAAGACAAGCAGGGCACGAAACATAATACCACCGCCGTTGTGAGCGAAATGATAATGAAGCGAACGAAGCAATCTTTGATTGCACAGGCGGAATAAAGGCGAAAGCCAATGTAAAAAATTAAGAAAGGTAGGTTGGGCATACTTGCCCAACAACAGATAATAAGGGCTAGAAAGGCAAATAGAAACATGGCAAAAGCAGACGATAAGAAAAAGCACAAAAATTGTTCATTATGTGCTGACAAAATCGAATCAATCGATTACAAAGATGCTTCTAAATTAAGAAGATACTTAACAGAAGCAGGAAAAATCATTCCGAGAAGAATCACAGGCAACTGTGCAAAACACCAGAGAATGATTGCAAAAGCTATCAAGCAAGCTAGAGAAGCAGCTATAATCAGCTACGTATTCGATTAATTTTACTTAAATTAATTACACAAAATCCCTCATTCGATTTGTATGAGGGATTTTGTCGTTGTAATACCTATCAATTAATTAAAAAATTAAATCGAGACCAGCGCCTTAACAACTTTATAAACTTCTTTTACCTTGTCACTATCGTCTTTTATAGAATTTATCATTTCATGCAAATCCTGAACAAGAACTTTTGTCGGCTGCAAATGTTCAGCATCAAAAAGCTCTGCAAGAGAAATATCAAGACATTTGACAATCTTCCCCATAGTTTCTGCAGTCATGAAATTCTTACCAATTTCAATTCCGCCTAAAGTTCTTGTTGAAATATTAGCCATTTCAGCAAGCTGTTCCTGCGTTATACCTTTTTTCTGTCTTAAATGTTTAATTTTGCTGCCAAGTTCTTTTTTTATGTTCATATCACTATACTACATATATTTTAAGATTTTTAAATGTGATTAAATTATCTTTATTACTCAAAATACATAACTAAATTACATATTTATTAAGTTTTGTGAATTATCTAAACCATTGATACTATTACTTTTTACAATTTAATGCAATTTAATTTCTTATTTAATGACAATTTTACTTATTATTATTTTTTTATATAGGAGTAAGGGAAAATAAAAAAAATAGAAAGGAAAAGGTACTATGACATCATTTATTATCAATTCAATTTCGCCGGTAATCGGCTCACTTGTAAGCAGTGACAAAGGGGATTTGTCAAACAGAACAGAATGTGCAGTTGAGCACATGAAAAACAATTTTAAGTATAATGCGGCAAATACATTAATAATGGGCGGTGGCATATATGCCGGTTATAAAGTTTTGACAAAGCCTTCATTGTATAAAAAAGCATTAAAATTTATCAACAAAGTCACCGAAAAAATTGCTAAAAAAGCGCCGCAAGCAGCAGAAAAATTAGCAAAATTACCCGGAAAAGCAAAGGTTATAGGAATGATAGCACTTCCTGTACTTGCTGCAGTCGGTTATTTAGCAACAAAAGGCACTTATGAAATGGGCAAAATTGATCAAAAGTATGAAGATTTGGCTCGTAAAAAACAGGCAGTAAAGGAATTTTATGAAAATGGTGGCAAGGGTGTAAATTTTGCATAAATAAAATTATTAATTTAAATAAAAAAGCGGGAATTTTGTCATTCTGAACTTGTTTCAGAATCTCAATTCCCGCTTTTATTACTAATTATAACAATATAACTATTGAGCAGTATTTAATAAGCCGTAAACAGCATCCCAACCGCTGATTCCGCCTCTTAATTTGAATTTGGCAATTTTATCTGCAGTCGTTTTTTGTGCTTTTTTGTATGTTTTATCATGCTTTTTAGCTAATTTTTTATTAGCATTTCTTGTTTCAGCTGCGCTTTGAGCATAAACCAAAAATGTTCTGTATTCATTGCAGCCATAACCGGCTTTCAATTTAGCAGGATAAACATACTCGATGTAATCATAAATATTCAAAGCTTTTTCAGCGTTTGCAGGACGGCCTACAATAGTATCCCAATAAGTACCTGTTTGTTTTGTATAAACAACAATTGCAGCCAGTGGATTATATCCTGCACCAACCATCAGGTTTACAGCTACCAAATCTGCTTCTTTATCTTCTTTTGTTGTTTGATAGTTAGAAGCGAAAGTCTGAACTGTTGTTGATGTTTTAATATTTGTATCGGTTGTGGATTGAAGCAAACTCATTACTTTATTTTTTGAACTGTGACCAAAAATAATATGCCCAAGTTCATTTGCAACAACAGCAGCAACTTCATTATCATTTCCTGCAAATGCAAGCTCTAAACTTGATACATTCACAACTTTTGTTGAAATGAATTCTGAATTATTCGGAGTATCAGAAACAACCATAAATTTAATATTTGTAGCAGGAATACCATTTTTTGTTAATAAATTCTGACCAATTTCCTGAACTCTTGAAGCTGCATTGTAAGTTGTAGCAGCCACAGAAGGAATAGCAATTGCTATTGCTACAAAAAGACTTAATAAAACCTTTTTCATAAAACTTTCTCCTTATTTAACTTTGCCGACGTAACAAAGCCGACCTATTTTATCAGTTTACAACAATATTTTAATCCAAAGATACTTTTTGTAAAATAAAAACTTCTAAAATAAATGGAAAGTATCATTAATTGGAATAAAGTAAATAATACTGATATTAATAATCTAAAAAGCCCTGGGGCTCAGTAACTTAGTGGCTTACTGCCCTATAATTATAAAAAATATAATTTTTCTAAATTTTCAACAATGTCGATCATTGAAGCTTCAATTCGTTTTTGCTGAAATTCAGAATTGTATTTTTCAACAATATTTTCATCAAATTCTTCATTTTGAACTAACACACAATCAGCACACATCTTTTACCTGCTTTCTTTTCTTTTGCATATATCGAAAGAAAGCTCAAGGGTAAAAATTGATTAATTTGAAAATAATGTTTACAAAAATATACATAAACTATATTTATAGGTATGTTATGTTCATTTCTTTTCTTTTGTTTGCGAGGCAAAAGAAAAGTGTACAAGCAAAAAGTTTTAATCTCTCAACTACTACTTATAAATATAGTTAACGTAGATTTGATTTAATATTATTCCGGCTTAATAATTGAAAGAACATACTTATCATCCGCAAAATATTTTTGAGCACATTTTAATATATCATCTGCAGATACCGATTGAACCTGCTGCTTAATATTTTCCGTATAATTGTATCCCAATCCCAAAACATCAAATTTTGCATAAGAGCATGCCTGCTGAATATTAGTTTCTTCAAGAAATTCATATTTCCCGACAATATTTGTCTTTGCATTTTCAAGTTCTTCTTCTGAAACAGGATAGGTTTTTATCTTTTTAATTTCTTCATCAAAGCCGCTCAGGCAGGTATCAATATTGGTCGGAGCCGTTGCAATATAAATCATGAAATTCCCTGCATATTTAAATGTTTCGTAAGAACTTCTGACAACATAAGCAAGCCCTTTTTTATCACGCAATTCGAGGAATAATCTTGAGCTTAGGCCGCATGAACCCAATATAATATTCAATAAGACGATAGCAGGATAATCCGGCTCTCCGTACGTCGGAAGAAGCCAACCTTTTATAATATGCGCCTGATTCAAATCCGATTTTGTATTCTCGACAGTTTTCACAACATCAAGCTTGGGCTTAGGAATCATAAAATTACTTGCTGTCGAAATAGGCAGAGTTCCCAATGATTTGTTTATTTGGTCAAAAATTTTGTTCTTATCAAGAGTCCCGACTACTGCAAGACTTTTTTTGCTGTTATTTAAAATATACTTAAAGGCATTTATGACATTATCTTTGGAAATTCTTTCTATATTATCAAGTATACGAACCAAAGAATTGCTGTAATAATGATCCTCAAACATCTTACTGTAATATGCATCCATAGCAACTGTTCTGGGAGAATCGAGTTCTGCTGTAATTTCGCCGATAAGTTTAATTTTTTCTTTTTCGAATTCTTCAAATGTTGAATTTTTCAAAATATCATCCATTAATTCAAGTGCTTTTGAAAAATCTTCATTTAGACAAACAAATTTTACACGCAAATAATTCGGAAACAGTTCGCTTGAAAAATCAATTGCATATTTTTCAAATTCATTTGCCAATTGCTCTGAATTATATTTTTTAGTTCCCTGAAGCAATAAACGAGCCATAAGAGTATATATCCCCGGAATTTCTTCAGGCAGATTTATTGAAAAATTTAAGCACAAAGCCATTCTGGGGGTATTTTTATTTTGTTTATATATAAATTGAACATCATTTTGCAATTTTAAAATTTCAGCCATAAAAACCTCTCTTACATACAGATTTTACCATAATGAGATATAAAAAACAAATTATATTGTCTGATATTACCAAATCAAAAATAATTTAAAAAAATAACAACTTAGAGTAAATATTTATTAATTTTATACGCTATTAACCTCATTCTTGTAGTATTATCAAAAAGGACATATTAGAAAGGGTTATAAGATATGACAGAACGCAAACCGAATATAGCAATTTTAGGGGCAACAGGGGTTGTCGGGCGAGAAATTACAAAAATTATTGATGAATTGGGAATTGAATTTAATACAATAAAATTTCTATCGAGCGCAAAAAGTGCCGGTTCTAAAATTACTTTTCAGGGTAAAGAATACACCGTAGAAGAAGCCAAGCCGGAAAGTTTTGACGAAATAAATATTGTATTGGCTTCTGCAGGGGGAACAACATCAAAATTATTTGCGCCTGAAATTGTAAAAAGAGGAGGAGTTTTAATTGACAACTCATCGGCATTCAGAATGGAAAAAGAAGTACCTTTGGTAATTGTTGGTGCGAATGAAGATGATATCAGATTGCACAAGGGAATAATTGCCAACCCGAATTGTTCAACTTCACAATTGATGCTTGTTTTAAAACCGCTTAACGAAAGATTTAAAATAAAAAGACTTATTGTATCAACATATCAGGCAGTTTCAGGAGCAGGGCTCAAAGCAATAAATGAATTAAGAGATAACACAAAAGCAGCCCTAAACGGCGAAAAATTTGAACCAAACGCCTTCAAAAAAGAAATTGCATTTAATGTTTTACCGCAAATAGATGTATTTTGCGATAACGGCTATACAAAGGAAGAAATGAAAGTTGTAAATGAAACGAAAAAGATTTTACATCTTGATGCGGATTTACCAATTTCCTGTACCGCCGCAAGGGTACCTGTATTTAACAGTCACTCTGAGGCCGTTGATATTGAGTTTGAAAAAAATGTGGAACCGAGTGAAATTCGCAGTATTTTACAAAATACATTCGGCGTCAAGGTAATTGATAATCCGGAGAATTTCGAATACCCTACAACAAAAGACTCTTCGGGAGTTGACCCTGTTTATGTCGGCAGAATCAGAAAAAATCTGGCATTTAATAATGGTATTTCTCTCTGGTGCGTTGCCGATAATTTGAGAATCGGTGCGGCTCTTAATACCGTAAGAATTTGCCAAAAAGTAATTGAAATGGGTTTATTTTAAAAAAATAAAATAACTTATCTTAAAAATCATGCTATTTAGCATGATTTTTTTTATTATTTATTAAATTAAATATTAAGATTAAATCTCAATTTGTTTATATTTTTTATATAAATAATATATACTTAATATCTATAAAACGGCTTTATTTAAGAATTGTTAACAACATTTATATAAAAACGCAATTTCATAAAACAAAAATACTTTATATAAGTGTAAGGGAAATGCAAATTTCAATTCAGGGAAAATAAAGATTAAATCTAAAATATTTGTGAAAAGGATTTAAGAATTAAAAAAAGTTTATTTTATACTCTCTCTCTTAATATCCTCGTGTTTATTTAATGTTGCCGTTATTCAATGGCAACTTTTTTTTAGCTCCGAGCAGAGGCAGGTACAAAGTACCAGACCGACAATTATGCAAGAATGAATATTCTTGCTAATTGGAGGCGTTGCCGTTTAATGCGAGGAGCGGGCTCCGAGCAGAGTTCGAAGTACCAGTGTCGGCTTGCGATGAGCAAGACGAGCAGGGCACGGAGTCACGTTTATTGCGAACAGGTCAAGACAGGCACGAAATACGGGAAAAACAATTATGCAAGAATGAATTATAAAACTTACTTTGAGAAAACATCAGGTTGAATTGTATATACGCAGAATTTTTGATTTTGCGTAGCATATTTTAATCTGTTCAGGTAACGTAAATCATTAGAATAATTTTCCATAATCAAAACACACGTTGGGATTCTGTTTGTTTTTTTGCCATAGTATAGTGCCTGCCCTATACATTCAGCACATTTTTGGGCAAAATCAAATTCTACTGCATAATTAGGTAATAAGCAATCGACTCTTGCTTTATCATCAAGAATATATTCAGTTTGACCGCCTTCTTTATTGCACCAATACGTCTGATATTCTTTTTCGGAATACAAATGCTTTGCACAAACAGGCACAGAATAAAGAAATAAAGATAATATAACAAAGATTTTTTTCATGTATTAACAACCGCAAGAAGGGCTTGTTGTACCATCGCAGCAGCGCAACCTTCCGGAGTATGAATTGCATCCGCAAACACCTCCGTGATGAGAACAACATCCTGATCTTTCAACGCTGTTTGGACTGCATTGACCAAAAGCTTTATCCGGATGAAAAACAAATACAGAAAAACCTGCAACAAACAATAAACTTAAAACCGCTAATAATAATTTTTTCATACATTCCTCACTATATAAATTAATACAATTGAAGAATATATAAACAAAAATTATGTATCAATTGGACTATGGTACAATTTAATGTTTTATTCTAAAATTACGCCTGAGCTTTTTTCTTTCTCATTTGTTCAAAAATATAAAGTATTATACAAATTACAACACAAATTACTGTTGCAACCATCCAGAATGAAATAGCACCGTTCCAGCCGAATTTATCAACAAAATATCCTGTACCGCTTGCAGATAACGCCGCACCGATATACCCAAATATCCCGGTAAAGCCGATAGAAGCAGAGGCAACACGTTTTGAACTGCTTTCAACTGCACAAAGTCCGCCAATCAGCATCTGAGGGCCTGCTGTGAATACCCCGATTAACGCTGCAAACACATAATCTAAAATTTCTAAGAAAACATTATTTGCAGGGTTGATAGCAAAAGCATACAAACTTGCAACAAGTAAAATTAAAAATACTATATTAACAGGGGTTCTGTTACCTTTGCATAATTTATCGGAAATTACCCCCGCCATAATTGCTCCGGCAGAACCAACAAGAGCCAATGTACTGAGCTTTGCACTAGCAATCGGCAAAGTATTATGTTTTACTTCAACCAAATATTTAACAAGCCAATCTTCCGTACCAAATCTGATTATGTAAACAAAAGTATAGGCGATTGCAAGCATCCATATAATAGGATTGCAAAGAATATGTTTTTTGAAAATTTGCAGATAAGAAACATTTGCCTGTTCATCAGCAACTTCAACTTTAACCGGCTCATTATTATATTTTTCAATATCAGGTAAACCAAGAGATTGCGGCTTGTCACGCAAACGATTAAATAACCATATACCTGTAATTATACAAATTATTGCAGGAACGTAAAAGGCACCCATCCAACCAAGTTTACCAATAATCAAGCCCGATAATGCAACCGATGAAAATACCCCAATTTGGTGAGATGTAGACCAAATTGACCATTTTGTTCCGCGCTCGGAATTTGAAAACCAATATGATAAGCTTTTAGCAACCGGAGGGAATCCGCAGGATTGGAACCAACCGTTTGCGCCCCAGAAGAAAGCCAATAACCACAACAAAACAGTTGCAGAAGGTAAACCAAAGAAACTTACTTTCCCCGGAGTAATAAATAATGCACTTAAAACAAAACATATATTACAAATAGCAGATAAAATCAAAGCTGTCGGTAAAAACGTTCTTACATTTGATTTATCAGCAATAACGCCATTTATAAATTTCCCTATACCGTATGTAATATAGAGAGTAGAGCCCAAAATTCCGAGCTGAGTATTGGAAAGTCCCAAATCAGTAGACATAACAGGCAACGCAACCGCCATATTTTTACGGCACAAATGGAAAACTACATAAGCAATAAAACTTGAATAAAAAATTCTCCATCTCCAGTGTTTATACATGGATGCGACTTTTTCGCTATCCTGAATAGGTTCTGCTGCAGGCGGTTCTGCAAAAAAAGCTCCTATTTTATTTAACATTATTTACCTTCTCCTTATTTCCCATTTCTGCACTTCACAAGATTTCGTTCACAACGCAAAAACGGGCAGCTATTTGTTATTTTTTACTATTTGCACATTTCTTGTTTCAGTCAATTCAGTGCGGGCACTTTTTAAAATTTCTCTTTTTTCGTCATCAATACTATGACCGTTTGCAAGTCTGTCAACAAAGCCCGTATTAAGCCGAGCTGCCTTTGATAATGCACCTAATTCTTCAAGTACCGGTTTTATTGCTTCAAAATCATATCCAAAAGACTGTTTTGAATTGTATATTAATAAGTCACCTTCTTCTGAGGTCAACGGTTTGCCGCCTAAATCAAAGTACAATTTGAATACTGATTTTAAGTCCTGCAATTCGGATTGTAATGTAGTGACGGTATTCTGTATACGCAAAAATCTTTCAAACAGGTATTCAACATTTTCAAGTTCTTTGTTAGCCCAATCATTTCTCTGAAGATATAATTTTTTTAATTTTGGATAAGCAAGAGCCAGTCCCATAGTATCACCCATTGCTCTGTGATGATCTTTTAACTCAACTTTAAATTTTTCAGTTAAGGCATTAAGACCATGCGCATCCAAATCAGGATAGACTTCTTTGAACATTTGCTGAGTATCTATTCTTTCATTTTGAATTTCTTTCCCCGTTACTCTTTTTGATGCTTCATTTATAAATGAATAATCAAATATCGCATTGTGAGCAACCATTGGGTAGTCCCCCATAAATTCAAGAATTTTTGGCATTGCTTCTTCTTCTGTCGGAGCATCTTCTACCATTTCAGGGGTAATACCGTGAATAGCAATACTTGATTTTCTTATATGCTGTTGCGGATTAATTAAAGTTTGGAACTGATCTTTAATCTTTCCGTTTTCAAGACGGACAGCAGCAAATTCAACCATTTTTTCTTTAGTATAATCAAGCCCGGTTGTTTCTGTATCCAAAACTATTTCAATTATTTTCTTTCTTGCCATATCTCTATCCTAACAATCCTACATTAGATAATAGCACAAAAAATTTTTCTATGTTAAAATGCGGCATGTAATAAAATTAATGGAGAGGAATTATGGCAGAAATCTTAGAATTAACAGATGAAATATTTGAACAGGAAGTAGAACAATCTGACATCCCAACAGTTGTTGATTTTTGGGCAACATGGTGCGGGCCATGCAGAAAATTAGGACCTGTTTTGGAAGAAATTTCAAAAGATTACGAAGGAAAAGTGAAGTTTGTAAAAGTAAATGTTGAACAAAGCAAAGAAACAGCAAAAAAATATTCAATAAGCGGAATCCCTTGTCTTTTAGTTTTTGACAAAGGACAGCCGGTTGAAAGAATGGTTGGATTAATGCCAAAATCAACTATTATTACAAATATAGAAAAGCACATATAATTTATTAACAAACTAAAATAATGCCTGTTACATTGTAACAATTTGTAACGGCATTATTTTTTTATGGGTATTTTTTTAAAGTTTATCAATATTCTTGCCGTCTTTAGATATGAGTAATTACTAATCAATAGGCAAGAAATTATGAGTAAGTACACAAAAACAGTAGCAGCGACACCGGAAGCTGAAAGAGCAAATGTTTCAAAATCGCTGAAAACATCTATAAATAAACATACCGGCTTTGGGAACATTAAAGACCACAGCAAGTCATTGCCTATTGATACAAATGAAGCTGCCGGATACAGCCCGGAAGTAGTGGCTCTTGCGGGGCAATTAAAATATCAGGGAGAACAAGATTTTACTCCAAGTGGAGGTCAGAATCAAAAATTTAGTGATGCTTTTTATCTCCAATACGCTCAAAGACAAATAAACATGAGCTTTAACGGCCATTACGACAAGGTACTTGGGGGGCTTGATGTTGCACCGGATCCTAAATATGCACAATATTCTTATGAAGAAATTATTGCAATGGCAAATAATGGTGTCAACATTCCAAAAGCTGTTCTTGGTTGGGCAAAGGGGCAGCAAGAAGCAGACGTTACTGATTATGTAATCGTTTCAGACAATTCTGAATATAATGACGATAATTTTAAAAACCAAAAAACCGGGGAATCAGAAATAAATAAGATCCGCGCACAGGTAAAAGATTATTCAGTCAAATCTAAAAAAGCTCAGGAAGATATTATAAAAAAATCAGAAAAAACAAATGAGTACGCAGGCAAAGCTTCTGATATCAGCAAAAAGCAAAAAAATATATTAAATCAAAGTTCAATAGATAAAACCGAAAAAATGGTAAATGAATGGAAAGAACTTGATAAGAAGAAAAAAGAAGGAACAATAACATCTTCCGAATACGCAGAATATACTAAATTATCAAAGAAACTCGACAAAAACAGCGACATAATTAAACAAATGCAAAATGATGCCGTTCAACTGGATGATTTTCTTGATTCAATAGATGATTTGCAAAATAAAACTACTGAAGGCAGAAATATAGCCGGAAGCACAATCAATGCTGCAGCAAATTTATCAAATTTAGATGACGGATTAAACATTTTTCACCGAGCACACGCATACAAAATGGCATCAACAACCAGTTCATCTTTAGCAGATAGACTGAGCGGAATAAATGATATTCAGTTATCTTTAGTTGCAGAAAAAATAGGTCATGACTTAGAAAATATAAGCAATGAAGCAAATGTAATTATTAATAGTGATACAACAAAAGAAATTATATCTTTTGCCGATGAATACACTCATACTGCAGAACATATAGAAAATGTTTTAGACATCGAATCCTTTAGCACAGATAAAACAGAAGTTAAAGATACAGATGAACAAAATGAAAATAAGGACGAAGTTTCCCAAAACAAAAATCAAAACGAAACGACTTCAACTAAAACTGACAATCAGACACAAACAAATATATTAGCAGAAATAACATCTGACCAAAAAGATATTACCCTGAATAATAAAAATTCTTCAGAATCAGAATCAACTGAAATGAAGAATGGAACAGACATTACAAACACCCAAAATATTTCAGATGAGAATAAAAATACAAAAGAATCCGCAGAAAATGAAATAATAAACAATACAGAAATTGAAACAGAAGAAAACAAAGAAAATACAGACAGCCCTAAATCAGTAATTCAGGAAGAAGAAAAAACAAATAACGTTGTTAATAACGATACCAATACTATATCTGAAGACAATATTGATAATACTATTAATAACGATACCAATTCTATATCAGAAGAAAGCACTGATGCTGTTGTGAATAGCAATACAAATACTATATCTGAAAACAATATTGATGATGCTATTAATAACAATGTTACGGTTTTAACTGAAGACGATAATAATACTAATAATACTATTTTAAATAATAACCAAACAAACAACACAAATAGCGATTCAAATTTAAATGAAGAAGACACAACAAATGTTGATACTGCAAAAATTAATTCTGCAATTCCTGGTGTGAATACCGAATTAGAACCTCAGAATATCGCTGAACCTGATGCAAATACACAGGATATTATTCCAGAAAATGAAAATTTTGTATCAAATCAAAATTCTGAACAGGAAATTAATGAAAACGAAACTATTATTAATTCGGACACGGATGATAATGAAACATCTGAGACCACAAATCGACAAACAGACACGAATACGGAAGATCTAAAAGAATATGTAGTACAAAACATAGTACAAGGAAGACAACCGGAAGATCTGATTTCTTCTTATAATGGCACACATAAATTTGAAGTAACCGAAACAAAGAAAACATCCAAATCAGATAATTCAACTTCAAACACAGAGAAAACAAATAAAACGGAAAAAAATAATCAAAAAGAAGAAATTGTAGACCATCAGGCATCATTAAAAGATGAATATGGAAATAACTTCGATTTTGTAAAACTTGTAGTTGCAAATAATATTGTATCTCTTATTGGGCTTGGGCCTGCGAGTTTCACTTTTGCAATTCTTAAATGGGCAGCTATTGTCGGACTGTCAATACTTGATTTATACTCTAAAAAGGGTATAGTTGACGAAAGCGGAGAACTTGCTGACAAGGATGCAAAATCTGCAGAAGATGCATCAAAGGCATTAACGACCAAAGCTAATCAAATAAAAGCTGAACACGATAAAAATTTTGCTCAATCAAAAATTTATACTCAACAGCTTAAAGAACTGCAAAATGCAGCAATTGATTATCAATTTGCAATGTACCAAAACCAAATAAAACTTGTTCAGTCAGGCAAAATGAAAGAAGAAGACATTGTTGAATATGAAGACCCGACAGCAGGTGCAAAAAGTGTCATTCGCAAACAAGTTTCACTCATGGCACAAAAAGATGAAAAACTTTTATCTTCAATTGAAGAACCAAAATCAAAAGTTCTAAAAACAATGAAAGAATCGAACCTTTCATCAAAAGGGTTTAATGACCTTAATACTAAATTAACAGAAAGAAATGATAATAATGACGCAGTCGGAGACGTCATTATAGCAGAAACGATTGTCGCACAAGGAATAATTACTGCATTAATTGCAATACTTATGGCAGGAGGGCCATGGTGCTGGCCTCTTGCTGCATTATGGGCAAAAACTCTTATACAAAATGCTGCCGTTGCGGCAACAGGCGTAGCAGCCAAGCTTGTAAGCGATAATGTTGAACACAAAATTGATGATAATAATAAACAACTCCAAGATCAGTCAAAATCAAGAATTGAACAACAAAAAAATATGTCTAAAGCAGAAAAAAACATCGCAAAAGCAAAACTTGATAAAATGGATAATTTGCCTGCTGAAAAAGAAGCACATATAATTTCTGACGAAGAAAAACAAAATTCAGGTGAAAACACTTTAAATCAAGACCAAAATAATAATCAAGAAAACATCAATAATAACAGCTTTAATAACACTGCATACATTCCTCAACCATCAACCAAGGATATCAGTACCGGCTTTAATCAATCTTCACTAAATGCAGAATTAAACGGAAACAATCCTAATGATGTTGCAATGGCAAATGAATATGCAAAAGTATATGCAAAATTCGATACAACAGACAAATCCGATGTTAAACTTGCAAGATTCAATAAAGATGGCGCTATTGATTCAAAAAGACGTTCTCAAAAAGTGAATGCCGCATCTTCTGCACAAAATGGCAGAAAAAGAAGATAGCAAGCATTAAATATTATTTATACTTTCATACATCAAGCGAATGATTTTGACTTGAAAAATTTTGGAATGGTTATAGAATATATATATAAAAAAAACAGAATAAAATAGGAATTATATATATATGGCTAAAATTGAATATTTAGAAGCAGCGAGAGAGTTTTTCACTTCTTCAAAGTTTATCAAATTCTTCTATTTGATATGTTTTACTCTTGTAATTACTGCAATAATATCTTCTCAAAACTTCTTTTTCCAGAACGTAATTGAAAACGGTAAAAGCAAAAAAGAGATTATTGCTCAAAAAACAATAACCGTTGAAGATATTGAAAGAACAAAGGCACACAAAAGAGATGCCGTAAAAAAGGTTGAACCAAAACTTGTACCTGCAGAAGACGATTTTATTAAGTCCAATCTCAAAACACTTCAAAATGCTATTTTTCAAATAAGAGAAAAAGATATAACAGACAAAGAAAAGATTAATAAAATAAATATACTTTTAGATCTTACTGACAACCCCAAACAGGACTTTATAGTCAATTTTCTTTTAAATGTCGATGAAGAAAGCTTACGCGAGGCCTTTGACAAAGCATCTTTGTCACTTAACAATATCCTGCAAAAAGGGATTACTGAAACCGATTACAGTAAAGATAATGTTAATAAAATTATATTAAATAACTTAGTCAGCAATGTTTCCAAACGACAGGTTGCCGTAATATGCGCAATATTAGAGCAAGTAATTGTTCCGAATCTTGTTGTTGATGATGCCGCAACAGAACTTGCGAAATTAAATGCACAACAATCAGTAAAACCATATATGGTTACATTTGAAAAAGATGAACAAATTGTTGACAAAGGCGAACCAATCACAAGATTAAAAAGAGATGCCCTCAGAGAAGCAGGGTATAACGTATATGAACTTAATTGGCAGGGTGTTTTATCGGTTTATATTCTTGTATTTGTTATAAGTATCATATATCTTGCATATCTGAAATTTTTTGAAAAAAAATATAATGAACCGCGTTATTTATCTTTGTCTGCAGTTTTGTCAATAATTGCATGCGCAACAGGAGTTCTGCTGCCAACAGGATTTTCACCTTATGTAATCCCTATTCCTGCAGTTGTCATTATTGCATCAATATTTTTAAATCCGAGAATTGCATTTTTGTTATCTACTTTAATTTTATCAATAATGACAACCGGTATTCAGTACAAATCACAATTTATCGTTGTATTCATACTTTTGTCACTAATTTCTATGATAACGACTTCAAAAATAAAATATACAAGACGTTTTGACCTCATCAAACTCGGATTTCATTTGGGTATAGCAGGAGTACTCATCATGCTGAGTTTGTATTTGATTGACAAATGCTTAATCGATGTTGACAACTATTTGATTATAAAAGATTGTACATTTATATTTATAAACACATTAATAAGTTCCATTTTGGCTTTGGGACTATCTCCGCTATTAGAAAGTACTTTTCATATTATTACTCCATACGGATTGGCAGAATTAGGTGATCACAATCAGGCGTTGCTGAAACGGCTTCAGATGGAAGCACCCGGAACATATCACCACAGTCTGATGGTTTCTACTTTATGTGAAGCTGCAGCGGAAGCAATCGGAGCCAATCCGATTTTGGCAAGAGTCGGAGCGTTTTACCATGATATAGGGAAACTTAAACGTCCTTTATTCTTTGTAGAAAATCAATCTTATTTCAGTATAGAAAACCCACACAACAATTTGACCCCGAGATTAAGTAAAATGGTTATTACCGCACACACAAAAGATGGGGTTGAGCTTGCAAAAGAATACGGATTACCAAGTATTATAAATGATTTTATACTCCAGCAATTCCGCTACACAGGACCAAAACCAAATTCCAAAGAAACAGCCATTCTTATGATTGCAGACGCGGTAGAATCCGCAGTCAGAGCAATGAAAGGCGCAACATCAGAAGAAATCGGGAATATTATCAACAAAATTATTACAGAACGCTTGGATGACGGACAATTGGAGGACAGCCCGCTTACACTTAAAGATATCAAAATCATAGCTACAACATTTAATAGAGTATTAAGAGGCATGCAGCATGACAGAATTAAATATCAGGAAGATATTGCAAAAGAATTCAAGAAAAACAAAATAGATATACCTGCGCAAGCTCTTGACAGTGATTTAGAGAATAAAATAAAAGAGTTGGAGGCCTCAAAAACCATAGCCCCCTCAGATAAGCCCGAAGAAGAAAATGACAATTTTCATACACTATAAATAATTATTAAAAATTGTTAAGTTTGTAAAATAATGATTATCAAAGGATTTCAACCTAGTGTTGGAATTCTTTGATTTTTTTTAGTCAATTTTTACTTACAAAAATTGTTTATAAAAACATAGGGGATACTAAAAATTTTATAGGGGATTTAAGGAGGAATTAAAATGGTTTCTATCAATGACATCGTCAATTATCATGTTTATGCAAAAAATCCGAAAACCGGAAGAGTTATTTCTAAATCGGAAGCAAAAAATACGCAGAATGCAATATACGGCATAAGAGCGCAAGATCCGGTTACAGGAAGAATTATGTCCCAAGCTGAAGCAGGCAAAAGGGTTAAAAGTTATATTGGTAAATGCCTAAAAGAAAGACCTGAAGTAAGTGCAGCAGCCATTGATGAAAGATTAGGAATAAACAAAGGCGAAAGCGAATTACAAAAAAGTTTGCGCAAAGCTGAAAACAGAAAAGCTGCTAAAGGAACAGTCACTGCAACTTGTCCTTTTGAACCTTTTAAAGGGGCAAAAATACCTGTAACTCCGGAAACAGCTGAATGGTGGAGAAGTTTTGGATATAAAGATGCAAATCCAATTCCTGTGGTAAAACCAACTCCTAATTTACCGGCTTTGATTGAGAAGCCAACACCAAAACCAACTCCGGCTCCGATTCAAGCTCCGGTCGAAGGTCCAAAACCAAATCCGGCTCCCAACTCCGGCTCCGATTCAAGCTCCGGTCGAAGGTCCAAAACCAAATCCGGCTCCGGGACCAAAACCTACTCCGGCTCCTGGTCCAAAACCAAATGCGACACCAAAATCAGGGTTCTTTGGGAAACTTGGTAAATTTGGCAAAAAATTAGGTAAATGGGGTATTCCGTTATTGCTTCTCGCAGGCGCAGCATATTTACTCAAAGATTGCAAAGGATGCAGCAATGGAGCAGCACCTGTAGCCCCTGCAAATCCTGAAAAAGATTGCAAGGCAACGGCAAAAGAAGATGTAACTAAAAAAGAAATAAAAAATATTGCATATAAAATGCAGGCAGGTGACCGTCTTGACAAAGTAATCGAAGCAAAATACGGTATTAAAGACCCTGAACAAAACAAAAAAGTTCGTGAATACATCAGAGAACAAATGGGTTTACCAAAATCAGGTCAGGATGCTTCAGGCAAAACAATTATCCCAAGAATAGAACAAAAAGGGAAAACATTATATGATGCATATTATTTCCCTGAACAGTTACCAAAAGAACTCGGCGGTGCTAAATATCAGGACAATAAAGTTCAAAAATCAAAATATGACAAAACTAAAGGAGTAAGCCAGGAAGCAAAAAATAAAACAAGAACAGAAAAAACTTCAAATGGTTACAAAATTATTACAACATGCAAAAAAGCAGATGGTTCAGTAGAAACGTCAGTAGCTGCAACCGGCTTAACCAAAGAAGAAGCAGATAAAATCGTAAAAGAAATGAACAAATAATAAATTTAAAGAGTTATTCGAAATCGGTGCCGATTACACGGTGCCGATTTTGTTTTGAAAAGCAATTTGTGGTAAAATACTGATATGAATATCAATATTGAATGTACAAACGAATTTGATGGTTGGAATTTGGATTTTGATTGGGTTAAGAATACAGCAAAATCAACATTTGAGTATTTATTAAATCAGAATGAAATTAAAACAAATTGCTGTCTGACTGATTATGAATACGAATCAGTTTCATTTGACTTTGTATTTTGCAATAGCGGACAGACACATGCCATAAATCTTGAATACCGCAGCAAGGACTATCCTGCGGATATTATCACATTTGCAGTATTTGCAGATAGTCCAAAAGATGAAAGATTTGTGCTTGACGGGGATATAAACCTCGGAGAAATAATCATTGCTCTTGATAAAATGATTGAAGGAGCCAAAGAAAAGGAAATTTCAAAAGAAGATGAGCTCGCATTTTTCATTACTCACGGTATAATGCATCTTTTGGGATTTGACCACCAGACACAACCTGAGTATGATTTTGTAGTAGATTGGCAAAAAAAAGCATTAGGAAGTATAAATATAAATTATGACAAAATATAAATCACAGGGTTTTATAAACACCTTTAGAAACGCCCGCAAGGGTATGCGCTTATCATTAAAAAGCGAACAGAATATCAGAGTACATATTTTATGCGGAGCATTTGCACTTGCATTGGGATTTGCACTGCATTTTTCAACGGTAAAGTTTTGCATATTGTTACTGACAATAGTAATGGTTATTTCGTCTGAAATGATGAATTCAGCAATAGAATTTGCACTTGACTCAATTTACCACAACAAATATTCCCGCATGGTCGGAATGGCAAAAGATATTGCAGCAGGAGCAGTTATGATTGTAACTGTTGTTGCGTTAATGATAGGGGCTTTATTATTTATTCCGCCAATTTACAGAATTATTATTAGCTAAAAATTATTGCATTTCTTTTAAAACATTATCAGTAATATCTTCACCTCCGGAAATTACCATTCCTGTCGGCAGGACAAGATTATAATCCGCCTTTTTGGCCTGTGTAGCTACAAGATTTTTTATGTTTGATGTTATTTGAACAATTTTTTTGCTGTATTCTTCATCTATTGCATTTCTTTTTGTTTCAATTTCTTTACTGTAATTTGCCTGCAACTGAACTGCTTTTTGTTCATCCTGAGTATTTGCAATTTCATTTTGAGCTTTTGAAATCAGCGTTTGGAGTTCTTTTAATTGTTTGTCCTGACTTGCTTTAAGATTTTTTATATCATTAGACTGCTCCATAACTTTTGTAATATCAACAACAGCGACTTTATAGCGGGGAAGTGAAATAGCAACATCATTCATTGTATAACCTCCGATAAAAAACAATGCGCAAGCCGCAACAAACCAAATGTTTTCTTTTTTCATAGTATAAATCCTCATTTTGCCTGACTACATAAAACATATTATTGGTATATTGTTCATTTTTTCTTTTTGTCTTGAAGCAAAAAGAAAAAACGAACCAAAAAAGAAAAACACGCTAGGGTACAATACTGCCTTACGGCAGCATAAGACCACTTCGTGGTAATATGTATTTTTGCCTTGGGGCAAAAATCTCTTAGCGGGGCTAAGGACAACGCCCCGCACACCTGTAAGATTTCCGACCTTTACGAAGTGAGCAATCATTGTTTGCGACACGACAACAAGGCGGGATTTGTCTGAACGATAGTGAGTTATCTCGCCTGAATGTGGAGCATAGCCCGAGCAGAGGATATTAGACGTAAGCCGTATTCACTTAATGCGAGGGCGTACAAATGATTAGCGAACGTAGTTCAGGTCGGGGAGTTTCTTTGCGCCCCGTTTCTTTGCGGTCAAAGAAATGGGGCAAGGTAGTTTGTCAAAACATACATACCGATAATATGTTTTATGTAGCTATAATTACCCATAACATGAAAAATATAATTCGCCAACAGGATAAAAAAATATCTTCTCCTGTTAGAGAAGATATTATATACACTTTCTTGTAAACACTTGTGATGCCCTCAATACGAGGATTTATAATTAAGCAAAAATGCTTTTTAATTCGTTTTTGGTTTCTTCCTTTTTAGGATTATTGTTATTCATAAGTAATTCCCCGCCATAAAAAGGATTAGAACCGTTTTTGTCTTTTGCTGTTTCAGATGTAAATATACTCATAAACTGAGATTTGTTTGCCTCAGAAGTTTTTTGAGCTTCCGGAACAATTGCGCTTGCATTTACATTTGGCATATACTTTCCATCAATCTTTGATGAAATTGCTGCCTGAGAATTTAAAAATTGAATAGATTTCAATGTGTCAGCATTTAACTGAAATTGTAAGGTATTATTTAAAGCTATTTGTTTTTGTGCTTGTACATCAACTTTCCCGTTATATAAATCAATCCCCAATTCAGGTTTAGCCAAAGAACCAACTTGTGCATTAGAAGTGATGTTATTTGTATAAGCAGCACTTTTTTGAGCCGCACGATTAAGAATCTCCTGAGAAACTTCTTTAAGCATTGATCTGTCAATGCCATTTTTGTATAGAGAAGTATAATTTACATTAAGACTCATAGTTAATCCCTTGTTTCCTTACAAATGAATAATCGGCATATTTAATTAAAACTTTAGAAAATTATTGGTTATTGTTAAGGAATTGTTACATTATAAAGGTTGTGATTCAAAATTTGGAATAAACCTATTGCAAAAGAAATATGTTCATACTAATATGAACACACAGCCGAAATAGGCCTTGGTATGCCTATGAAGCGAAGAAGATGTACGTAGGTTGGCGTTGATGCGCCAACAAACAAAAAAGGAGAAACGAAATGCCAAAATTAAAAACACACAGATCCGCAGCAAAACGTTATAAAGTTACTGCAAGCGGCAAAATTATGAAAAGACAAGCAGGCATCGGCCACTTGCTCCAACACAAGTCAGCATCAAGAAAACGCAGAATTTTCAAGATGGTTGACGTTTCTGAGTCACATGTAGCACTGGTATCTAAAGAGTTACCATACAAGAAGTATTCAAGATAGGAGCATGAAAAATGAGAATTAGACGTGGTAGTGCCGGTGTTAAAAGGCACAAAAAAATATTAAAACTTGCTAAAGGTTTTATTGGTGCAAGAAGCAGAATCTTTAAAGTAGCAAACATCGCTGTAATGAAAGCACTTAAGTATGCTTACAGAGATCGTCGTACTACAAAACGCAATATGAGAAGATTGTGGATTGTAAGAATCAACGCAGCAGTAAGACAACGCGGTATGAGCTATTCAAAATTCGTAAATGCATGCAAAAAAGCAAATGTTGTTGTAAACAGAAAAATGCTTGCTGATATGGCAGTAAGAGATTCTGAAGCATTTGATGTAATTTTTGAAACAGTTTCAAAATAGTTACATAAAATAAAAATAATAAGAGTAAGGTGCAATTTTTGCACCTTATTTTTATGCTAAAATCAAACTATGCACAAGCCGATTTATTATATAAAAGAACTTTTAAAAATCGCATTCCCGATCATACTCGGCAACGTCGGATTTATTTTTATCGGCATTGGGGATATAATCGTTGCCGGTCGGCATTCGACAGATACCTTTGCCGCAATCAGTCTTGCGGCGGCAATAGTAAACTGCATTATGACTCTTGCAATCGGATTAACTGCAAGCATTTCTCCGCTATTATCAAACTACAACGGAGAAGGGAAGCCGATAAAAAGATATTTTTATCCGTCAATAAGATTTGCTCTTTGGCTTGCAGGGGTTTCATGTTTGCTAATTCTTTTATTTATACCGATTATTCCGCACATCGGATTTGAGCAAAAACTTGTTAAGCCGATTCAGGATTATATGCTGATAAGCGCATTTTCAACTTTTGGCGGCGGTTTACATCACAGTTTAAAAGAATTTTTACAGGCATTTGAAATCGTATTATTTCCTAATTTAGTAACCATTTTCAGCGTATTTTTAAATCTTGCACTTAATATAATTTTTGTTTTTGGCTGGGGAATAATCCCGTCAATGGGGGTTATCGGACTTGCCGTTTCAAGTTTTATCGTAAGATATTTTATGGGATTTGCTCTTTTAATTTACTGCCACAAAATTATGGAGCTGAGAAATTTCCACGAAAAGGGCTACTACAAGGCCCTTTTAAAAATCGGATTGCCGATTGCCATAGCTATACTTGTTGAATTTGTCGCATTTAATATCGTTGCAGTTTTAATGGGAAGGATTGCAGGAATTTATGCAGCAGGACAAAATATTTTAATAACTTTGGTAAACATGACATTTATGATACCATTTGCAATTTCAAACGGTATTGCGGTAAAAGTCGGTTTTGCAAACGGTTCAGGGAACTTTTACGACTTTAAAAAATATTCATTTGCAGGTATCGGAATGTCACTATCATTTATGACAATTTGCGCACTTGTTTATTTATCATTGCCAAAATTTATCGTTTCAATTTTCACCCCGGACCCAAAATTGTATCAGATTGTACTTCCTGTAATGGTAATTTTGGCGGGTTATCAGATTTTTGACGGATTACAAATTTCGCTTTCGGGGATTTGTAAAGGAATTAAACAAACAAAAATCATTATGCTTGCAAACTTTATTGCCTATTGGTGCGTATCAATTCCTTTGGGTTGTTATCTCGGGTTACATTTGAAAATGTACTTAAAAGGTTTTTGGATAGGGCTTTTGAGTTCGTCAGTAATATTATGCCTTGTTATGATTACAAAATTGCGTAAATATTATGTAAAATAACATAATATTTACATAAATCATATTATAGGAATATATTGAGAGATTGAAAATTTCTTTTTGTTCATTCTTTCTCTTTTCTTGCGATGAAAAGAGAAAGAATAGAACCAAGAAAGAGAAAAACGCTAAAGCACAGCAATGCCTGCCGGCATCGCCACGCACTTAAGATATAAGTCTTAGGACGAGCATACGTTTTTGTCCTAACGGACAAAAATCTATCAGGCGCCTAAAACAACGGCGCCTTTGATGAAAACTTCCCTAGTGCGCTGCGTAGTTTTAGCAGCGCTAAGAGATTTTTGCCTGAAAGGCAAAAACACATATTACCGCGGAAGCGGTCTTATGCTGCCGTAAGGCAGTATTGTACCATAGCGTGTTTTTCTTTTCGGTTCACTTTTCTTTTTGCGTCGCAATCAAAAAGAAAAGTGAACAAAGAGAAATATTATTTCTCAAACATATTCCTATAATATGATTTATGTAAATTACCCCAAAAATTATGTTTGTTTATCAATGTTTATTATATAATATTACTATCAAACAAGAAAGGATAAGAACATGACAGCAAATTTAGACAAAATTATGAAACCAAAGTCAATTGCGGTTGTTGGTGCTTCTACAAAAGAACACACAATCGGTTCTGACATCATGAAAAGACTTCAAGAATACAAATTCAAAGGTAATATTTACCCGATTAACCCAAAAGGCGGTATTATTGAAGGTTTACAGGCATATACTTCTGTTTTGGAAGTCCCGGGAGAAATCGATTTGGCAATCATCGTTGTTAACGCTAAATTCGTTTTAGACACAATTGATCAGTGCCACCAAAAAGGTATCAAAGGTCTTTGTATCATCACTGCCGGCTTTAAAGAAACAGGCAAAGAAGGTGCTGAGGCAGAAAAAGCATTATTAGCTAAAGTTCAGGAATACGGTATGAGATGCGTTGGGCCTAACTGCTTAGGTGTTGTAAATACATTACCTGAAATTTCTATGGACGGATGCTTTGCTGAATCACTTCCTGAAAGAGGTCACATCGGATTCGTTTCACAATCAGGCGCATTAGGCGGCGGTATTTTAAATATCTTAAAAGACTTAAACTTGGGCTTTGCTCAATTCATTTCAATCGGTAACCAGGCAGATGTTAACGCGGAAACAGCTTTGGAATACTGGGAAAATGAACAAGACGTTGAACAGATTCTTTTATATATGGAATCCATTCAAAATCCTGCTAACTTTAGAAAATTAGCAACAAGAATTTCTAAGAAAAAACCTATTTTGGCATTAAAAGCAGGTAGATCAGCAGCAGGTGCAAGCGCTGCATCTTCTCACACCGGTTCTTTAGCAGGTGCTGATAAAGCCGCTAACGCTTTATTAAATCAGTCAGGTGTAATCAGAGAATACTCATTAAAGAACTTATTCTCAACCGCTAAAGTTTTTGCAAACTGCCCTATCCCAAAGGGTGACAGAGTTGCAATCATTACAAACTCAGGCGGACCTGGGATTATGGCAACTGATGCTGTTTGCGAATACGGTATGCAGATTGCTAAAATTACAGACGCTACAAAAGATAAATTGAGAAGCTTCTTACCATCAGCTGCATCTGTTAAAAACCCAATCGATATGATTGCATCTGCTCCTATCGAACACTACAAGCAAACATTAGAAACAGTTATTGCTGATGAAAATGTTGATATGATTATTTGTATTTACTTACCGTTCTTGGGTCTGAAAGATATTGATGTTGCTAAAGCATTGATGGAAATTAAGGCAAAGAATCCACAAAAACCGGTTATCGGTGTATTTATGACTAAATCAGAATTCTTCACAGCATTATCTGATATGGATGTTAATATTCCGTTCTTTATGTATGCTGAAGAAGCTGCAGAGGGCTTACACAGATTAAATCAACAAAGATTATGGATTGAAAGACCGGAAGGTAAAATTCCGTCTTATAACGTTGATAAGGCAAAAGCAGAATCAATTATTAAACAATCAATTGCTGACGGAAGAGAACAATTAACAACAAGAGAATCAATTGATGTATTGGATGCATACGGAATCAGAGTTTGCAAATCCGGATTTGCAACAACTGAAGATCAGGCAGTATCTATTGCAGATTCAATCGGCTACCCTGTTGTTATGAAAATGACATCAAAAACAACTTCTCACAAAACAGATGTTGGCGGTGTAAGAGTAAACATTCAGTCAGCTGAACAATTGAGAGCAGAATATCAAGACCTTATTTCTAAACTTGAAGCAAAAGGTTTGTTAGACGGTTTGGAAGGTGTAATCATACAGGAAATGGTTAAAGGCAACCGTGAAATGGTTTGCGGTGTTGCAACAGATCCTCAATACGGTCATATGATGATGTTCGGTTTAGGCGGTGTATTTATCGAAGTTATGAAAGACGTAACATTCAGAATTGCACCTTTAACTGACGTTGATGCAAAAGAAATGATTAAATCAGTAAAAGCATACAAACTGTTAGAAGGCGCAAGAGGTACAACTCCTGCACAAATGGAACAAATTGAAGAAACAATTTTGAGATTATCTCAATTAGTTTCAGACTTCAGCTTCATCACTGAATTGGATATTAACCCATTGTTAATTTCTGAAAAAACAGGTGAAGGTATCGCTGTTGACGGCAGAATCAAAGTTAATATGACTGCAGCAAAAGAACAATTTGGCTGTGGCACAACTTGCACTTGCTGCCACTAATAATTAAATATCATAATGAAAATGGGTTTGGTATTTTATCAAACCCATTTTTTTATGGGGAAGGTTTGGATTGGATGTGAATTACATCACTTACATGTTGGGCAGGTATGCCCAACCTACAAGCTATATTGTCATTCTGAACTTGTTTCAGAATCTATCAATTTAATGAAATGAATAGACCCTGAAAGCAGATTACGAACCGACACTATTATTGTTGGGTTCCACCCAACCTACAAGCTTATTAAGGATATGAAATAGAACAATGATTAGGGGTTTTACCATTCGTACATGGCCCGCCATCACAATCCGCTTGAACAGTTTTCAAAGTTTGCCCGCTTCCTTTATTCCCCTGAACAATTTGACATTTTTGAATAGCAGCACCATTCCACGTTCCTCGCCAATCCCATTCTTTAGTATCACCATCTGTTAAAGCATAGGATCCACTCTCGTATAGATAACTGCCATTAGATAACTCAGATTTCGTATAGAAAACAGCACCCCAAACACTTTTTCCAACGTACGGAGTATATGAATTTTCGACACCGGGACAACCTGATGCTTGGCAATGAACATTCGTGCCGAGTATATTCGGATAATATGAAGAATTATTTGTATAAGTTCCGGAACAATTTAATGTGAAAGATGAAGTCGAACAAACTTTTGGACAACCGTCTCCCTGATAATTTGAAGTAATTGAACCACTTAATACGCAACTGTTTGAAACAGAAAACTTAGCCGTAAAACCGTAGCAAGTGTTGAGACCTGAAGCTGAAACTGTACCTGTCGGAGCATTATTTGAAGGATAAAATACTCCAACAGGTACAGACGTAAAATCCTTTGGTATCGCCCTAGATTGCTGAGCTGCATAGGAAGTAGGACTATTTGTTGGGAATCCGTAAGAATATTGACCACCATTGACAAATAATGGGAAAGCTCCTGCCGGAGAATACCCTTTTGCTTCGCATATAAAGTTTTCACCACTTCGCCAACAATTCATTTCGCCCCAGGCACCTGCAACTTCGCAGCTTGGTTTACATTGAGGGTGATCACTCCCATAACAACAGGATTGCTTTTCACTGTCAGATAAACTTACATCATTCGGGAATGATTTCCAGGCACTACATTTATCATCATTTTGACATACAAAGCCAAAGGCAGCATAACCATAAGCCGAACATGCATTCTTCTCCCCGCCCGCAGGGCAAGCATGATCTATATAATAAGGATCGTATACATAAACACCCGTATTTGAAGTTTTACGCTTCTCACAACAAGAACCATTCGAACCACTCATTGGAAACGACCAACTATGTTCACTATTTATCATTCCGCAACAATACTTCTGCCAATTCGAAGCGGTCTGCACTAAACCTTTACCACTCCCTGCACAACAATCCTTTGCAACACTGCTCGGAGTATATTTCGTACTCGTACTATATATGCTTTCTTTAAAACAAGTTAACTGGCACTCAGGATAATAAGCTCCGGTGCTATCTTTACCCGTTTCACTGTTTACTCCCAAAATACTGCAGCAACCAGCGCCTACAGAGAATACACTATTGCGTGCAGTCGCATTATTATACAAAATACGACAACAATCCTTGCCCTCATTTGAACCATTGCCGGATGCATAATATTTCACGCTGCAGCATCCTGCAACCCAATCAGAACCCGTTATTCTGCTCGGACCGGTACAACAACCCTCTGCAGCTTCAGACGTATACGCATTCTTCGTTCTGCCCCAATAGCCCGAACTGTATCTGGCATACTTTTGCGGACAAGTACAATATGCCTGATTAACATCGCAGCACTCTGCACTCGCCGCACGACAACACATATTATTACTGCCGTTCCAAGTTGCCCTGCCGGTTGTCGATTTACAACAATACTTCTTGTAATCCGCATCTGTCATATTGCTCGGTTTGGTAGAACCACAACATTTACTGCGCCAATTTGACTTACTACCCTCAGTTGCACCGTTGGTACAAGTACAGTATGTACTGCTTACATCACA